>MFWN01000001.1:0-135 GCA_001786395.1 Candidatus Pacearchaeota archaeon RBG_13_36_9
CCAGATATCTTATAATTCAACAACTAATTTATGCAGGGCTTCTGGTGGAGAATGTGATGTTGCAGAGTATTGTTCAGGAAGTAATGCAGCTTGCCCTGCCAACGGGTTCAGGCCAAATACATATACATGCAGGGC
>MFWN01000001.1:174-6568 GCA_001786395.1 Candidatus Pacearchaeota archaeon RBG_13_36_9
AACTTCTGTAGCTTGTCCAACTAATGTTTTTAAACCAGATGAAACTGACTGCTCAACAGGAGTTTGTATTGGAGGAATATGCCAAGATGAAACATGTGTTCCGACTTGTGCAAATTGTGTCGGAGCATGTGGAGATGACGGTTGTGGAGGAACCTGCCCACCAGGATGTAATAACACTCAAACTTGTGTTGGAGGATGTTGCCAAGCAGTTTGTGTTCCTGATTGCACAGGAAGAAATTGCGGGAGTAACGGATGCGGAGGAAGCTGCGGAAGCTGTGGGACAGGAGAAATTTGCTCTGACGGACAGTGTATAGCCTTAAGTGCTCCAGTTTGGTGCGGATTTCATTCGATACATACTTCTTATAGTGACGGAACTATGAGCCCATTGGAAAGTGTTAGTGCAATGAAAAGCTATTATAATTGTGGCTCTACTAATGACCATGATACCCTTTTAACACAAACTGAATGGAACGATATGTTATCCCTCTCAAACTCAAATAATGTTGACAATGCATTTGTTTATTTCTTTGGTGCAGAATGGACCAGCAGCCAGCATGCCCATTATGTAACAATGAATCCCTCTTCCACTAAAAAGGATGCTGCAGATTCAGATTTTAATACAATTTCAGAATTAGTGTCCTGGCTGTCTAAAAATTCAGGAATTGCCCAGCATAATCATCCTGCAAGAAATTCTGGAGGGACTGATTTTAGCAACCCATCAAATTACAATGAAACATGGATACCTCTTGTTGAATTTATAAATCAGAATGACTGGCACTGGAATTACTACTGGGACTGCGCAGCTATGTCTGGATGTACAACATCTTTAAATCCTCATGTTCCTTCTGGACAAGTTGCTGGCTCTACAAAATGGATAAAGTATGCCTTAGACAATGGGGTCCATTTAGGTTTTAGCTGCGGAAATGACGACCATTCTGATCTGCCTTTTTATCCGGAGTGTTATACTGGAATTTCCAATCCCTCAAGCTTAACAAAACAAGGAGTTTATAATTCATTGAAAGCACGACATACATGGGCTGCTGAAGATAAAATTTTTATGGATGTTAGAGTAAATAATGGCTCAAAAGATTACATCATGGGGGATAAGTTTAGTACAGGCCATTCTTCAATAATCTTAAATTATGCAATTAATGCAGCTCCAGGAAGAACTATTACAAAAGTAAGTGTATTCTATAATGGGGTAATTGTTAATGCCAGCAGTTATTCCAAGCAAAATGTCAGTGGGAGCCTAACACTCAATTTGAGAAGCGGAACTGAAGATTATCTGTTTATTGAAGCGATTCAAAATGATGGGAGAAGAGCTTGGAGCAGCCCTATTTGGGCGACATCCAATTTGGGATGCACTCCAAACTGCGCTGGAAAGCAGTGCGGAGACAATGGATGCGGAGGAAGCTGCGGAAGCTGTCAAACTGGGAAGGTTTGTGTTGGAGGGATATGCCAAAGTTCAGGAGGAAACAGCACAGACGTTACATTCCAGCAATTAAAAGATGATATTACTCTTCCTCATGAAATGTCCCCGCTTCCAATAATCCCAACTACCTGGGGATGGTCTTATCATGGCTGGCCATACCAAAATCAGTGCGGACCAAGAAACTTTCCAGATGATGGAAGTGATCGTTATAATCCATGGGGCCAGATTTTTCCAGACCCAAGCACTCCAAATAATCTGAATGCTGGTTTTGAGCTTGGGCCAATGACTTTCTATGTCAAGCGTAAAAGTGATGGAAAATGGTATACTTACGAACATGGCTTACCTATTGGAGGATATGTCTTCACTGGTGGAGATAATCTTCCCGAGGTTCCAAACACTGATTGGAATCCAATACCTGGTCCAGGTGGCGGACTCTTCTATAAAGTTGGCATGGGAAACTGGGAAACCGACCAGGGTACACACTGGTGGCCGGATCACCCTTGGGAATATATAAAAAATTCTGATGTAGAACATATAGCTGTTTCTATGACTGCCCGCATTGTATTACAAGATCCCAATGGTCCTGATGATAGAAACCAAGCTAAATATTTAATTGGTATTGGAATGGACCGCCGGGCGGCAAGTGGATGTTGCAACACTGGAGGCGTGCTTATGAGCAGGCACCGTTATCTGACAAACGAATGGCAAACTTTCACTATGAGTTCAATATGCCCTGATATGGTTGAGATAGAAAAGCCGCCCATCCATGGAGGCACATGGCCATTAACAGCTTACTCTATCGGCCCTTCTTCGCAGATCTGGTCTTTAATCAAAGGAGTTTTTACAGAGAATATAATAAAAGAAATAACTGAATATTTTTTGAAAGTTTAACTGGCAAACCTTCTTAATCTTTTTAATGCAAAAAATTTATCTTTTTCTTTTAATTTTGCTGACTTAACTGCCTGGGCAAGAGTTTCTATGCTTTCATCATACTGTTTTGTATCAACAAAATAAGGAAATCCGTCTTTTCCTCCATGGGCAAAAGAAAATTTAACCGGGTCTTTCCAGGATAATTCTGTGCCAAAAGCAAGCTCGCTTACCAGGGCAAGAGAGCGGATTATTTTAGGACCTGCCCCTTTAAACAATAAAAGCTCTTCGTAACTTTCTGGCTTATATTCGCTAATCTGCTTTAAAGTTTGAAGATTTTGATGTGACAGGGGAATTTTTGGAAAATGCTCCTGCCTGAATTTGATTACTTTATTATTTTTATCAAAGTCAAACAGAGTGGTTTGACCTTTATCTTCTTTTTTTATTAAATAAAAATAGTGGCTGAAGTCTTCTGCTACATCGATGCTTGCCTTTCTTGCTTCTCTTCCATCTTTTGCAACCATGTTCAATGGATTAACAATCTGGTCGCAGCAGACAGCTTTATGAGGTTCGGAAAGAAAATTTTCTGTATCATTCCAGTGATACCTTCTTGCGAACGGGCTGCTTTGCTGCATGCCCTGCTGTATAACTGCCCAGCTGTTTTTAGAGAAGAAAAAAGTGTGGTGGTACAGGGAAAATCCGTCCTGCAAGGCAGAAGTGTCTACTTTGGCTGCTAGTTTACTGGACCTTAACATTTTTTGTGTTTGTTTTTCTGAGATATTTATTTTTTCTGCATTGGATTTAATGTCGTCTAAGGTCTTTCTTGAGGTTTTTCCCTTGCCCCCTGCCCCGTAAATTCCTATATTTATTTTTTGCAGAGCTTCTTTTACTGCTGCGGTTGTAGTTGTTGTGGTGCCTGAACTATGCCAATCAAAACCAAGAGCGCATGCCAACGCCTGGAACCATAAAGGATCAGATAACCTTTCTAAAATCTCTTTATCTTTATATTCCATGTCTAAAATAATAAATATCTGCTCTGCTAGTTTCTCCATTCTTGGATACAACCATCTTGGGCAGCTTCCTCCATGCAAGGGCAAATCAACAATTTTCATGTAAAATTTAAGATGGTAAGATTTAAATAGATAATTTTATACTTTAAAGTAAGAAAAAAGAGGAAAATAAAAAATGGTTTGGTTAGAGGTTGAGACAAAAATCATTCTAGATGATTCGCAGGTAGAAGGGCTTAGAAATAAAATCAGGAAGATAGCCAAGTTTGCCAAAAGTGGCAAGAAAGTTGATGATTATTTTGCCAGAAGAAGGAGAATCAAAAGGCTTTATCCTAAAAAAGCATTCAGGATACGGGCAACAAAAGATGAATTCGAAGTAAATTTTAAAAAGCATCTCAAAAAATTATGGACAAAAGATATTGTTGTCAAGCAGGAGTTCGAATTCAAACTAAAAGGCGAAAATGAAGTCAAAGACTTGCTTGCATTATTCAAGGATCTTGGATTCAGAGAGTGGGTGCAGAAAACAAAATGGAACGAAACTTATTCTTATAACAAAGATAAACGGTTATCCATAGAGATGAATAGAGTAAAACACCTGGGGTGGTTTATAGAGATGGAATACTTATGTGAAAGGAAAGACCTTGAAAAAGCAAGGGAGAAAATAAGAGAAGCCATGAAGATACTGGGAATACCTCCTGAGCAGATTGACAATACAGGATATACAAAGATGCTTTGGTATAAGGGAGTTTTTGACAAAAGATATTTTATTGATTAAGATGGCAGCAAAAAAATACATTGTTAAAAAAGGGAAAGTCTACTGGCCAAACGAAGAAATGAAAAAAATCGCCTGGGTAAAAAGCGATAAAATCTACAGGGAAGCTTCCAAATCTCCTGTGAAGTTCTGGGAAAAATTAGCCAAAGAAGGCATTGATTGGGAGAAAAAGTGGGACAAGGCTTACGAGGAAAAGCTGCCTTATTTCAAATGGTTCAAGGGAGGAAAATTAAACTTTTGCCATAATGCCCTTGACAGATGGGCTAAAGAGACTCCCAACAAAACGGCATTGATATGGATTCCCGAACCCTTGAGTGAAAGACCGCTTAAAATAACCTACATGCAGCTCTACGATGCTGTAAACAGGTTTTCAAACGTGTTAAAAGCCCAGGGAATAAAGAAAGGAGATGTTGTCGCCATATATCTTCCAATGATACCTGAATCGCTTATCGCCATGCTGGCATGCACAAGGATTGGAGCAATCCACTCAGTTGTATTCAGCGCTTTTTCAGCTGATGCACTCAGAGCAAGGATTGAAGATGGAGAAGCAAAAATACTTATTACTGCAGATGGCTACTATAGAAGAGGCAAGCCAGAAGATTTGCTGCATAAAGCCAAAAAAGCTGCGAAAAGGACAACAGTCAAGAGAATTATTGTTGTTTCAAGGCTGGGACAAAAAATAAGAGGCAGAAAATTCCTGGATTTTGGAGAGGAAATTAAGAAAGCAGACCTTTGCTACCCTCCTGCAACAGTTAACTCTGAGGATGTCATGTTTATTCTTTACACTTCTGGAACAACAGGAAAGCCAAAGGGAATCGTGCATGATACAGGAGGGTATGCTGTCCAAGCCTACTGGACTACAAAATGGAATTTTAATCTTCATAATGATGATATAATATGGTGTACTGCTGATATTGGATGGATTACCGGGCATACCTATGCTTTTTACGGACCGCTGCTGAATGGAGCAACTACTTTGATATACGAAGGAAGTCCAGATTATCCGGATTTTGGAAGATGGTGGAAGATAATAGAAGAGAACCATGTAACTGTTTTCTATACAGCGCCTACTGCCATAAGGATGTTCAGAAAAGAGGGGGATAGCTGGCTTAAGAAATACAATTTAGACAGCTTAAGAGTCCTTGCCACTGTTGGAGAGCCAATAGATGAAGAGGCATGGCTATGGTATCTAAAGAAAGTTGGAAAAGAAAGATGCCCTTTAATAGATACCTGGTGGCAGACTGAAACAGGGGGAACGCTTATTAATACTCTTCCAGGAATTGGTCCATTTGTACCAACAGTTGCTGGAAAAAGTTTTCCTGGAACAAAACATATTGTTGTGGATGAGCAAGGCAAGGAGAATAAAAAAGGAGAATCTGGATATTTAGTGCAGGTAAGCCCTTTTGCCCCTGGAATGCTTCATGGAATATACAAAAATCATAAAAAGTATGTAGAAACTTACTGGAGATTCAAAAAGTATTATGATACAAGTGACGGCGCTTACTTAAGAAATGGGCTTATAAGAGTTACAGGAAGAACAGATGACGTTATGAAAGTAGCAGGGCACAGGCTGGCCACAGCTGAGCTGGAAAATGCAATCAATGAGAACAAGAAAGTAAACGAGTGCGCCGTAGTTCCAATTCCCCATGAAATAAAAGGGCAGGTGCCTATTGCGTTCGTTGTGCTTAAGGGCGGAAAAGGCTCAGAAGAACTGGAGCAGGAGCTGAAGAGGCATGTTGACCAAAAAATAGGCCCGACAGCGCGCCCCGAGAGAATATTTTTTGTCTCTGACTTGCCAAAAACTAGAAGCGGCAAGATAATGAGAAGGATTTTAAAGGATATCCTTAAAAAAGAAGAGCCTCAAGGACTTATGACCTTGTTAAATCCAGAGGCTGTTGAAAGCATAAAAGACGTTGTTGCTGGAAATCAATAAGAAAAAATTAGCCCCTTAAATTAGTCGGCTTCAAAAACTAAAGACTAAATTGTCAAAAAAATTTAACTATCTCAGTTAGTAAATTTAAATGCTAATGGTTTAATTTTTGCGCGCAGCGCCTTCGGCGCTGTCAAATACCCCGAGCACCTGATAGTTGCAGTGCAAGCCCCTGCCCCAGTCCCAGTCGCCAACAAGACCAGACCTGCAGTCAAGACCCCCGAACCAAAATTGAGTAGCATAGTCCTTACCCACACCCTTAGAATAACTTGGACTATCTAAAAGAACTGTAATATCTGCTATTTTTTGAGGAGAATTAATAAGCCATCTCCCAGACTCTTTTGCTCTCTCGCTTCTCTCAGCATCTGTTCCTTCTCCACCAAAAA
>MFWN01000001.1:6594-6959 GCA_001786395.1 Candidatus Pacearchaeota archaeon RBG_13_36_9
AGTTCTTTACAAGGAACAACTAAATTGCCATCAGTATCTAGTTCTTTAGGATTAATAGTAAGGGCTTCTGCAATCGCTTTATCTATCTCCTCCTTAGTACAACCTTCTAAAGCATATTCTCTATTTTCCGAATGAGCTAAAACAGCCTCGCCTGGATGTAAATAAGGAAGCCCGATTGGTGTAAGAACATTATTTGCTTTCTGCCTATATAAAACCCCTTGTAAAACCCAATTCCCATTTTTAGAAAGATTATCTTCGTAACCTCTTTCTTGCCTTGCTTGCTGGTTCAAAGAAACAGAAGGAATTTTAAACTTCCCGCCTTCCACACTTTCAACCCTAACTTTTCTTAGTTACGTAATAGGTTT
>MFWN01000002.1:0-3578 GCA_001786395.1 Candidatus Pacearchaeota archaeon RBG_13_36_9
ATTATTGAATTTGAGTGTTTTCATCTGGAATGCTGGAAGAGGTTCTTTCAGGAGGCTGTTGAAGCAGGAATAAGGGAAAGGGTGAGAGAAGTTAAGATAAGATAAAGAACTATTCTACTATCTAAAAACTTCCCAATGTCCCTTACCACCCTTTTCTGGACCAATGCGCTTAAGCTTTCCTTCCTTCTTTAATCTTTCAATATCCCTTTTTATGGTCTTTTTATTGAATTTTAATATAGAGGCTATTTGAGAGATCGTTACATTATTATCTTTTTGTATTATTTTTAAAACATCTTCTCTGCGCCTATCGGGGACATTATCGGGGACATTATCGGGGACATTCTCAGTAACTTTACCATAAAACCTTTGCTCATAACTCTCTTTTTGCAAGTCGGGCCTCTTAAAAGTTATTGTAAACCAATTTTCATCTGTGTCTATCTTGGGCTCTTTGAGCTTATACTCTTTCATAGCATTTCTTATTCTTAAAATTCCTGTTCCTGCCTTTTCAACTAAATTCATTCTTTGAAGCAATCCAAATAAAAGCTTGTTTCTTGAGAGACTTTTCTTTCCTAAATCAGAAAGCTTAATTCCAGGAACCAAGCCGCCGGGATTTACTATTTCAAGCCTATCCTTGAAAATATAAATCTGTATTTCTGCATTTGAAAAATAATCTCTATGAACAATTGAATTAAGCAGGGCCTCCCTCAAAGCCTCTTCTGGCAGCTCCAGTTTTTCTTCTCTGGGGCCTGCGGTTTTTATGATATACTCTGTGTTTAATTTTGACTTAATATAGTTCAAAGCATTTTGATAATTAGCGTATAAATCTCCATCAAATTCTTTCCTGTCCAATATGCTAACTTTATCTTCTCCTAGAAATAGAACGCAAGTGATGACTGCATTCAGGAAAAATTTGCTGATTTTATTGCAAAATAATAAAACGCCTGCGTTTCTTATTTTGTTGTCTTCAATAATCTCTAAATTAGCCAAGATTTCTTCTCTTTTGATAATTGGGCTTATTTTGGCTTTTTCTAAAAACATCTTAAATGAGCGTTCATTAAAATCCTTATTAAAATCGAACTTAGGATTTATTTTTTCATCAAAAGTTATCTTTCCTTCTTTTTGGAAAAACTCCCTTATTTCGTCTCTTGTGAGTTGTTGGGAGTTTGTTCCCTGCCTTACATAAAATTTACCATTTACAGAATAAGGCTTATTTTTTCCCTCTGGAACAATAATCATAAGAATATTCTCAAATACCTCGATAATTATTTCTATCCGGGGGTCTATATTTCTTGCCAAATCCTGAATTTGAGATTTAAGCCGATTAGTTATTTTAATTCCTTTAACTTTTTTATCATCTGTAACACCAATCAAGATTTTTCCTCCAACTGCATTCGCAAGAGCGCAAATTTCTTTTGAAATATCAGAAGAAAAAGACTCTTTAAACTCCAGGTTATAACCTTCCCCTTCTTTTAAAATAAACTCTAGCTCTTTTTTATCCATGGGCTTTATAAGAAGCAAATGGATTTAAAGGTTTCTCTTTAGTTTTGTGCTGTTGAGTTTTGTGCTAAATGCGGCGAGAATATTGATGAAGAGAATAAAGATGAAAAATGGAGCATGAGCATTACTAAAAAAGGTGGCAGGATTATTGAATTTGAGTGTTTTCACCTGGAATGCTGGAAGAGGTTCTTTTAGGAGGCTGTTGAAGCAGGAATAAGGGAAAGGGTAAGAGAGATAGCGAGGGAAAGGATAAAAGAGAGGGCAATAGGTGGGGCAAGGGAAAGGATAAAAAATAATAGTTTGGGGATAAAAGAGCTAAGTTAGGGGAGAAAACAGATTTATTGGATTGCTGAGTTATTCCAAAACATCCCAATGGCCTCCCTTGTCCGGGCCTATTCTCTTTAACAGGCCTTTTTGCTTGAGCTTGGAAATGTTTTCTAAGACACTTTTTCTTGAAATGTTAATTAAACCAGCTAATTCTATGACTGTAATAAACTGATTTTGTTTTATTAGTTCTAGAATCCTTGCCTGATTTTCAGTCACCTTTTCTCCCAACTTTACACCCAACTTTTCTCCCAACTTATCAGCCTGGCTTTTGAAAAACGTTTCATGCAAAAATTTATAAACCGAAAATCCCTAAAATATAAAATGCAGACAAATCAAATAGGTTCCACGCAGCTGAACAATTTTCTAGAGGGCAAGCAAAAGGAGATATTAGCAATGGCCCATAAAAATACAGAGGAAATTGTAAAGGCAGAGCTGGCTTTAGCGGATTTTGAATTGCTTTTATCTGTGAATTTATCAGAAGAAGAATCAAAAAAACTTACACAAAAAGCAGGCTTATTAAGAGAAAAGAGCTGGCAAGAGCTATACAAAAAATGTGACGGAGATTCTGAAAAAGTCCAAGAGTTCCTTAATAAAAGTTAATGCCTCTTCTTTCTATAATATTTTTTTCTGTAATCAAAAATCTTTTTTAACTCTCTTGAAACTGCATAATCTAAAGAGGGCAGTTTTGAGCTGTCCATAACCAATAGGCCGGCACTTTCTCTAAATGCTTCGTCAGTAGATATCACTTTGTTTATGCCCTTTCTCTTAAATGCCAGCAGGATAATAGAATCAGGAGTATGGCATTTTAGATGCTCTTTTCCTGCTTTTTTAAATTTTACATTGCACTCGCTCTCAAAATTGTTAATGTCCTCATTTTGTATAAAACAATAAACTTTCTTGATGTTGTGCTCACTTAAGAACTTTTTAGCTTCAGACTTCGCAGTTTCTTCATCAAATCCTTTTTCTTTTATATACTTTGACAATTCATATTCAGAGATTGGGTGAACAAATATCACATCTTTTTTACTGAAAATTCTCGCTTCTTCATAGCTAAATAAACCAGGGTTATCGTAAAGTTTAATGAGAACATTTGTATCCAATCCGATTCTTCTCTTTCCACTAAAGAAAGAAGCCTTTTGTATGCCTATAATCTTTTGTTCATTTGGCATGCTAAGATTTGTCTCTTTTTTGTCCATAATTCCTATAAGAAGCAAATGGATTTAAAGGTTTCTCTTTAGTTTTGTTTGTGTAGTTTTGTTCAAAGTGCCTGGAGAATATTGATGAAGAGAATAAAGATGAAAAATGGAGCATGAGCATTACTAAAAAAGGGGGCGAGATTATTGAATTTGAGTGTTTTCATTTGGAATGCTGGAAAAGGTTCTTTCAGGAGGCTGTTGAAAGGGGGATAAGGGAAAGGGTGAGAGAATATGAAATGAAACTTGATATGAAATTAAAAACAGGGGGAAAAGGCTTAAATGGGTGTTGTTGTGGAGAATAGGGATAAATGTACGTTAATATTTTTCTGTTGTTTTTTTCAATATGACTTTTTGCTGTTTTTGGTCAAAAGAGATTATAAAATTATCAAAAAATACCTCTCTTCCTAAAAGAATTGGAAAATCATAGTTTCCAAGAATAACTTTTACAGGAATTTCTAAAGGATAATGCTCGTGCCCTTTTTCAATAACTATGCTAATTTTAGACTCTACTGAATCAACTTTTCCCCCGATTCCAAATGCAGGGTTTACTTCTCCTTT
>MFWN01000002.1:3590-4430 GCA_001786395.1 Candidatus Pacearchaeota archaeon RBG_13_36_9
AAGTAACTCTGCCATGTCCTTGGGCATTGCAGAAACATCTGCCCCGGAATCAATCAAACATACAGAGTCAATTTTCATAGAATTTCCCAGAAGAGTTATTGGGATAGAAGGAGTCCTGCTTTCTGTACCATCAGGCCTCTTTACAGTTTTATACTTAAAAGTCATTGACATTTTAAAAAATCATGGTTTCTTTTTCAGGAATTCTGGCTATTAATGGCCTTTTTCCGTAACACTTCTGGCTTGCTTCTTTTACAACTTCCTTGACATTTTTGCCATGCGCCACTATCTTTTTATCACATATTGCAACCCATTCTCCAATGTACTCGCTTACATCTGATTTCAGAAAAAGCTCGTAATTTTTATTCTCCATAATTTCCTCAGGATTATTTATTATATAAAACTATCTTTTTCTTCAAATTCTGGCAGGCCTTTATAGTGCATTGTTACAACATTCCTCCCAGCGGAGGAAACTCATAGTTTAGCATTAAAATTCTTTTATTCTGGCTTTTAGCATAATTCTCTTTTGAAGGCATGATTAAAAGACGAATATAAAGGTGTTTTTAAGGATTGTTGTGATATGAGAAGATGGGAAAGAAATGTGATTTATACTAATTCTTCAAGATGTCTGGCGCCCTTGATCGCTAGCGCGCCCATATCCAAAATAAACCTGCTGGGGACTCTTAAGGTTGGATGATTGTTTACAACTGAAGCCATTTTCTGGCCTCCGCCATTTTCATACCAATCTACAAATTTTCTCCCAGAGTTGGTTTTCTTTAAGATATTTTTTCTTAACCATCTGTATTGTTCAACCTGTTCGGCATGTGGATTTCCATATACAGC
>MFWN01000002.1:4446-4786 GCA_001786395.1 Candidatus Pacearchaeota archaeon RBG_13_36_9
CTCCCGCTACCGCTACTAAACTTGCAAGGAGGACCTCCTTCATATTCAAACATACCATACTGCCCATCGCCGGTAGGATCGTAGTAAGCTCTCACTTGCTCCATATACGCGAGAAATGAAATCAAATATTTAAATCTTTCTTTTTGGGTGTAATTAAGCATTAAAATTCTCATTGCTTTTCCCATGAACTCATAAGAAATGCAGAACTTTTAAGGATTTATGTAATGGAAAAAAGATGAACAAACCAAATAATCTTCTTAGTTTTCATAAATAATGCCCTTTGTAGAATCAATAAACTCAATGCACAATTTTTCTATTTTATCAAGCTGCTCATTATCTT
>MFWN01000002.1:4813-13063 GCA_001786395.1 Candidatus Pacearchaeota archaeon RBG_13_36_9
AATCCTCCCTAAGTTCAATAATGCTATTTTCATGGCTGTTTTCCTCTTCTTCATATTTCATGAAATCAATAATATCCTGAGCAATGGATATTCTGCCTTGTTCCTGCAGAGCTTCAATTAAAACAATAGTGCAAGCCTGATTTTTAGACTCATATCCATGTTTTACTGCAATTGCCAGAAAACAATGATAAATTACGTAGAAGCCGGCAGTTACAGACCAATCTGAAAAATTATTTTTTCTTAAGAGCCTGAATACTTCTAAATTATGCCTTGCTTTCTGCAGATGTCTCAGGGCAAGAGTCTTATCTGGCTCAATTTTTAATAAGCCTCTGTGGCGAGCCTTCTTTTTTTGCTTTCTGCATTCTTCAATCTCTTTTATTGCTTTTCTTAAGCACCAATCAACCTGCCTAGAAGCCTGCGAAGCCATTTATAACCTCCATATACTCATCATACCCATATAAGACAATTGCTGTTTTAATTATTTCGAGCATGGACTTATTATTTTCTTTTATATTTTTTGCTAAATCTTCCCTTGTCGCCTTAATTGCATGGAGCTTTTTTGGCAATATGCTCTGGAGCTTTTCAAGTTCTTTGCTTACTTCTTGAAAGTCTTTCTTATTAATAACAATAAATATATCTATATCCTTCGCATGAGAATAATCTCTCGATGCAGACCCATAAAACAATACAATCCTTTCTTTCTTATTGATGGATTTAAATTCGTCTTTCCATCTCTGGTATTTGCCTGCCTCATTTATCAAAGCAAATGCTATTAGCTTTTGTACAAATTCTTCTTTTATATTAATTTTGTAAACAATTGATTTCCCAATTCTCTTGCTTATCAATATATTATTCTTTTCGAACCTTTTTAAGAGTTTCATGGCACCTACCTGGGTTATCCCAAGCTCCTTGCTTAGAGAATTAGAATTGTAAAAGCCAGAAACATCTTTATAAATGATTAACAGTGCTTCTTGCTCCTTTTTTGTCAGCTCTATCATAATAACTCCTAGTTATTATATAATAACTTATAGTTAGTATTTAAATCTTTCGTTTTTGAGAACTCTTTTAAGAGGTAGTAAGTGGCGTTCCCAGCACCCCCTCCTAACGGCGGGAATTCGTAGTTAAGCATTAAAATCTTTCTCTTAGTCATAAATGCACTAGAATTTAGGGTTTTTTAAGGATTTATGTAATAGAAAAAAGAGGTGATTTTTATGGTTTAGGGTTAATTAACAGCTTCTATCTTAATGTTTGCTGGAAGGGGAATTCTTATGTTCTTCATTCCTCCTCTTTTCCTGAAGTTGAATATCTTAAATCCAATAAGCTTATCTGTTCCCTCTTCCCGACCTTCAAATAAATCATCATCAATCTCATTGAAGTAACATTCAGTAGGCTCATCTAGAAAAATCTCCAGAATATCTGCTTCTGAATCATAAAAAATTTCTAAGTTCTTTTCCATTTTATCTTTTAATTATTTTTTTAGTTATAAATGATGTAGCAACATATCCTTCACCATTTAAATACTTAACTGAAACCAACAAATAAGTTCTGTTTGATTTATAGTAAAGGTAATACCTGAGTTCTAACTGAAATTTGGACACTACAAAATTTATCGAAGGCAAAATAGTGTATTGGTGCGTTAAAGGTTGGTGAAAATGGAGTTTCATCAATATCTAAGAAAAAATAAATAAAAAAGAATTGAAAGGAGGCAATAAAGAAAAAGAAGATTTAAAAATAGAAAGAACCTTATTAATATTAATGAAAAAGAAGACTGCTCTTAACTTATTATTTTGGACTGCGATAATTTGCACAATCATCGCTGGAATATCTTTTTTCTTAAGATATCTTAAGACAACAATAATTTTAATTCTAGTGGTTTTATTTGCTACTATATTGAGAGAGAATATAGCAAATTTATTAAGGAGACTTTAACATGCCTTTTTCTAAACTAGTTGATGCTTTAGCTTCAATTTCAAAGTTTTATATCTTTGAAACAATACTTGGAATTGGAATTTTAATTGTAGACTTTTATGTTTATCTTAATTATTATTATGAATTTAAGGGGAAGGATAATTTAGGCTTTATATTAAGTATAATGTTAATACTAGGGATTATATTTTTATCTGATGGATTTAGTAGATGGAATACTCAGGGGAAAATACAGGAAAAATTAGAAAAAATCAGAGCGAGTTATGAAATCAAAGAGTTAAAGAGGAAATCTAAAAGGCTTAATGGACAGAAGAAAGTCTGATTAGCTCCAACCATTTATTTTTCTCATTTAATCTTAAATCAGTAGCCAATTCATAAGGACAGCAGTCTATCGCCTGATTTATCCTTATAAAATTGTAATAAATCTCATAACCTTTCAAGATTAAATTAGCACTTCTTAAACTCCCGTGAAAACCCCTGAAGGTTTTAGTTCTTGCTCTGACATTATTATGCAGTCTTTCAATCGGATAATTAAAAACTCCATCTTCCTTGCTTGTTACAAGCCTATTATGAAAAACATTGTACCTGCCTAACTTATTGTTATAGCCAAAAACCTTCTTAACAGCCCCAATATAAGCATTTAACCCATCTGTAGAAACCATCTTAATTTGGGTTATTGTTCTCTGTTTTGCAGAAGAAATTATAGAAACTATCTTCTTCTTGTTTCTGGCTTTCGAGTATTCAGAAGCTACCATAAAGCGAGTAGAAGGGCATACTCCATCAATAAAGAAGTTATCTTCTACCCCTTTAATTCCTTTTTTATGGCTTTTTCTCCTGCAATATTCAATCTCATCAAATTGTATCTCTTCGCTTAATTTTAAGTTTAATTTATCTGTAAATTTGCCTATTATCTTGGAATACTTCCAAATCCACCTTAAAATAGTTGAATGGTCTGCATTATGCGGATAAAACATCCCTAAATGCTCTTGAGTTCCTCTTGTAGAAGCCCCCCTGTAGAATAAGTCTATTGCCTGTGTTATCTTTTGAGGGCTATTCCTCATCCTAAAGAATCCCTCATCTAAAGTAAAATATTTCTTACAAGATTTACATTTATACCTTTGAATTAAGCCCCTGTTTTGGGTTTTCCTTCTGCACCATTTAATTATTTCTTGGCTCTTACACTTTGGGCATAATATTTTGTTTTCCATAATATATTCATGTACATGAAGTATATAAACCTTTCGGTACATGAAAATATACAACACAAAGATTTATATACACTATATAGTTACTTATATGTAACTAATATGTCACAAAATAGTAAAGAAAAACTAGAGAAAGGTATAAGGGTAAGTCCAAGTTTCAATTCCAAACAGATAGAACTTATAGAGAGTTTAATAGGGGAATTAGGAGATAATCAAGCAGATGTGGTAAAGACAATTTTCTTGAATTATCTATCAGAAAAAGGTATTACTACTTCAATCATAAAGAAAAAAATGCAGTTAGATTAGAAAGAAAAAGCAAAGTTATAAAAAGTCAATTTCAGACTACATACTATGGGTTTTATAGATGAAAATAGAGTCCAAGAGTATATTTCTGAGTTGAAGATAATCCCCGAGAAATTTGACCATAAATTTAAAGATAAAGGATGTGGGCATATTCAAGCAGACCATATAATCACTGGGAAAAATGGGACACAATTTAGTATTTCAATAAGACAATCAAAATTTAACCCTCTTGATTTTTCAGTGATACTTGGAGTGATTATAGGAAATAGAGTCAATATCCTCGCAAGATACAATGGAGACCATGGTGAACATACCAATAAACTTACAGGAGAAAAATTTAGTGGATGTCATATACATAGAGTAAAAAATATTTATCAAGACCATGGATGGAAAGCAGAAGGACATGCAGAACCAACGAAAAAATACGCCGATTGGCAAGGGGCTCTACAAACTCTGCTTCAAGAAAATAACTTTCAATTAAAAAATCAGAGGAGAGTGACAGAAGAATGGAAAGCGAAACCATCTTAAAACAATTTAGAGAAAAGGTATCTGAAAAAATAACTCTAAAAGAAAAAGGAATGATGAGATATATAGTACAAACTCCTTTTCTTTTTGAAGATGGAGACCATGTAGTTATAGTCTTGAAATACGCAAAAGAAGTAAAAAAATGGAGACTTACAGACGAGGGACACACTTTTATGCATTTAAGCTATTTTATGGATATAAAAGATACGAAGTCTGGCACAAGACAAGAAATAATAAAAACTTCTAAAATGATGTTTGGAGTAGAAGAAAAAGATGGAGAACTTTTCTTGTTCGTTAGGGATGATAAGTTTGGGGATGCTCTCTTTGACTTTGTTCAAGCTTTACTAAAAATAATGGATGTTACTTTTTTAGAAAGGGATAGAGTGGCTTCTACATTTTTTGGGGATTTTAGGGTATCCCTAAATAAAGTAGCGAAAAAGAGAAAATTAGATGTACAATTTAACTTCTATGTAGATAAAGATAAAAAAAGAATGTACCCAATTGATGCTTGTATCAAACAAAAAAACGAGGAGTTTTTTATCTTTGCAATTAATAATGACAATACTTGCATGAAAGCATTAATATCCTTAATGAGACTCGAACTTTGGAAGATAAAATTTCATTCAGTAGGTATTTTTGAAGACCTTGAGAAAATATCCCCCAGAATCTTAGCAAAATTTACCGATATAGCAGAAAAACAAATATCCTCATTAGACCAGATAGAAAGGTTTGAAAAATTTATAGAAAATCATTAATTTTCTTTTTCAACTATAATCTTTCCATCTTTCGTTGTTGCTTTTAACACTTTTCCTAATAACTTACTCTCTTTCACAACATCTTTAGGCAAGATAAGAATATAACGATTATAAGTAACATCACCTACTTTCTTATCTAAAACTTCTCTTATTTTCATAGAATAGACAGGTACATGAACTATTTAAATCTTTAGGTACATGAAAAAATATTAATTATTTCCTTATCATTAGAATTTTTTTAATCATATTTCCGATAAAGTGCAAGTCTGTTGATGGGTCTAAAATAACTTTTAATGAAATAATAATAACCCCCATTAGTAAGAGAAGAACCAGCATCTTAATATAAAAATTTTCTACTAGATTTTCAATAAGTAAAAATAAGGAGATAATTGCTCCAGTAAACATGGCTATTGCAATTTGCTCTTTCGGTTTATTATCCATCTTCTTGTTTTATCTAAGATTTTTCTATAATTTCTTGTTCTTCTTTTGTTATTCCATATATCTTATAAATCATCTTATCTATATCTTCATCTGTTTTATTAATCTGCTCTTCTAATCTGTTTCTTTCATCTGTTAATTTTTCTCCAAGTTCATTTAAAGATTTAGTCAATTCCAATATTTTATTTACCCTACTACAAACCTCTTCTTGTATTTGACAATCTGGAATCTTTATCGGGAATTTTTTGGCATTTTGGATTAAGATTTTTTGGAATAGATTTTTGGATTTATCAAGATACTTTTCAGTGTGATAAAAGTTGATTAACCTTGAATTCAACAGAGCCAATAAATACTTAATTTTGGCCTTATTTTCATCTTTTGTTATTATATTAAATCCTATCTGAGCATTAATTAGTTCTTCTTCTGTATACCCTGCGTAAATTCTTAATGGTTTTCCACTTACAATTTGCCTAACTACTATATGTGGTTCTGTAAAAAATCTCTTATCTCGTGGAGCCCCCAACCAACTTCCATACTTAATCCAATTTTTTCCATTCCAAAATATTCCATAACGAACAATATCTCCTCCAGAGATTAGCTTTTTGTAATTTTCGTCTTCTTTCCTATTTGAATGAAATTCTTTGTTTTCAATTTGTTTTTTTGTATGCCCCCTATATTTATCATAAGGGGTTATACCCAATGAGAAATCTGCTAATTCAATTAAAGGCATTGAATTTTCTTCTAATTTGTTTAGTAGACTATTCGTTTCTTTATCTGCAAAAATACTAAAAACAAAATCCGCATTTTTTTCCCATTCTTCTTGATGGACAGTAAGTCTTTGTTTTGCTGTTTGAGAACTTATCTCAGTTATTTTGTCATCCTTATCGTATATTAAAATATTTGTCTTTTTACTTTTAGATGAATCTTTTTTCTTGAAAATTAAGATAATTGTTTCAACTTTAGCATCTTCAAAAACATTATCGGGCATTCTAACTATCTCAATCAAATCAACTTTATCAAGCAATAATTTTCTAATCTTGTTATAAGAACTATTAAAAAGAATAGAGTTAGGCATAATAAACCCAAAATACCCCCCATTTTTTAATAATTGTATGGCTCTCTCTACGAAAATGGAATAAAGATTTATCCTATTCTCAGATGTTTTATACTTCTCAAACAAACCATCGACTTGTTTAGGCGGCATGCCTTTAATATCTACATAAGGGGGATTTCCGATTATAACATCAAATCCGCCATTCCTCATTATTTCTCTAAACTCACTATCCCAATCAAATGCATTATCATTAGCAAATTTAACCTCCTCAAATAAACTATTCCCGACTTTAATATTTTCTTTTAGGGTAGGAAGTCTATGCTTTTTCTCAGCCATTTTAAGAAGTAAATTAAGTTGTGCTATCTCTACGGCTTTTGTATCTAAATCAACCCCAAAAATATTTTTCTTTAATATTTCTACCTTTTTGTCATAAGTAGTTGATACCCCTGACAAATCTAATTTTGTTTGTTCTATTTCTCCTTTTTGTTTGTTTAATGCAACCAAATAATCAAATGCCTTAATCAAGAAACTACCAGAACCGCAAGCAATATCTAAAACTTTGATAGAGTCTTTCTTAACTTTTTTATCTCCTAACAGTCCACTTAACGTTGACTTAACAATATAATCAACGACGTATGTAGGGGTGTAATAAATTCCTTGTGATTTTCTTTTTGCTTTGTTCTTTTCAGTAGATTTTTTTGATATATGTGAAAGATACTGTTCATATAAATTGCCCAGTATGTCTGCATCGATTAAAGAAAAATCATAAGCTATATTTTCATCTTTTGTTTTATAAAGTCTTTCAATAATATTTTTTAAAATCCCCTCCTCAAAATCCACTTTATCTATTTCTCTAAACTCAAATATCTTGCTATCATAATTTTCATCGTAATACCTAAAAATCTCTTTAAATGATTTATTGATACTTTTCTCATTAAAAATAAACTCCCTTAAAGAAGCATCAAGTCTTTTTTCTTCATACCCCCTATCCTCGCAATTTCTTATAAAAATTAATCTATCTAAGAGTGTTTGAACAATCTCATCTCTTTCCTCTTCAGAATAAGTGGGATAGCCTTTTTTTAAGTTGTTTAATAGTTTATTTCTCCAATCTATAAATTCAGATAATAAATAATCACTTATTTTTCTTCGGGGTATTCTTTTTCCTATCTTATCTGCGTATTTCCCTATTTCATCGGTTTGAAAGGATTCTTTAGACAGAAGCCAGAGTTTATCAAATTCTTCTAAAAATTGTTTGTAACTCAAATCAAATAAAATGTTTCTCCAGATGTTTTTCTCGTTCCATTCGCAATTAAATACTTTTAATCTTTCAAAATCGGTTAGTATAGCCCAAGTTATGCCCTTATTCCAACCATACTCTATCGTTTGTTTAGCAAATTTAGTTTCATTTAAATCAACTTTTACTGCTTTAGCCTCAACAAAAAATTTTAGAACACCCCCCAGTCTAAAGGCGTAATCTGCCCTGCCCTTTGATACTTTTTCCTCCATAGAAACTTCATCACTCCTCATATCCCATCCAAAAGCCCCAAATAATGGTTCTATCAACCAATTTTTAGTATTTGCTTCCCCAAGACTTTTTAATTTCCCCTCAGAAATTAATTTTTCATATCTCTCAATAATCTTTCTTACTTCTTGTCTCGCACTCTCTTTATCCATAAATATTTCAACCAATCCACTTATTTAAATACTTCTTTTAACTTTAAACTTAAATGAAAAAGAGAAAATTATTAACGCATGATGATGTTAATGCAGTAATAATCTTATCATGTTTTGTTAATGGACTATTCTTGTTGGGTTATTCTATAATCTTTCTTAAATCAATGGAAAATATTTTTTATGGATTAGGATTGGGCTTATTTTCAGCTTCTTTAGTAATGGGGATATTAGAAACATTAACGAATATTGCTAAAAAAAGGAGAAATTAGCCTCTAATCTACTAAAAAATTAAGTTCTACCAACCTTTAACGCACCAATACAGCAAAATAGAAACATTTATATACTCGTAATGCCTATCGTAGGCATTACA
>MFWN01000003.1:0-9997 GCA_001786395.1 Candidatus Pacearchaeota archaeon RBG_13_36_9
AGTATATAAATGTTTCTATTTTGCCTTCGATAAATTTTGTAGTGTCCAAATTTCAGTTAGAACTCAGGTAATTAATCACCAGCAGGAGTATAAAGGACCCTATAAACTCCAGCTATGCCATTTAGCTTTTCCAGCGCATCCTTTCTAATCTGCTGCTGAACAATATAATTGGTTATTGCTCTCGGAGCAGAAGGACCTTTTACTTTTTCTGACCTTATAGCCCTTATGTTTATATTATGTTGGCCAAGAACATCAGCCATTTGGGCAAACATCCTTGGAACATCGTCATGAAAGACACAAACTGTATATCCTGTTGCCTCTTCCTCAGAAGGCTTGACTGTATTGCAACTGTTTACATAGTCGCCATTTCTAAGATAATCAATAGTTACTCTTGCAAGCTCAATTGAAGTTTTTCTCTGCCCCTCTTTTGTAGATGCCCCTAAATGAGAAGTCAAAACAACATTTTCAAGGGTTGCTAATCTTACCATAGACTCTGTCGTCTTCTCACCCTCTTTTTTTGGCTCTCTTTCGTAAGTGTCCAACCCTGCTCCATACAACCTGCCGCCAGACAGCGCCTCGTACAAAGCAGCTTCATCGATATTCGCTCCTCTTGAAGCATTAATCAAAATAGAACTTGGCTTCATAACAGCCAGTTCCTCTGCTCCAATAATAAGGTCTTTTCCTCCGCTATGCAAAGAAACAACATCCGACTCTCCCAAAACTTTATCCTTAGAAGAATACCATATAGTAGAGTCTGGAAACTTTTCCCTAACTGCCTCTAGCTTAACATCATATCCCATAACATTCATGCCCAGCGCTCTAGCCTTTGCAGCTACGCTCTGCCCTATTCTCCCGCATCCTATTATGCCTAAAGTCTTTCCTTCAAGTTCTATACCTTCAAATTGCCTCTTTTTCCATATCCCTTCACCTAGCGCAGCATGAGATTGAGGTATTTTTCTTGCTACAGAAAACATCAAGGCAATTGCTTGCTCTGCTGTAGAATTAGTAACACCATTCGGAGCATACTTTACAACAACTCCACATTCGTTTGCTGCATCCACATCAATGTTATCAGTCCCAACTCCCCCTCTCCCAATCATCCTTAGTATCCCCCCGGCTCCTGCTTCGATGACCTCTTTAGTAACCTTTGTCTTGCTTCGCACAAGAAAAGCATCAAAATCTCCAATTCTCTCGAGAAGCTTTGCCCCTTCTAAATGCTCATTAAGACAGCAAATGCCCTCCTGCCCAAAAATTTCTAATCCCTCTGTGTCCATCCCGTCATTAATCAATACCTTATAAGCCATAATATGCCAATAGCCCGCCCCTTTAAATAAATTTATATAAATAAAAAGTATGTTTGAAAATGAAGGTACTGTAAGGTTGCTGACATAATTTTATTAAAAGAAATCCTAATTAGTTTTAGCCAGAAGTTTTTCCATTCTTGTTATATATGGTCTTCTCAATTCAGTGAATCTTTTAGTTGCCTCATCAAACTCTGGTTTATGGCCGCTATAGTGTTGCGCCATCGTAAAGTCTGTTCTTTCTCTTTTGAATCTAGAAAATATGGTTATTTCATCAACTGTTCCATCTAAATTTAGGTCTCTATAAGCCATCCCCCCTTTAAAAAAGTTGTACCTATAAAAGGTTTCATGTACTCTACCTTGACCATCATCTGCGCTGGTAAAAACTGTTTTTGTAAATAACCCGCTTATTTTTTGATAATGATGCCCCCATTTATTAATTCTCTGAAAAGTTTCCTCACCACTATAACATAAGGCACATGCTCCCAATGTTAAAATAGCAGCTAGCGGAAGAATTAGTTCTTTTAATCCTTTTTTGAGACTCTTTCCCATAGGATATTATTGCCATTTGTTATATTTATATTTAACCCTTTTAAAAAAACAAAAAATGGAAGGGACCGTGGCCCCTTCCATAGAAGTAAAAGACTAAGGGAAAAGCATGATTATCTCCACATTTCTATGCCTAAATCAGACATGTCACGCGATAGATTAGCTTCAGCTTCCTTTGGCTTGCCCAAGATATAAGGGCTCCTTACACCGGTCATGATAGTTATTACTCTTACTTTTCCTGTGAACTCTTTGTTGATTCTAGCTCCAATAATTACCTGGGCGTCATCACTCAAATTCTCTGAAACTAAATGCCCGATGCTGCTGAATTCCTCAAGTTTCATATCGCTTCCTCCTGTTATGTGAATCAAAGCGCCTGTTGCGTTTTGATAGTCCACGTCTAACAAGGGGTGTGTTAGTGCCTGTCTTACAGCCTCATTGACTCGGTCAGCAGTGTCACTTTCTCCAATTCCAATAACTGCCACTCCTCCGCTCTTCATTATAGCAGAAACATCTGCATAATCAAGATTGATTAATGATGGCAGCGTTATAGTTTCAACAATGCCTTTAATCATCGTACTGATAAGTTCATTAGCTACTGCAAATGCCTGTTCAATAGGAAGATTTCCGGCTATGTCTACAAGTCTGTTGTTATCAATAACAATTACTGTGTCTGTAACATCCCTTAATTCTTGCAATCCAAATTCTGCTTTGTCTATCCTAGCTTTCTCACAGTCAAAAGGCATTGTTACAACCCCTATAACAACTGCTCCGGCCTCTTTAGCCGCCTGAGCCACAACCGGTATGCATCCAGTTCCTGTCCCGCCTCCTAAGCCTGCTAGAACAAAAACCATGTCTGCGCCGCTTATAGCTTTCTTTATCTCAGTCAAGGATTCCTTAGCTGCTTCTCTGCCTTTAGAAGGGTATCCACCACATCCAAGCCCTCTTGTTAATTCCTTTCCGATAAGAATTTTCTCGTCGGCTTTGGTTATAGAAAGATGTAGTGCATCTGTGTTGATGCCATAAACAGTTGCTCCCTGGATTCCTTTATTGAACAGCCAGGTAACAGTGTTGCAACCTGCCCCTCCTCCGCCAATAACTTTTATATTGGCTTTCCCAGCTTTAAGCTCGTCAAAATTGATGCTGTGAGTAGCTGCGTTTTGTATCGCTTCCTTAGCAAAATCCAATACCATGTTACTATATTCTTAACCTCCTTTCAATTTTTTACTTCTTCCAAATAAGTACTACTAACCCGAAAGGTTTAAATAGTACTTTCCACTTTAGTTTTTAGAAAAGAGATAATTTAGACTAAGAACATCAAACTATAAGATTGATTACACACACAAAAAATTAATTCGGTTGGGGAATTGAATTAATTTTTTAATATAACAGAAAATACAATAACTACTTCTTTATAAATATTTATGACACTTTAAAAGTGATGAAAATTTTATCCTCAGTTATTAAGCAGCCCATTCCTGGCTGTACATATACGCCCTTTTTCCGACGATGCCATAATTTTATTTTCTTCTTTATAAACTCTGCTCTTTCTTCAACACTCATAAAAGGCACTTTAATAATTTCATAGCCAAGCTCCCCGTAAGTTTCTATAATCAAGTCATGCACTTTTTCTGCTTCTTCCTTATCTTCTTGTCTTAAATCATCTTTTTCATAAAAATTCAGAAAATCAAGAACAAAAACTCCGGCATATCTGAACTTCCTTGCATATTCCAAAAATTTTTCAGGAATTTTAATATTATAAAATTTGTAATAAGCAAGAGCATCTCCTAAACCTCTATCAGAAAAAACAATTTCTTCTTTTGTCTTGTCTAAACTCTCAATCAATTTTATCTTCAACTGGAAAATAGCTTCTTGGAATTCCTTTTTGTTAATCTCTTTAATAGATTTTCCTTTAAATCTTTCATCGCTATCTCTAATTGTTCTTGCAGTTTCAGGGAGAGTTTTAAACTCTTTTGCTAAAGCGTTTATTATAGAAGTCTTGCCTGTAGAAGGCGCTCCCGAAACAACATAAATTTTCATTTTAACGTATAAGCCAACTGACAACTAAATACATAGGATTTTTATAATTATGTGGGGTGATAAAGATTACTTCTATAATATCTTCTGGTAAATAAAAGCCTATATACTTCTTAGAATTTAAGAAAACATGGGTAGAGACTATAAAAGGGAGTTAGAAGCCACATCACGGCAGTCTGGTATTCCTATGGGGTTTTTAGATGGGGTTCGCAAGAGAAACAGTATAATGACTGCATTAGATGGTTGGCTTGAAGAACATTTTGAGGTCCTTGTTGGCTGTGCTCCTCCAAACTCAGAATATATAATTGGGGCAGCAGAAAAAAATACAGGCAGGCAACTAAGCTTTGGAGTTCACTATGTTAGAACAGGAAATGATGCCTCCCAAATAGAAAAAAATATAAAATTTCTAGTCTTCACCAAATTCATCCAGGAACAATAAGCCCCGGCTAGGATTTTCAAAGCTCTTCTGCGCTGCAATAATATTTTTGAATACAATTGCCTTAACTAAATCATGGCAAATATTTCAAGACGCGATTTTTTAAAATATGCAGGTTTAGCTTCAGCTGTTTATTTGACAGGCAGTCCAATTGCAGAAGCAGGTTCTGAATATATAGAACCAGAAAAAAGAAAGGTGATAGCAGGAATAATACAGGGAGTTATAAACGAAAAAGAACTTGAACAAAAAATGGCAGAAATGAATGTGCAATCTACAATATTAATGAGAGCTATGATAAATGATAAGAATTTATGGGACAGGGCACAACCTGGACAAAATTATGTTGTAGGTGTAGCAGAAGGCAGGCGAAGTGGCATTTTAATGGCCTCCAGGCATTATTTTAGCAATGGAGAAGAGTGCGGAGAGTTTTTAAAACAATGTGCAAGAGAAGGCAAAGCATTCTATTGCGACTCAAGAAATACGCATTACTTTTGTTAAACATATAGGATCCAATAAATTTTCTCACAAAAATATATAAACTTCTGATACTTCAATAAATAATGGGGAAAAAGGATTTAGGAGAAAAAGTAAAGGATAATAAGTCCAGATTAAGAAAAATAAGTTTAGAGGGATCAGAGGTAATTGCTGAAAATAAACGCAGATACATGCAACTTAGTTTCTGGATGCGCAAACATTTTGATGAGATTTTCGCAAATGCTCCTAACAAAGAGCCTTATGCTGTAGGGGTATGGAAAGAGAAAAAGCCAGAAGTCCATTATTTTAGGGATTATTGGAACGAAGCTCTTCAGTTTATTGGAAGATGTGCTAAAGAAGGCGAAACTAACACTTACTTAATAGACAGGAATCAAAAGAATAGAGAATTGATGTTGGCAGTTGGATAATCTTATACTGAATATTCACAAAGATATATAAACAGTCTGTAACTTATTCTAATATGGGAAAAACAAAACTTCCATTAACAATTACTGGAAGAACCTTTGGAGTATTGACACCTTCACTTATAGGTCATACAAAAAGAGGAGATATCGGATATATAATAGAAAGAATGGCTAGGTTAAAAGAAAGGTGTAGAACTTTTACCCTCTTAACTAATAATAAAGATAAAATATTAAGAAACGTTCCAGGAAGAGGTTATGCAGTCGGAGTCTTGGAACGTACAGATATGTTAAACGGAGAGACAACTGTCAGTGTTACAGATTATTGCAGAACAGAGAAACAAGTAGTAGAACTCATGAAAGAATATGGCAATCAAGGAAAAATAGCATCGTACTTGAATCTTGCTTCTTAACTTTTCTGAGCACAAGAAAATTGTACAAAACAATTTTCTGATTTTATTGTTTGCTCTTTATTCTTGTTTCTGCTTTTCTTAATATCTCTTTTGAAAGGATAATGAAATCTTTCATCTTTTCTACAGTTATAGTGTCTGTATGGAGTGCATTGCTCATGATTACGATTTTGTTGTTCCTCACAAATTCAAAAGGGCTTGTTTTGTGCTTTTCAGCCAGTTCGAAAATGGTCTGTAATCCTTTAACCTGCTCTTCTGTTATTCCAAATCTTGGCGCGCACTTGTTCTTAAAAACAGACATGTTTTCCTGGGCGCTTTTATACAGGCTTATTCTTTTGTAAACATATTCGTACTGGAGAATGGCATTAACTGTGCTAAGGGCAGCCAAATAGGTCTCGTTCAGAATTTTTAAAAGAAGCCTTTTTTCTTTTATAAGGGGATAGGTCATGTACAGAAGATGGTCTGCTGTCTGCAGCATAGCAGCAGCTTTGTTCAGGTTTTCAATATACTTTTCCATTATACTTCCCTTAGTACTTAAACTAAGCAATTAGAATTAATAAAATTATGGGTTATACTTAATCATACAAATTTTTATTAACTATGGATTAATGGTTTATCTATGAGAAAAGGTGCAAAGCATTTAGCAGATTGTATTGATGCAGGGATTGAGGGCTATAGGAGTGTTCTTGATGTCAATCCTACTAGATTAGTATTAAAAGTTAGGAGAAGCCCCCTCTTTAGGGTTATGAGGGCAGGTATAACCTATGCTGTTGAATTTGGAAAATCTCCTAGGATAGAAGTGCTTTTGCCTCATTCTTTTTTAACCTATGGGCGCGCTTTAGACGGTGCAAGAGAAGTTAGAGACCATTATTCTCAAAGAGAGTTAAGAACAGATATTATCAGAAGCTGATATATCTTATTCGCTTAACTCCAAGATGATAAGTACTGAAACAGCAATAGCTAACACAAGAAAAAGGTAAAAATTATGGGTTATATTTTAGTATAGTCGTGTCCGGAAATAGGCTTAAATTATACTCTTTTTAATTTGCTTCAAGAAAATTAGCAATTTCTGCAAGAGATGGTGGTAGATGTATTTGCCAAAGAGATTCTTTAAAGAAGGAAGTTCAATAAATTAATAGAATTAAGGGCAAAATATTACAAAATACTAATTTTAATTGACTGTTCTTATAAATGTCAAGCGAGAGTATCACTTGCAATCATTTAACATGGCATCATCCATGATCCATTCATCAATTAGATCAATTGTAGGTGTGTCGATTACTTTGCGATACTCAGTTTCAGATAAACTCCTATCACTTAATTTCACAAGAAATTCACGAAGATTGTTTTCTACAATTTCACAGGCCTTATCGGAGGCATTTAAGTAATTAGGAGTTGGGATAAACTGTGGTCCTTTTATCTTAACTCTCCAAGGAACTAAAGTTCTATCATAGATTTCTTTACATTTTAGGTATACTGGACTGTCTTCTCCAAATACATACTTTAAATTATCAGGATTGGGAGCCCCCTGCTCTATAAACTCTATATATCTAACTCTTCTTTTCCAAGGGTCATCATTACAGGTTACAAAGTTACGGCAGGTTATTGCTAACTGAAACGGATCGGATAAGGATTTTGTCCAATCTATATTGCATTTAACTTTTTCTATTCTCTCAATTGCTTCATAGTGTCTTTGAATAGACCTTTTATGTTTTTGAATTAAATCATCTATCATATTGAATGCAATTTATTAGAGATATTTAAATCTTGTGCTTTTGTTTTCTTCATATAGTAGTAACGGCATAGGGTACATTAAATATTTTGCTCCTATCACGTTTTTTAGGACTCTAGATTTATTGCAATTTGTAAAGGGGGAAGGTGTACTGACTATTCTAAAGTTTTTATATACTCCAACAAATCTGGATGTAAAGAAGTGGTAAAATATTTTTGGACATCTGTGGGTTTTACCCATTTTAACTCGACAAATTGTTCACCGACTTTTTCTTTTCCCTTCAAAACTTCGCAAAGATAATAAGTTGAAAGGAACTCCCGTTTTTCTGGATAAGTTTTAGCGAAAACTACTTTTTTAACATTAATATATAATCCTGTCTTAATTTTTATTCCATGTTTAAGATAAAACTCTAAATCTTCTTTATATTCTGGTCTTCCACCAGGAAAACACCACGAGAGTTCTTTGATGTAAGGGTCATTCTCTCTTTTACCAATTAAAATTTGTCGAGTTTTAGGATTGTAAATTATGCCTAAAACATTAACCAAAAATACTCCTTTATCAGATTGTATCCAGTCCATAAAATAATAACAATCGCGATTTTGGACAACAAGAGATTAAACGAATTAAATTCTGTTTAATCTCCTAAAAATGTAAGAAGGAAGTTTTTTATTATTCGCTTAACTCCAAAATAGTTGAGGCAATATCTCCCTCATTTTTTTCCAGGCAAAGAGCAGCTTCTTCCTTGGTTTTTCCTGTTTTTTCCATTATCATTTCAATGTCTTTTTCGTTGTTTTCACTTTCTTCTTCACTTTCTTCTTCTTTTATAGTTCCAGAAATCTGAAAAGTTTCCTGTCCCTGCATGTTGACTTTTATTACAGAAGGCTCTTCGATTATAATCTTTCCATCTTCTTTTTCTATAATAACTCTTGTTGCAGGTATTTCTTCCTGTTTTATGCCCAGCTGCTTCATCATTGCCTGCATTTTTTTTGGGTCTAGTCCTGGAATCATTTTAAACCGAAGAAACAGGCATTTATAAAGTTTAACCTAAAACACCAGATAACATATATTTTTAAATTCAGAATGTATCATTGTCGCATGAAGAAAAGGTTTAGAAAGAAGCCCCTAATAGCTTTAGCGCAGATAAGGTATTTTGATATTTCTAAAAAGAACAATGTTGAGAAAATAAAAAAATACATAAAGATGGCAAAAAAGGCCAATGCGGATATTATTTGTTTTCCTGAATCCTGCATCCATAAAACAGAAACTCTTTATTTTAACGATACTTTAATAAAAGAGATAAGAGAAGAGTGCAAGAAAAATGAGATATGGTGTATAATAACTGAGAATCTGGAAATAAAGGGAAAAAGATACAATGTTTCTATGCTTATTGACAGAAAAGGGGAGATAAAAGGAGGGTACAGGAAAATACACCTTTATGGGGATGAAGTTAACCCAGGCGGGAAAATTAGGGTGTTTAAGACGGATTTTGCAAAAATCGGGATTGTTATCTGCTGGGATTTGGCTTTTCCTGAGCTGTTTAAAAGATATAAAGATGCAGGAGCCCAGATAGTTTTTTGCCCTGCACAATGGTGGTATGACACCAAGGCGCACGACGAAGAGCACGAGCAGAGGGAGATGAAAATACTTGAGTCGCTGGTAACTGCAAGGGCATATGAAAATGTTTATTTTGTTGCTTTGTGCAACCCAGTAATGGAGTCCAAATACCAGATATCTTATTCTGCAATTGCCTCCCCAACAAAAATTTTGAAGAAACTAGTTGGCAGACAGGGAATGATAACTGCTAAAATAAACCTTAATGAAATCGAAAGAGTGCAGAAGATATATGACAGCTAGAAATGAAGTGATTATTAATACTCTCTCTTTATCCGCTTAGCTTTCTTCGCTTCTTTTATTAGAAGCTTTAAGGTAAGATAAACCAATTTTTCTCTTTCATCTTCAAAGAAGTCAAAAGCTGGCTGGGCATTAACTTCCAAAACTAACCACTTATTGTCTTTTTTTAGGAAATCTATGCCGCAAATTTTTATTTTTGAGAATTTCCTTACTTTTTTAACCAGCTTTTTCAATTTTCTGTCTACATCAAATCTCTCGATTTTTTTTGCGTGGATGCCTGTAGCTTTCCAGCCTGATTTGTTCTGTTTCATTGCTGTCTGGACTATTTTCCTGCCGATTACAGTAACTCTATAACTCGGAGAATCTATAAACTCCTGGGCAATTATCGGAAGCCTTACGCTTCCTTTTTTCCAGAATTTTTTCATTATTTTATCAACTTCTTTTAGGTTTTGCGCTCTTTCTACAAACTCCCCACAGGTGCCTTGAGTTCTTTTTAAAATTACTGGCCATTTGTTAAATTTTTTTAGCTCCTTTTTTGCAAGAACTATATTTTCGCATAAAAGTATTGTTTCTGGAGTAGGAAGATTGTTCTCTTTGCATTTTAGGAAAAACATCCATTTGTCTTCTGCGTAGTAGTAAGTTTCTGAAGAATCTATCACTCTCTTGTCCCAGCCTTCAATGGTTTTAACATATTCTATTGCAGCATCTTCTGCAGTATTATTGAAGACTATTTTACAATCTTTTAATTCCTTCTTCAGCTTGTCTTCGTCGATGTCTTTAAGAACGTT
>MFWN01000003.1:10012-13487 GCA_001786395.1 Candidatus Pacearchaeota archaeon RBG_13_36_9
GATATTCTTCCTCCTGGCATGCTTAAGAAAAAGTTTCTCTTCTAGTCCTATCTTTCTTCCGCTCCAAAGCAACCCTATCACCAACTTTTTCATAAAATATTTAGGAGCCTTTTCTATTTAAAGATGCGCATTTAATGTCCGTTTAGTCAGGGCTGTTTAATACTGGCTTAGAACTAGCTCTTTTTGAGCTCTGTCAACCAAAGGGAATTTATCAAGTATAAATGCAAGCTCTTCTTTAGTTATTCCATAAATTTTTGCCACCATAATATCAAGCTGTGCTCTTGCCAGGGCTCTTTCATTTTCATTAGTTAAAGGATACTCAATTCCAATCTCTTTTTTTAATTCCTGAAATTCATTTGTAACTGAGACTAGTTGAGCGACTTTTCTAACAACTGCCTCAAATTCTTTTCCTGAAGATAATCTTGGAACAGGCGTTTCAAGAAAGTAGAACATATTAACATTTGCGCTGACTTTTTGCCTTATAAAATAATCAATAACAAAACTATTTATTATTCCTGCGAGAAAGCATAACTGCTTGTTATTATCCATCCTTATGATCGCTAGGGAATTTCCACCTACATACCCTGGAGGAACTATTGTTGAAATAAGCGTACGATAGTTAGTTGAACTTGCGATTAGTCTATACGCCATCCAGTAGCTTTTGTAATATCTTTTTTCTGGCTTGAGAGCTGATTCAATGTCTTTTTCAAAAATCTTATATCTAGGAATTGGAGCTTCTTTCCATCTGTGAGTAAATTGCTCTATGTTTTTTCCTTCTAGCATAGGAACTCCAGTAAGTTTTCCTTCCTGAAAAAGATGGCTGTCATTTGTCATGTGAAATCCGCTTTGCATTTCTATATTCCATTCCTTTTCTCTTTTTTCTCCAAGAGGTGGAAATTTCAATAGCTTTTGAACAATCTCATAATCTTTTTTGCTTTTTATTTCAAGCACGCTCCAGGAAGTTGGGGAAGATTTTTTTACAAAGTCAATGTTCATTATAGTAGGATTTGCTATTGCTTTTTTCAGCTCTTCAGCAGAATGAAGGAAAAATGCGCATGGGAACGACTTTGTCCTTCCTCCTTTTTCAAATGTTAATAAAACAAATTTATAGCTTGCATGCACATCTGGAAAAATTCCGTGGCTTTTGTTTTCAAAGGAATACAACGCCCTGACACTGCAGTTATCAAATAACATTGTCCTTAAGCCTTTTGCCCCTAAGTCGGTATAAACTCCGCTTGGAATGACAAATCCAGTCACTCCTCCTATTTTAGCAAGCTGATAGGCTCTTTCTGTAAATATCTTGTATAAGTCTAAATCTCCTGAAACTTTTTTCCCATTAACTTTCGAGCTTTGCCATTGGTAGTTTTTCCTGAAGATTGTAGAGTATAATTCATAGTTTGCCTGTTTTTCTATCCATAACTTTTTTATAAGCGGGCGAGTCTTCAGTATTTCTGCTATTCTTTTTTTTGCCTCTTGAGTTGGCAGGCTTTTGAATCCTGGCTCAAATGGCTCAAAAAACTCCTGGGAATCTATCTTCCATTTTTCCCAGGGAGGATTTCCAATGACAACATCAAATCCTCCTGCTTCTGTAACAAGAGGGAAATCTCTTTCTATGTTAAATGCCTTGGAATCATCTCCGTCCCACACTAGAGAATTTCTTTCAATTATATTCAGCTTTGGCAGTTGTTTTGGGGTATCTAATGCCCTTAAAAAAAGGTTCAGCCTAGATAGCCTTACTGCTCTCGGGTCAAGATCGATTCCATAAAGGCAGTTTTCCAAAACCTGGCTTAAGAAATTGGTGATTTTTGTCTCACTCTGAAAATCCAGTTGAGCCTGCAATAGTTCTTTTTCTTTTCCTTCTCTTTCATGGCGCATAAACCAGCTTTTAAACTCGTCAAAGGCTCTTACTAAGAAAGTTCCTGAGCCGCATGCAGGGTCAAGGACTCTTATTTTAAGAGCTTCTGCTGAGGACTTGCATCTCTTTAACAGCTCGCCTAATGTTGATTTAACCAAATAATCTACTAAAAATTCAGGAGTATAGTATATTCCGCTCTGTTTTCTTTTGTATCGTTCTTCTTCTAATCCCTTTTTCTTTGCAGTCACTTTATAAGAAAGATAGTTTTCATATGCGTGGCCTAAAATATCGGCGCTTATAGCATCAAATCTGTATCGCAGATTTGTTTTGGGATGTACATAAAACGATTCTAGAATTGGAATAAAGTCCTCATTTTTAATTGAGAGCCTGTCTACTCTGTCGTGGTCAAATATTGTGCTATCATACCTCTCGTGCATTTCTTTTATGAAAAAAGGGCAAAGATAATCTTTGTAAAATTGTATTCTGTTATCTCCATTTTTCCAGCGCTCGAGCACATTGGAAATTTTTCTTTCTTGGTCTACTCCATTGTCTTCCAGCATCCTGCAAAAAATTATCCTATCAAGAATAGTTTGCACGCAGTAGTCTATTGATTCTTCCATATCCTGACCGGTATCAAATTTAGGAAGATTTTGTTCTTTTATTGCTATCCCCAATTTTTTTCTGGCGATTAAAAGCTGTTCTGTTAGCAATTCTTCTATATCTGCGCTCTCTTTCCATTTCTTATGCTTTTTTGCATATTCATCTAAAGCTGCACCCCCTTTTTCATGGCAAAATAAAATCAACCAGTTTATTGCTTCTGTGCTTGATAAACATTCATTTAAATCAAATTCGAATAATTCTGCATGCTCTGGCTCATCAAAATAGTCTGAATTAAACACTCTCCATCTAATAAAATTAGTCAAAACAACCCATCTAATTCCGCTGTTCTTTCCATAGCCTATCGCCTGCACAATATGGTCTGGATTTTGAAGCATATCTGAAAATCTTTTTACTTCTAGATAAAAAGATGGCCTGATGTCTCCCTCTTTTTTGAAAGAGAAGTCTACCCTTGTTGTTTTTGTAGCCCCTTTAATTTTCTTTTGAGGAGTCACTTCACCACTGAGCCTGTCCCACCCCAGTTTTTCAAATAGCCCGCTAAGAAATTCTTCGGCCTTTTTTTCTGATTCTTCTCCTTTGCTTGAAAGTGATTCATATTTTTTCAGCAATGAGGCAATCTCTTTTTTAATTTCGGTTTCTTCTATCATTAATTTAATAATAACTTCCTACTTTAAATACATATCTCTTGTTTGACAGCAAATATACCTTAAAGAAACTTTTATCGCATTTAAGCAGCAGGAAGGGTCCAGAATAATTTTAGAATTATCACAAAAATTATGACTAATGCTATCAGTATTACCACATGCTCGGGTTTCAGCATCAGTTTGGATTCGTATTCTTCTCCGTATCGGACTAAGCCGCCGAAACCTGCTGGAACATTTATATTGCCTTTAGCCATAAAATACATGCGATAGGTTTTTATTTAAATCTTTCTATTCACTTTTTTGAACCCTTTTTGATTAGCTCGCCCATTAATGCTAAGCCAGCTCCTGCAGCAGCAAC
>MFWN01000003.1:13564-19458 GCA_001786395.1 Candidatus Pacearchaeota archaeon RBG_13_36_9
ATGATTCAGAGAGCGCAGATAGAGTGTTCTCTAATTTGTTTATTCTTTTAGACCTTTCTTCACTTAAACTTCTAACTCTATCAGATAATCCCCCTAAATTTTCCCATTGATTTGCATCTATACTTAAGTTATAAGACCTTTTCCTTTCTTCCTCAAGTTCTTCTTTTGTTTTTTGGTATAAGCTAACTTCCGGATGCCTCAATAAATATCTTTCAGCAGGTGTCGGGATTCCATAAGGCCCGCCAAGATAGGTTGCCATCAAATTAATTAAAGCAAAAAATAATCCTCCAACCAGACCTACCCCTCCTGTAATTTGTGTATAATGTCCAATCTTATTAATTAGTTTTCTCATTATTTCTTCTTGCCCCCCCAAAAGCAAATAAAATAGGAAACCCCATTAATTTTAACCCAAAGGGGATATTAAATGTCCCGGGTGGAATTTCTTTATGAAATTCATATCTTAATAAGAAAAATTGATCTCTGAGTTTGTCATACTTTTTGAATTTTGGTTGATTTCTTATTGTAGTACTTTCCTGCCAGTTATCTTGTAGATTCATAACACAATTTGCAGAATATCCTAAGCTAATAATACTCATTAATCCTCCAATTGCAGCTTTTTTCCAAGTTTTCATTTTACTTAAATCCAACCTCCGCCAAATTTACTTCTACATAATTTAGATTATCTCCAATTATTGAATTAGGTTCAAGAGATTCCAGTAAGTATTTTTTAAGCTTTCTTTTTGTTGGGAAATGGGATCCTAAAAAGAAGGGCAAGAAGATAACTCCAATTCCTTTCCATTCGAGTTCAAAATAATCAAAGTAGTCTTTAAGCCCCTCAGTAAGAAATAATCCCCCTGCTTTTGGCATTCTAACAATAGGGTTAATTGCTTTGATAAAATTGTTATATTCTTCAGATAAAAAATAATTTTTATTTGAAATATTTTTTATTGTTGCATCAAAATCAGGTCTTGCAATTTCGATTAATGGTGTGTTTGTATTTACTCTTCTCTCTAATATTTTGCTTTGGGGGATGTATAATTCAATTAATGCTCTTTTATCATACTTTTCTCTGAGAATGTCGCAAAAAGGTAACGTGAGTGCTAAACTCTCTTCACTAATGCCTCCTTTTAGAAGTTCCTGATAACTAAGATCTTCAATTGGCTTTTCTTTTATTATTTCATTATGATTTAACAAAGCATCGTATGTTTTTAGTGCATCAACTAAATTTACTCTCATTTTCCTTCCCCCACATCATATTTTTCGGCTAATTCTTTTGAATGTCTTTCATCTTCTCTAATATGATCTATTAGTCTCATTTTCTTCTTCAAAAACATCTAATTTACTATTATCAAATAGTCTCAAGTATGTATTTAAATACTTGTTGTGATTAAATAACAACAATAATAAGGTTTATAAAAGAGGATTTGTTAATTTATTAATGGAACTGAATAAACTATTGCAGAAGCTTGGCTTAGAAGAAAAGGAAGCAAAGGTATATCTGGCTTTATTGCCGCTGGGAGAGGCAACTGCAACCTTGATTGCTGAAAAAACAAACCTTGACAGGACACTTATTTACCAGCTAGCAAATAAATTAATTGAAAAAGGGCTGGTTTCCTATATAATAAAAAATAATGTAAGATACTTTTCTGCTGCAAGTCCCAAAAAAATACTTGAAAATCTAAAAGAAAAGCAAAAAGAGATTGAAAAAGCTATGCCAGAAATGCTGGAACTTGTAAGTACCAAGGAAGAAGCAACAAAAGTGGAGATTTACAAAGGAAAAGAAGGATTGAAGACGATGCTTAATGATATTATAAGGACTAAGAGAGACTATCTGGTTTTTGGGGAAGAGGGGAGATTCCAGGAAGTCCTTCCAATAGATGTGCATCAGTTTTTAATGCAGCTAGTTAAAAATAAGATACATGAAAAAGTGTTAGTAAGAGAAGATTGGAGAGGAAAAGTAATTAAGTCTAAAAATTCTGAATTCAGGTACCTTCCAAAAAAGATGCTTTCACCTTCTACAACAGTTATTTACGGAAATAAAGTAGCTATTATAGTATGGACTCCGCCTTTTCATGCAATATTGATTGAAAACAAGGAAGTTGCAGAATCTTATAAAGTATATTTTGAAGCGTTATGGAAAATAGCTAAAAGATAAGCTTTAAAACACTGAATATTTATCTTTTAAGATAACATGGCGCAATACAACATACAGGAAACAGAAAAAAAGCTGATTGAATTTTGGGATAAAGAAGGAATCTATAAATTTGACAGCAAGGCAAAGAAGATTTTTTCAATTGATACTCCTCCTCCGACTGTTTCCGGAAAAATGCACATAGGGCATGCTTTCCAGTATTCTCAGATGGATTTTATAGCAAGATACAAAAGGATGCAGGGATTTTCCATCTTTTATCCTTTTGGCACAGATGACAACGGCTTGCCTACAGAGAGGCTGATTGAAAAAGAAAAAAAAGTCAGGGCTTTTGATTTGGGGAGAGAAGAGTTTATCAAGCTTGTTTTGGAGACTCTGGACAAAGAGCTGAGGCCAAAGTACATGGAAGACTGGAAGAGAATCGGGACAAGCTGTGATTGGACACTATTTTATTCTACGATTAATGAGCACTGCAGAAGAATTGCCCAGTGGAGCTTTCTGGATTTGCATAAAAAAGGAAGAATGGAAAGGAGAGACGCGCCTGCTATGTGGTGCCCGGAATGCAGGACAGGGGTTTCGCAGATTGAGATAAAAGACAAAGAGATGGATAGCATGTTCAATGATATTGTTTTTAAGGTCAAGGAGAAAAACGGAGAAAGAGAGATTATAATCGCCACAACAAGGCCTGAACTGCTTCCTGCGTGTGTTGCTGTTTTTGTGCATCCTGATGACAAAAGGTACAAAGATTTAGCTGGAAAAAAAGCAAAAGTCCCGCTTTTTGATTTTGAAGTCCCAATTTTAGAGGATAAGAGAGCTGATCCTGAAAAAGGCACTGGAATTGTAATGTGCTGCACTTTTGGAGATCAGACAGATATGGAGTGGCAGAAAGTCCACAAGCTCCAGATAAAAGAGGCAATAACTAAAGATGGAAAAATGAGCCATTTGGCTGGAAAATATAAGGGGATGACCATGAAAGAGGCAAGAAGCCAGCTGATTGAGGACATGAGGCAGCAGGGCTTATTAAAAAATCAGAAGAGCATAAAGCATTTTGTTAATGTTCATGAAAGATGCGACACTGAAATAGAGTTCATAAAAACAAAGCAGTGGTTTGTGAGATATCTGGATTTGAGGAAAGATATGCTGAAGTGGGGAGCTAAGTTAAAATGGCATCCTAAGTTCATGAAGTCCAGATATGACAACTGGGTAAATGGATTGCAGTGGGATTGGCTTATATCTAATCAAAGATACTATGGAGTGCCTTTCCCAGTTTGGTACTGCGAGAAATGCGATAAGGTTTTCCTGGCAGAAGAAAGCAAGCTGCCTGTTGACCCGTTAAAAGACGCTCCTCCAAGGGAAAAATGCGGGTGCGGAGGAAAATTAGTTGGAGAGAGGGATATTTTCAATACATGGTTTACTTCTTCTTTGACTCCTACGATAGCTGCCAAGCTTCGTCCGGAGATTGAGGATAAAGTCAAGTTCATGGACTTAAGGCCGCAGGCTCACGATATTATAACTTTCTGGCTTTTTAATACAGTTGTCAAGAGCAATATCCACTATGGCAAAAATCCCTGGAAGAATGTAATGATTTCAGGCTTTGTTACACTTGAAGGGCAGAAAATGAGCAAAAGCAAGGGCAATGTTGTTGAGCCGCAGGCAGTTACTGAACAGCATGGGGCAGACGCCTTAAGATTCTGGGCAGCAGGAAGCAAATTAGGGGAGGATTTGGATTACCAGGAGAAAGACATACTTACTGCAAGGAAATTCATAACAAAATTGTTCAATGCAAGCAATTTTGTTTTTATGAATTTAAAAGATTATAATTATAAGAAGCCTGCAAAAATAGAAAAAATAGATAGTTTATTTTTGGAGAAGCTTAATTATCTTATAAAAACAGCTACATCGACTTTTGAAGAATATGAATACTCCAGGGCAAAAACTGAAACCGAAAGATTTTTCTGGCACGAATTTTGTGATAATTATCTTGAAATAGTCAAGAAAAGAATATATAATAACAAAAAAGGAAAAGAGTCTGCGCAATATGTGCTTTATCACTCTTTACTTGTCTTGCTGAAGATGATTGCTCCGATAATGCCGTTTATAACAGAGGAAATTTATTTGGAGCACTACGCTAAGATTGAGAAGGAAAAAAGCATACACATAAGCCAGTGGCCAAAAGCTGAAAAAGGAAAAAAAGCTAAGGGAGAAAAAGTAGAAAAAGGAAAAAAAGCAAAAGAGGGAGAGAAAGAAGAGCCGGAGGGGTGGGAGTTGTTTACAGACATTCTTGCGAAAATCAGGCAGGAAAAAACAAGAATGCAAAAGGCAATGAACTGCGAAATAACATTAAAGCTGGAAAAAGAGGACATGAAAAAAATTGGAGAGTTGGTTGAAGACTTGAAAGATGTTATGAATATTAAAGAGATTAAAGAAGGGAAGTTCAAGGTTGAGTTTTAGCTAGAAATGGTGGACAAAGCATAGTTTTTGTTGAATCATACCCTTATGTATTTATTCGAAAGTTTTAATATTAGACTCTTCTATCACAAATAATTTTTCTATAATTTCTATATCATCATGAAATTTTTGCTTTATTTTTTCTATAACTTCCCTTATATCTGCGTATCTTTTTGATAATAATTCTGCTTGAATGTCATATTTCCCAGTTAGTTCAATTATTGTTACACAATTGCTCAAATTTTTCAGAAAGTATAGGATTTCTTTTTTAGATTTTGTGTTTTTTAAAGTTAATAATAGGTGAAAGTAATCATAGCCAAACAAAGAGTAATTGACTTTTGCTTTGTATCCTAAAATAATTTTGTTCTTTTCTAAGTTCTTTATTCTTTTGTTTACTGCTTCAGGAGTTAGTTTTAATTTATCTGCTATATTAACCAGCTTCTCTCTTCCGTTAAGACTGAGTAGCCTTAAGGCAGTAATATCTTTCTTATCGATGTTAATCTTTGTTTCATACAGCTTATTAGTTATCTCTTTTGTCAAATCGGTTTTTGTAAGCCATCTTTCATTAAATATCGTAGCACTGTTTATAATTTCGAGAGTTTTATCGCTTATTTCTATAAAATAGTTAATTTTATCTAAGATCGAAGTCAATTCTTCCCTAGTTTTGACTCTTAAGGTAATAGCAAAATCCCAATACCCATCTACTTTCCCTGCCCACACTATCTCTTTTTCGTTAAATAGCTTTTCAATGGAGAATTCTTTTTTTGGCTCTTTTATCTTAATAAAATATTTATAATACTCAAAACCTAGATTAAAACCATTTACAATACAGAAGAAATTTTTAATAAAACCTTTTTTTATCAATCTTTCTATTCTGTGTTCTAAAGTGTTTCTATTTATACGTAATTTTTTAGCTAATTTTATTAAAGATGTTCGCGGATTAAGGTCTATTTCGTATATTATTTTCTTGTCTGTATTATCTATTTCTTCTGTCATAATTATAAATAACTTACTTATAGTATTTAAATATTTTGTTTTTTATAATAAACGTCATAGAAAAATATAAATAAACAATAATATTACGACTATTAAGTAAATAAAATAATGATTTGAGGAAGTGAAATGTTATCAAGATTATACGAAGGGTTTAGAAAATATTCCAAACCTATTTCGTTTGGTGTAGTTTGTGCAGTAGCAGTTACTCTTGCTAATATGGCAATTTCAAAGGATATGGCAAATAAAGCCCCACCTAAAGCAGTTTATGTGAGGGATGTAGACGGAGATTCTAGACAAGATA
>MFWN01000004.1 GCA_001786395.1 Candidatus Pacearchaeota archaeon RBG_13_36_9
ACCAGCATATTAACTTAAAAGTAGTATTGGTACCAATAATTTTAAATATGCCTTATACTTAATGATTACATGAAAGTTCAAAGGCAGTTTGTTAATAAAAGGGGAGATAAAAGTTATTATAAATATGTAATTGTTGTTCCTCCAGAGCTCATTAAAGAAGCAGGATTTAAAGAAGGCGATAAGTTGGAAGCTGAAGTTAAAAAAGGGGAGATAAAACTGAAGAGAAAGGGATAAACAAATAATATTTCTGGATAAAATATAGACGGAAGGTTTATAATTTTGAGGACATTGATTCTTTTATGGATTCAAGAAGAAGCTTAGTAATCCAATTTAGCCAAAATGCTAAATTTGAGTCTAATGAGAGTATTGCAGGCATCTTTAGGAAACAGTTAAAAAGCATAACTCGACCAGATAAACTTCCTGATAAATACTTTTTTTTAAAATCATTATGTAATCCTACTGAGGCGTATTATTCTTATATTAATCCGGACATTGAAAAAACAAAAGAACTTTCAATAAAACTCGAATGGGGGAAACAATTACATAAGCTTTCTGTTTTCTGGTTTGAACTGCTGCCCAGTTTCAGAATTCATGAAGGAAAGATAGACGGAATTCATGTGGGAGTTCCTGGTGTAAGGGGGAGCGTTGATTATTTTATAGGAGATTCTATATTTGAGTTAAAGACAAAGTATCGGCTACCCGAAAATGAAGAAGAAATTTTTGCATATTTTATTCAAGATTTGGAGCAATTAGCATTTTACGCTATTGTTCATCCAGAAAATCCAAAAACAAATTACCTTGTTTTTTTGAAGGATTCCCCGCCGTATAACCTTAAAGCGTTTAAAGTCGTAATTAAAGATTTAGGGAAAATAAAGTCTTTGCTAATAACAAGAATTAATTCGTTGAAAGAAGCGATTCTAAAAAAGGATCCATCAAAACTTGAAAAATGTAGATATTACAATAGAAATTGTATTTATCAACAAAGAAATATTTGTAATTGTGAGAATCTAAATCCTATTTCTAATGACCTGATTAAAAAATCAGTTGAATTAACTTTTGATGAGGAAATGACAAAAGCTTTAGAAGATACACAAAAAAATAGAAGTCTACCAAAAGATTTATATTCTGTTTACAATGTACTCGCCCCTAGAAAGTATCTTGGAGTTAAAAAAGAGCAGATTGAAAAATTTGAGCCCGAAGAAGGAGAAAACAAAAAAGAGATTTATGAATCTATAATGTGGAGACTTATTCTTGAGTTAAAATTCAATTTAAATTACTTGCTTAAACCAGAGTTCAAGAATTTATTAGTTGAACCTCGTTTAATAATTCCATTTCGGTGGACAAATCTAAAATCTTCAGCAGATCTTGAAGGAGAAAAAATCCCGTATATATTCAAGGTTAGTAATTCAATGGATACAAGAAAGCCAAATGAGTATTACCTAGCGGAATTAGGGGTAATTTGTTCAGTTTATAATAAAAAAGCAGGGTTAATAATAATTATCTACCCAGAACTTAATGATTTTATTCAGGTTTTTGAAGTAAAATACAATAATATTGAACAAATATCAAAAGATGTTAAGGAGCTTATTAATTTATTGGAAAAGGAAGATGTGAATTACTTGGATTTGCCTCCTTGCATAGGGTTTATGAATGATAAGAAAACTTGTCCTTTAATGGATACTTGCAATTCGGGGGGAGGAGCAGGATGTTGTCCTGGGCATGTTCCGAAATAGGTGAGATAAGGCTGAGGAAAAATGAAAGGAGGTAGAATAAAATGGGTTGGGGAAAAATAATCTTCTTTGGAATAGTAGCACTAGCAACCTTGGGACAAACCATTAACGACTGGGCAAATTTAGATAGCTTAGGAAAATTGTTCATGGTCGTGCTAATTATAGGCTTTGCTGGATTAACCTATTCTGCTGTACAAGAAAAATAATTAAAGAAGCAGGCTTTAAAGAAGGAGATAAGCTTGAGGCTGAAAGCAAGAAAGGGGAGATAAAGTTAAGGAGACTATAATTCTGCAACGAAAGATTTAAATAGTTCTGTTACCAATAAATATTATCTAATATTATATGGTAAAATGGAAAAGGAACAGAAAACAATTCAATTAGGGCTTAGAATTGAAAAAGAACAGCTTGAAAAAATAGAAGCACTAGCTGGGTTTGAGAAAATCGATAAGATGGCTTGGATTAGGCGTGCAATTGCAGATTCCATAGGCGATGTTGAGGATCAAATGGAGGATGCAGCAATTGAAGATTATATCTGGGCGAGAATAGATGAAAAAAGATTAAAAGAAGCAACAAGAATGAATAGTATTCCAGAAGACCTGAAAAAAGCCAGGGAAGATACCCTTAAGGGCATAATCAAAGGGAGGAATAAATAAAATGGCTTGGATTAGAAAAAACAGAAACGGATATCCTATCAACCGGAATGGAGACTTGATACATCGAAATGTAGCAGAGAAGAAGATAAAAAGGCCGCTTAGAGACGGAGAAGTAGTGCACCACCAAGATGGAGATAAAACCAACTTTAGAAGAAGTAATCTCTCTGTAATGAGCAGACCCTTTCATTCCAAATTGCACAATAGAATGAAGAAGAGAAGAAGTTTTTGGGATTGAAAAATGAACAGGAAAAAAGATGAGTTTTCTACTATAATTTTTGAATGGATAATGTTTTTTAAAGCGCCTTCTATAATTTTATTGGTAACTATTGCTTTTGCAAAAGTGATGTATGAACTGGGAGGTATTGGTTGGATGATTTATGCCCTAATTCTTGGGATAATCTGTGAAGTATCATCTATTTTGAGCCTTTTTTCTCGAACTAAGAAATATTTTAAAAATTAAGGCCGTCTTAACTCTTTACACTCCTTCAAAGAACTTAACTGCAAAATTGCAGAAGTCTATTATTACATTTTTATCGAGTTCGAACTCTTCACGATCCCCTAGATAATTATGGGGGCTAGGGCTCACGGTCTTTCCGGACATCAGTTCTTTGTAAGTTATGCATTTTATATGCTTTTTTGATACAACAATAAAATAGCAGTTTTCAAAAGGATACTCTTTTGACAGTTCATCCCTTGAAAATTCTTCATTGGCCCTAAATTTTACTTCGATAAAATAAACTTCTCCTTTATTTTTTCCGCTGTTGCTTTGGATGACAAAATCAGGCATTCTACGGATATTATCTGCAACATCCCCTCTTACTCCTTTTAATAGTTTCATAACTCCAGGAACAGTATTTTCCATGCCGTACCTAAAAACATTATAACCAAGATACAAAAATAATTCTTCAATAAGCGTTTCTGCGATACGCCCTTTTATCATATTTTCCTGATACCATTTTTCCTTAGTAGAAAGACTGTTGTTCCCTGTATGCTGGTGCCTCATGCATAGGGCTTTTCCAAAATTTTTAAGAGAATATTCATATACTTTTTCGGTTATTTCTTCTTTGCAAACTTCGCATGAGCTAGCTTCGGGTGTTTTTATTAAATCTTTCCCCATCATAGAATTATTGCATTTTTCGCATACCCTTTGGCTGGTATCATATGGGCCTCCAAAGTCCGTATAAATTATGTCTCCAGAGATAATTTTCAGTTCTTCTGGTTCGAACATTTTTCCGCAACGGCTGCAAGCTCTCTTTCTAATCCGATCCATTTTAACTCCAAGAACTCTTCTTCCTTTTAGGGATTATGTTATAAGGATTTATGGTTTATAAAATGTTTGGTTTGAAGCCCCGAACTTCAAAAATCTTTCTCTTGGTTGTGAAGATGCCGGAAGATCTTTGATTTTCATGGTCTAATAAATAAATGAGTATTATTTATGCTTTATTATACTCTAAGATAAAACTAAAGAAACGATAATTCCCTATCGTTTGATAGATAAAAATTTACAGAAGGATTAAATACTTAAAACCCCTATAATTACTTCCGCCTACTTTTCTGTAAGTTTGAAATGTGTCTCCATCAAGGACTCGCTTTACTGTTCTTCTGATTGTCATCTTATTTTTTGAAGTGAATTTAATATCAGATATAGCAAAACAGGGCTTTTAAGGATTATTGTATTGTAGTTATATATAAGGATATCAATCATTATAGGATATAATGTATAGAAATGTTTATAAACTCATCTTTTGTTAAGCTAATATGAAAAAAGAAAGGGGGTTGATAATTCTATGGTAGATAAAATTAAAAAAATTCCCGGAGAAATAAAAAGTGAAATTCTTGACCAACTTAAAGGTGGACCAAAAACCAATGCAGAGATTAGCGAAGCAATTAATTCAAATTGGCTAACCACTGAAAAGTTTTTAAAAGAATTAAAAGAAGAGAAAAAGATTATAGAACTTATTTCTGCACCTAAATCAAAAATCTATGCCGACCTTAATGATCTTGCATTTTTCTATTTACCCTTAGATAAAAAAATAAGGGAACAAACATTCTCCTTGTTATACACAATTAATAAACTCTGGAAAGAAGAAAATAATCAGTCTTCTCCTCTAAGAACCCTTTTACAAAAATTGGCGGTTAGATTTATAGAAGAAAATAATCTTCAAGATAAAATTCCAATATTAAGACATCATTATGGGCAAACACTTGCGGTAAGATTTGAAGAGGATATTCCTTCTGAAGAGTATTCTTTAACTGAATCTCAAAGAACTAGTCTAAAGATTCTAATTGAAGAGTACAAACTCCTTTCTTCCACTGACGCTAGGTTAAAACAATATGAAAAACCGTCTATGTCTTTTTATGCTCAAAAAGAAAAATTAATTCAAAGCTTTTCAAATAAAAAACTAAAAGTGATGGAGTCCAATTTTTTCAATCTGCTTTTAGAATATCCTTCAGAACTTTCATTAAGTTTTGATATATTTGACCGGGGAATTTATTGTGCAATAAACATCTTAAGCTTAAATGAAAGAGAAGAATATTTGCCCCATCTCAAAGAAATATTTTCCTTAATCTGGGATTCTTTAACAACTGAAGCATATTTTTATGATGCGGAAAAATTAATACCCCCCGATAAATTAGAATTATTTTACCAGATAAAATCAAACTATCTAAATTCTAAACTGACTAATGTATCTAATGTTCTGGAAGAACTTGAGACCGAAATTAATTCATTAGAACCCAATGCAGAGTCCCATAATCTTTCTGAATTTGTACATGAGTTATTTAATGACTAGAAAATGGATGACTTTATTGATACCTGTGTGATTATTGCAGGTTTTGATAATAAAGATAAATACTACGAGATTATAAACATATTCTTAGATGGCACAGAAAGTATAGTAATCTCTGTTTATCAGGAAAAAGAAGAAATTCCGAGATTATTTTTTAGAAGAGAGAAACTATTTATTGAAGCTATTAAATTTTTAAAAAATAACAACTATAAAATAAAATTTTCAGAGTTTACAGACATAGAACAAATTAATCTTAAAAAACTTTTGATGAAAATTAATTTAAAACAAGAAAATGAAATAAGCTTAAATAATATGCTTAGGGAGGTCTTAATCCTAAAGAGAAATGTAAACTATTTTATTCAAAAAAGAGTTTCCAAAAAAGTTATCCCTATCGAAGATATAAAGGAAGATTTAGTAACTATAATAAAAAGGATTAATCAGAATAGGGCAGATGCTAAGATTATAGCTTCAGCTATACAAGAACATCAAAAAAACAATTTAATCGCTTTTACATTAGATAAAAATGATTGGAAATTAAATAGCATAAAAGAAAAAATTGAAAATTTAGGTTATGACTGCCCCGAAGTAAGATTTCTAAGGTGATCAATCCCGCCCAGAAAATAATTTTTATTGGCTTTAAAATTTTTGAAGTGAAAAGAAGTCTCAAAACTAAGCTTTTTCTAAAAGATAGTCCTAACTTTTCCTTTTTTAATTCATCTTTTATTTGTTTTTCTTCTTTTCTTTCTTGGTTTTCTGTTTCCATTTATGGTCTTTGGAAATATCTTATTTAAGGATTTTTGTTTAAATCCAGCGGATAGAATTAATTAAATAGTTCTGTTACTATCTTAATAAATGGATACTTGCAATCTGCTTAAATATTATGCAGCTGAAACTGAAGAAAAAAAGAAATATTTTTGTCCAGAATGTTTATTTAGTGGAACAGAGAAGGCAGTAAACAAACATTTTGTCACTTGTTCAAATAGACCTATTGGAAAAGAAGTTGACATTGAAGGGGATAAAGCGCTTTTGTTAATAAAAAATGACTTATTCTTTAGAAATTTTATAAAAAAGTTTAATCGATATTTACCTTTTTATACAGATGAATTTAGAGAAATACCCTATAGTAAAGAATCTTTTTATTGGGTTTTACTTAAAGAAGATCAAAATTTCGGAACTTTGCCTATTGGTATAGCCTATTTAAGACTTAATCAATTTTATGATAGAATCATCTTGGCCGCTGTTGTAATTTTTCCTACGATGAATACTAATAAAGGATATGGAAAGTGGTTTATTAGAAAAGTTAACGAACATTATAGCGCTTGGGGCGGGATTGTTATGGAGTCCCCTAATGACGCGACTCTCAAAATTGCTGAAGATTTAGGAATTGAATATATGTATCATATCTAATTTTAGAAATCTTTTATTTTCATCTTAATATAAAACTTTCACCTTATTTATCTTTTATGATATTATAGATTATCTCAACCCAATAATAAATTATCAAACTAATAAACATTCCTAACATAAAAAACTCTCCATGAAGGCAGGCGGTGGATGGATTTATTGGCATTTTACTTTTTTCCTGTGGCGGCTTGGAATAATCCATAATTTATTTCTGCTAGCTCTCTTCTCATATCTGCAAGCTCTATGAAATTTCTCGATGCCATATCGGAGATCATCTCGCTTAAATTAG
>MFWN01000005.1:0-1629 GCA_001786395.1 Candidatus Pacearchaeota archaeon RBG_13_36_9
TTTAAATTTTTCTTGACATTCTTTAGTGAATAAAAAGTCAATTTTTAGAATTCAATTAAAACCTGTTACCAGGTACTCCAAATAATTATTTTGATAAAGTTGTATGTATTGAAACACTTCAAAATGTTTTGAATCCTAAAAAAGCTATTAAAGAGTTAAGAAGAGTTTTAAAAAGAAACGGAAAATTAGTTGTCAGCAGCTGTACAATAAATAAAAATGCAGTTGAGAGAATAGAGCAAGGATTAGGGATAGGGGATCACTTTTCTATTTCAGAGCATTTGCAGGAATGGAGTTATGACGAACTAAAAAAAGAAATTGAAAAAAAAGGTTTTGAATTTATAGGCTCTAGAGGAGTTGTTTTTAATTTAGGTAAGGGAGTATTTTATTTACAAAGAATAAATAAGAAATTAGGCTTATTTATACATAAACTAAGCCTTTCTATAAAAAGATTCCCAAGAAATTCAGAGTTTATAGTATTATCGTTTAAAAAGAAGCAAAATATATTATAAAACTGCAGGGGAGATAAAACTTTAACCAAAACATTTAAATATGAGTACTCATACTATGTACTCATATAAATATCTTATTGACTAAAATGGCAAATATAAATATATCCATAAAAGAAGAAGCATATCAGTATTTGAAAATGCTGAAAGGGAGGGATAAAAGCTTTTCTGATGTAATTATTGAGATGAAGAAAAAAGAAAGTGATAGTGAGAAACTTATGCGTTTTTTTGGGGTATTAAAGCATCTGGATTGGGATGAAAAAGAGAAGAGAATGAAACGCTTAAGAGAATCATTTAATAAAAGGCTAGGGGGGATTCAAGCTTAAAATGATTGGGTTGGATACTACTGCGATTATAGATATATTCAAGGAGGATTCTTCTATTAAACAGCTAATGCAAGAGATTAACGAGTCTTTTTCTCTGACTCAAATAAGCTATTTGGAATTAATGTTCGGATTAAATTTTGATAGCCCAAAACATCTTGTCGAAAAAAATTATTATGATGTTCTATTTAGGTCATTTACTAATTTTGGTTTAAGCAAAGAATCTTGCGCCAGAGCAGGAAAGATATTATGGGATTTGAAAAAAGAAGGAAAGAAAATCGACGAGTTCGATGGTGTAATTGCTGGCATCCTTTTGTCTAATGGAATTAATAAAATAATCACAAGAAACGCGAAGCATTTTGAGAATATTAAGGGGCTAAAAGTCATTTCATATTGATTAATCTTCGTTAGATTTATAAATACCCCCTTGCTTTTATAATCATGCCTTTAGGAAGAGAAAAAGAAGAGAGAATTAAAAAAGAAGCCAGAAGCATTCTTGATAAATTTGCAAAAGCTCTTGAGAGAGTTGAGACTAAGGAGAGTTTTGTTGAAAGAGACGAGAGCTTTAGAAAAGAGGGAGAGGGCGAGGCCGGAGATGAATCTTTCAGGCAGATATTTTTTCAAAATGCCCCTGAAGTAAATAGCGAATGCATACAGGCAGAAAAAGGGAAATGGAAATAATGGCTGGAAAAAATATTTTTAAAACAAACCCTGAAGAAGGATTAGAACAAGTGGCTGGGTGTATTGGGACAATGGAAAGCTTATGGACTACCGAGGGGGAGGGAGCATTGACCAATGAA
>MFWN01000005.1:1643-4104 GCA_001786395.1 Candidatus Pacearchaeota archaeon RBG_13_36_9
TGAAGAAGATTATCTTGACTTAATGGATGCTGCAAGAAGTGCAGGATTTGAGCACAAGAGAATTGCTGCCTTTAGGACTAGGTACTCGCGTCTTCAGCAACTTTCTTCGGATGTTTCAGTGCGCGCAGGATTTGAGCCTTTAGAGAAGATTAAAGAAATGAATCGCTATGAAAGCGAGTTGGTTATTTCCAGGCATAACGAAGAATCCGCAGAATTATTTGAAGTTGCAGATACGGATTTAAGAAAAATAGAGAAATTATGATAAAATGGCAAAAATAATAAGACAAGAAAGTCGGGATTTTTTTGAAGCATCAGCTCATTACATAGATGTGATTGCAGGAGTAGCGTATAGGGGATTAGATTTAGAAAACAAAAAGGCAGTATTACAAAGAATTTACAAATTTATAGGCTGTGAGAATCCCAGATTATTGCAAGCTGCTTATGTGCGTTAGAAAAAAGAATTGTTGATTAAAATGGAAATAAGCGAGAAATTAAAACTGATTCAGGAAGGAAAATTAACCCCTGAAGAAAACATAAAAAGTTTCTTAGATGAAATCGAAAGAAACGACCAGAAAGGAAAGAAGATTAATGCCTTTTTGGAAATTAATCCTAATGCTCTTCTGGAGGCAAAAGAGGTTAGCAGCAAACTCAGAGAGGGCAAGGCTGGCAAATTAGCTGGTCTTGCCATTGCTGCAAAATCCAATATTTCTGTAAAAGGGATGTATGCCAGTTGCGCAAGTAAGACTCTTGAAAAATATAAGGCCGGATATGATGCAACTGTGATTAAAAAAATAAGAGAAGAGGATGGGATTATTATCGGATATACAAATATGGATGAATTTGCAGCTGGTGCAAGCGGAGAGACAAGCGCTTATGGGCATACATTAAATCCAATTGCCATTGAAAGAATTCCTGGAGGCTCAAGCTCTGGGAGTGCTGCTGCTGTTGCAGCTGGTTTTTGTGATTTAGCTTTAGGAAGCGATACAGGGGGGAGCATAAGAAATCCTGCTTCTCATTGCGGAATAGTAGGAGTGAAGCCAACTTATGGCTCAGTTTCAAGATATGGGCTTTTGGATTTAAGCATGAGCCTGGAGCAGATAGGCTCTTTATCAGAGGATGTTCTTGGAGCAGAGTTGCTTTTAGAGGTGATAAAGGGGAAAGATGAAAGAGATGCCACAACTTTTGATGTCAAAGAAAAGAAAGAGAAAATTAGAAAAATGAACAAGATAAAAATTGGAATTCCTAAAATAGAGGCAAATAAAGAAATTTGGGAATTGGTTAGAAAAAGAATAGAAGAAGTAAGCAAGAGGGAAGGATGGGACGTTAAAGAAATAGAAATGAGGTATATTGATTTGGGAGTGCAGGCTTATTATCCAATCAATTATGTTGAATTTTTCTCTGCAACACGCAAATACGATGGGAGGAGATTTGGAGAGAAAATAGAGGAAGTTTGCGGGGATGAGGTTTTAAGGAGAATTCTTGGAGGACAGGAAATTGCGCAGGCAGAGTTTGCAGGAAAATATTACAGGAAAGCGCTTCAGGCAAAAAAATTAATTGCAGAAGAGTTTGAAGCTTCTTTGAAAAAAGTTGATTGTTTGATAATGCCCACTGTTCCAAGACTGCCGCACAAGTTTGGAGAGAAATTAAGCCTTGAAGAGATGTATAATTACGATACTTTAACAGTTCTTGCTAATCTTGCAGGAGTGCCTGCAATTTCTGTGCCTGCAGGAAAAATTCAGGGAATACCCATTGGAATTCAGATAATATGCGGAAAATTTGAAGAGAAAAAAATGTTTCTTATAGCGAAAAGGTTTGAGTTAGAGGAATAAATCTTTTTCTTGGTATAAAATATGCCTACTTCTGGTATAAATTAATCCTAAAACAAAAGATAAGATGACTTCAATAGATGAGCACAAGAAGAAAATTACTCTAAAAAGGGGATTTTAGAAGAAGTTAACGGTAAAAAACTATCTGTTTCTTCGTTTATTGTGCCAAAAGAGCATGCTGAAAGAGTTTTGGAACTCCTTGAAAAAGTAAAAGTCAGTTATTCTTTTTTCGGGCTTTGGGCAGACGAAGTAAATACCGGATGAGTTTAAAGTCGTTATATCAGTATGCTTCAAAACCCTTATGACATAACCCCTCCTATTGCAATTATTGCATTTATATCTTTGAGTACCCCTTTTATTATGGCGATTCTTAACGGTCAAGTGGGAGGAGCAATAGATACACTGCATATGTATCCTCCTTCCCTTTCTTTTCTTCCATTATTACAAGGAAACACTTATAGAACTAATTTTCGGTTGAGCCATCATCCATTAGCTTTACAGAATCAATTATGGAAAGGTATAAATACATGTCTGGGCTTGTTTTCTATGCCCCGCCTTAGTTTTGAAAATAGGTGGTGGTACAAATATGCCATTGGAAAGAATTATGAAAGAAAAGACATCAGCAGACCATCTGC
>MFWN01000005.1:4153-7147 GCA_001786395.1 Candidatus Pacearchaeota archaeon RBG_13_36_9
ATTAGAAAGGTGGAAAAGCATGATGGATTTGTGCACATGTGCACTTCTTGACAAGCTTAAGAAAAAAAGGAGCATAAAAAAAATTCCTGAAGCTCCAAAAATGAAGATTATCGCCCTAAGGGATTCTTTTAAAAAAGAGCCGATAGTTATAGAGGCACTCGATGTTTACGAGTTCTTTAAAAAAGTGCCAGAATCGCAAAAGCTTAAAGAAAATGAGTTCAGGAAAAACGTTTGCTTGAGAATAATAGACAACAAAGAAACAAGGATAGACATGGACAAGCTAAAAGAGTACTCTGAAATTCTAGAAAGGTTTATAAAATTCGTAAGAGCCTATCTTTCATAAGGAAAAAATGGCAAGAGTCTATAGCATAGTTTCTGGCAAAGGTGGCACAGGAAAGACAAGTTCTGCAATAAATCTAGCTGCTGCATTAAACTCCCTTGGAGAAGATGTTATAGTTGTGGATGCTAATATTTCCACCCCGAACGTAGGGATTCATTTAGGCGCCCCAATTGTGCCGGTAACTCTCAATCATGTTCTAACCAACAGGGCAGAAGTAACAGAAGCTATATACAAGCACGAATCTGGGCTTAAAATACTGCCTTCTTCACTATCCACCCAGGACTTGGGCAGGATAAAGCATGAAAATCTTGTGCAAGTAGTAAAACAATTAAAAAGACTTTCCAAATACATAATTCTGGATTCTGCAGCTGGCTTAGGCAAAGAAACCGAAGCATCCATCCTTGCTTCAGATGAGGTAATAATAGTGACGCAGCCTGAAATGCCTGCTGTAACAGACGCCCTGAAGGCAGTCAAGCTGTGCGAGCAACTAGGGAAGCCAGTGAAAGGATTTATCCTTACAAGACACAGGTGGAAAAAATCAGAGATGCAGGTTGAAAACATACTGGACATGCTGGAGATTCCTGCTGTAGGATTAATTCCAGAGGATAAAAACATGCAAAAAGCCCTTATGCTTAAATCTCCCATAGTAAATTCCTATCCAAAAAGCAAGGCAAGCAAGGCTTACTTTGAAACAGCCAGAAGGCTGCTGGGAATTAAAGAAGAAAAAGGATTCTTTGAAAGGATTTTTGGAAGCTAGTTTTTAGCCATAGTGTACAGAGTTTCTGCCATAATTAATATTCCTGCATTATAATATGTTACGCCCAACCATTCAAAAAGCCTGGGAAACATTCTTAATCTTCTTCTCACAGCTGTTCCCATATTTTTATCAGAAGAAATAAAGAAACTTGCTACTTCTTTTGCCGCTCTATAGCCGCTAGAAAAAAAACCATAACAGGGTATAAGATCTCTTCCCTTAAAAAGGTCTTCTGGAATAATTCTTACACCTGTTCTTTCTTGCTCTAATTGGTAATCCAACCCTCTTTGTTTTCTCATTAAACAACAAGGTTGTTAAAGATTATAAACTTTTTGGAAGTTTAAAAAACACTTAAAGTTTATTTTTTATTTTCTCAAAAAATTCTTTATCTTTTCTGTGCTGTAATAGTTCAATAACCCTCTCTTTATCAACCCATCTTGTTTCCCCAATATCTTTATCAAAAGGCTTCAAATCTTTCTGAGAGGTCTTAAAAAGGAACATATGAATAGTTTTCATTATATTGTTATTTTCACTTCCATCTTCGTTAAGCTGTGTTCTTCTATACCCCCCTAAATCTTCAATTAAAGTCAAGTCAGTTATTCCTGTTTCTTCACGAATCTCTCTTTTTGCAGTCTCCAAGAAATTTTCGCCTGGTTCTTGTTTTCCTTTTGGAAATCCCCAAAGCATTTTTCCATTTGTAACAAGAAGAACCTGATTCTTTCTGTTTAAAATTACTCCGCCTGCACCGATATTATGCTCCATTTTTATATAAAAATGGGCCTGCAAGGAATTGAACCTTGTACCTTCTCGATTTTCAGATTTTCTCGTGAACGAGACGTTCTGCCGATGAACCACAAGCCCGACACAAAACCAAAAGAAAAAGAGTTTTTATTTTTATCTGTCAGCTTATCCTGCTGCCATTAGGCACATCTTTTTCTGGTGAGATAATAACACATAAATCTTTCTCATCAGAGCCTGCTGCCAAAAGCATGCCCTTGCTTTCAATGCCCTTAATAACCCTTGGCTTTAAATTTGAGAAATAAATTATCTTTTTTCCAACTAACTCTGCCTTTTTATAATATTTTTTAATTCCAGCACAAATAACTCTTTTTCCAAACTCTCCAACATCAATCGATAACTTATACAATTTATCAGCCCCCTCAATATCCTCTGCTTTCTCTATCTGCGCAACTCTTAAATCCAGTTTCTCCCATTCTGAATAGTCTATTTCACTCATCTTTATAACTCCTTCAATATTTTGTTTTTGTTCCTGTTGTTCTTTTATCTTATTATTTTGTTTAGTTTCTTTTTTACCAGTATCTATTTTAGTGAACAATATCTCAGATTTTTTAATTTCCCGTACTTTATAAGGCTTTTTAATCTCCTTGTAATCTATTTTAAAATTCAAATTTCCTGCAATTTTCTCGCAAGTTTCAGGCATAAACGGCCAAAGGAGAATTGCAATTGCTTTGATACTGTCAATTAATTCATAAAGCACTTTCTTATCATTTGTCTCCCATGGCTTTTTCTCCTGCACGTATAAGTTACAGGCATCAATAAATCCAAAAATTAAGTTTAATGCTTTGTCTAACTCGTAATTTTCAATGCATTTTTCAATTTCTTTTAATTTTAATTTTTTCAGAAGCTTGTTTTCGCATTTTTGCAAACCGTTTTTCTCAGCCAAAGCTGTTACTCTTGAAACTAAGTTGCCTAGCTTGTCAGCTAATTCTGAATTGTGCCTCTCCACCATTGTTTTTTTTGAGAAATCCCCATCATCTCCAAAAACAAAATTCCTGCAAATAAAATATCTTAAACTGTCTGCTCCGTATTTATCTACTAGATAATTAGGGGATATTACATTCCCAAGACTCTTACTTATTTTTTGCCCGTTAAAAGTCAA
>MFWN01000005.1:7221-10292 GCA_001786395.1 Candidatus Pacearchaeota archaeon RBG_13_36_9
GAAACCATCCATTATCTTTGCCTAACAGATGCAGACTCGCTGGCCAGAATTCTTCTGATTTTCCAGCTCCTGAGAGATAATTCAGCAGGGCATCAAACCAAACGTAGACTACATGCTTTTTATCCAATGGAAAAGGAATTCCCCAGCTAAAATTGGTCCTCGTTATACTTAAATCATCTAATCCTTCCTTGACCCGGTTCCTTATTTCATTCCTTCTTTCTTCTGGTAAAACAAAATCTTCACTCTCATAAAGCTTCAATAATTGCTTCTGGTATTTGCTCAATTTGAAATAATAAGTCTCTTCCTTTATTTTTTCGAGTTTTCTCCCAGGATGGAAAGGGCACTCTCCTTCAACTAAATCTTTTTCTGTATAAAACCTCTCACAGCCAAAGCAGTATAAACCTTCATAATCTCCCTTGTAAATGTCTTTTTGTATTTTTTTTATAAATTCTTGGACAAGTCTTTCATGGTCTTTGTCTGTTGTCCTTATAAATCGATTGTAATTTACTTCGAGTTTGTCCCATGCTTCCTGGAATCTCTTTGACATCTTATCTGCGAATTCTTTCTCTGACAGCCCTTGCTCTTTTGCGCTTTTTGCTATTTTTTGCCCATGTTCATCTGTCCCAGTCAAAAACCATACTTCATTTCCCGATAATCTATGCCATCTCGCCAAAGCATCTGCTATAACTTTTTGGTATGCATGCCCTATATGCGGCTCTGCATTTACATAATCTATTGCAGTTGTTACATAAAATTTTTTCTTTGCCATAAAAATATAGTACAAAATACATATATAAAACTAACTAAATGCTTTTAAAATAGCTGTTTTTAGGTAAGTCATGCCAATATATTTTGTTACAAGCAATGAAAATAAGTTCAACGAAGTAAAAAGCATCTTAAAAATAGATTTGGAAAGGAAAGATATAGACTTGGATGAGATCCAAGACATAGGGCAGGAAAAAATAATAAAGCACAAAGCAAGACAAGCTTTCCTCGCCTTAAAAAAACCAGTGTTGATAGAAGATACAGGATTATTTATTGAGGCATGGAATGGCTTTCCAGGAGCCTTAATAAGATGGATGCTAAAAACAGTTGGGAATGAAGGTATTTGCAAGATGATGGAAAATGAAAAAGTCAGGAATGCAACAGCCAAGACATATTTCTGCCTTTACAAAGGAAAAGAATACAATGTTTTCGTAGGGGAAATAAAAGGCAAGGTTCCAAGCAAGCCAAAAGGAAAAACAGGATTTGGCTGGGACCCTATTTTTATTCCACAAGGTTACAAAAAATCATTTGCAGAAATGACCAAAGAAGAAAAAAATGCAATTTCAATGAGGGCTATTGCATTGAAAAAATTAATGCAGTTTTTAACAACTCAAAGAAAAAAGGAATAAGATTCAGCTACCTTCAAATATCTCTCTTATCTGTTGGGTTGTTGTAGCATCATAAGGCATTTTATCCTCACGATATTTTTGGACAATAGGTATTCTCAAAGAATATGCTTCTCCATTTTTCAGGCCGCAGGAATGCCAATTATCGCTGCAAGTAACATTCATGGTTTCAACTTCAACAACTGCGCTCTTCTCAGGCACTACATATCTATCAGGTCTTTTTCCTGAATAGCTCCTTTTGTTAATAGCATCAGAAATTATTACATTTTTTGGAATATCTTTTGTGTATGTGCTGCTTATTTTTCTCTGGATATATTCTATTATATCTCTTTTAGCTATTCCAACCTTAGTTATTGTTTCGTAATATCCATTATTTTTCGTTCCTAAAAGCAGGGCTGCAAAGGGAAGTTTGCTTGCTTTTCCTTCTCCTTGATAAACCCCAAGGACGACCAAGTCCAATGTCAAGAATTTCTTTAGCTTAATCCAGTCCTTTGTCTTTTTTCCAATTAGATACTCTGAATTTGGGTTTTTACAGACAAGCCCCTCTAATCCCAGTCCATCTGTAACTTGTTTGTATCTTTCTTCCAGAGCATACGGGCTTGAAATCTCCCATTGCTCAGAGACATTGCCAAAATAATTTTCTAGGACTCTCCTTCTTTCGTATAAAGGCAGCTGGATTAAATCCTTTCCTTCTAAGTTCAGAACATCAAAGAATTTTATCTGCAATGGATACTGCATAACTAAATCAACATCAAGGCTTTCTCTTTTTCTTGCTTTAATAGCATCAAATCCTCTTTTTCCATCTTCTAATCCAACTAACTCCCCGTCAAAAATTCCATGTGGCAGGTTTCTTAATTTCTGGATAACTTCTGGAAATGCTACTGGATTAAACTCGTTCAAGCCACGGGTAAACATCCTTAAATCTCCGTTATTATGAACCTGCACCCTATAGCCATCTGATTTAATCTGAACGTAACTCTTTCCCTTATGTGTCTTCATTATTTCACTGTAACGCCCCTCCCCATTGCCGGATTCAGACACAAGCATGGGCTCAACAGGCGTTCCGATTATTAATTGTTTCATAGAATCAAAGAAGAAAGCTCAGAGATAAACTAATGTGGTGTTTATTAACACCATATTAATAACAAAGGGAACAATAATCAAATATTAATATGCCTGTTTTTTGAATAATTATACGCGCTAGTCGTCCAATGGAAGTATAAAAAAATAGATTTATATAGCATATCGAATATAAAAGTATTATGAGAAAACAAGGAGAATGTATCCGAGACAAAAGACTAAAATTCAAAAAAGGGTTACAAAAGAAGTTCGTTAAAGAGATAAAAAATAAAAGCGGGTTAACTTGGATGGCTTTAGCAGAAGATTTGAATCTTAGTGAACGCACTCTTAGAATAGATTGGCAAAAAGAGAAGACAACAATACCTTATAAAACTGCAGAATGGCTAATAAATCGTTACCCATTTAGTAACAAGGAAGAAATATTTTCTAAATGGGTTAAACAGATACTTCCTGAGAACTGGGGGCAAATATTGGTTGGGGAAAATAACAAAAAGAGAATAAAAATACCGCCAAAAAGTGAAGAATTTGCAGAAATGCTAGGGATCATATTAGGGGATGGACATTTAGAAAGAAAAACATTACATATCACTGGAAATCTGC
>MFWN01000005.1:10370-19149 GCA_001786395.1 Candidatus Pacearchaeota archaeon RBG_13_36_9
CGGACAAACATACGAATATTCTAAAGGTTCATTCTACAGAACTGACAAAATTTCTAACAAAGAACGGCATGGTCTTAGGAGATAAAATAAAAAATAAAGCCTCACTTCCGGATTGGATTTTTAATCAAAAGCCGTTTATGTTTGGTGCCCTAAGGGGATTATTCGATACGGATGGAGGAATTTACCATAAACAAAAAAGATACAAAAGGGCAGTAATTGAGTTCCAAACAAATTCAGAGTATATAAGGAAAGATATAGTCAGACTGCTAAAAAAATGCGGATTTACTCCATCAAAAAGCTCGAAAAACATTAGGATACAAAATCAGGAGGAAATATACCGGTTCTTCAGCCTAGTTGGTAGTGCAAACCCGAAAAATATAGTAAGATACCAATACTTTATAAATAATAAAGAAATTCCTTTAAAAGAAAAATTAATTAAACGTATTTTACAAGTCCAAGTTAAAGAACCATTCAAAGCGGCTTTGGTCTAACGGCTATGACACGACCTTCCCAAGGTCGTTGCGCGGGTTCAACTCCCGCAAGCCGCATTTATTTTCTCTATTTTAGAGGTATTAACAAGAATGTGATGCGGCATAGGCGCATTTCAATAACATTTAAATATAATTTTTTCCTGTATATTCTAATGGAAGAAAAAAGAGGCAGTACTAAAGTGATGTTTGGAGGATGGTATCAAAGAACAACCCTCCACCTGTCTGAAATTTTTGAGTTTTTTGTAAACTGCAAATCCAAGCTAGAGCTAGCCCCAGAAAAGCTGGCAGAATACCATAAAAACTTGAAGCTGCAATCAGTCAGCAGGGAATACAGCAACCTGGATTACATAAAAGCTGTAACAAATGAGAGCATTGAAATTAGATACTATGAAGATGGGCTGTATCTTCTGGAAATAGAATCAGAAGACATAGAGAACAGCGCAATACTTTTAAAAGATTATTTTCATGAAGCCTTTGAGCCTGCGATTAACTACCTGTTTTCCCTTGGGGCGCCAACTCCAAAAATTTTATCAAATCTACATCAAGAGCACTGCATTGTTGTCAGGAAACTGGATAAAAATCACAATAAGTTCGCTGTCCCAGAAGAATTCGGGGCAGTAAATAAAAAGTCAATATCCAGGGAAGTAAGCTTGTATAAGACGAGAGATTACCTTTTCATTGTAGGGCTGCCAAGCAAAAAAGAAAGCATCGATGCTATTGTTGAAATGCAGATATTTTTCAGCGAGTTTAAAGAGCAGCTTCATAGATACCTGAATATCCACAGAAAAGTCTGGGAGGGGATATCAAGTATTAAAGAAAGGAGATCTGTCAGGGGAAAAGAGGTTGAATTTTACAGGGCAGAGCTTGAAAGTTACAAAAAAACAATCGATTTAATAAATAACAGGATAAACCAGATGCCCAGCTACGCTCACACTCGCGCTTCTCTGGCAAAAAGGCTGAAGATAGAAGAAGAATTAAATATTCTTCTCCAGTATAAATTCGAGGATTTATTTAATACGCTGGCTTATATAAAAGAGATTTGGCAGATGACAGCCAATTATGTTAATTCTGCTATACAAATCCTGGTAGAAATAGCAAATAAAAAATCTGTATCTGGCATACGCTCAATACAGATACTGGCAAGCATCGGCGTAGTAACAGGATTAGTCGGCTATCTTACCAGAGACAGCCTGCCAAAATTCACGCAGGTAGGAGCCATTTACCTGGGATCTCTGGCTTTAGTTGTTCTGGTAATAGATTTTATAATCAAAAAGTATTTCCAGCATAAAAAATACGAGCTGAAATTCGCAGAAATTGAAAAAAAGCTTTAAGTCCTACTTTGAATTTATGTGGGATAATGCAGAGAGGCATTAAATATTCCCGAAAGCCATTACAGGAGAGCCTGGAAATGCAACAGAAGAATCTGCATATCCTAAAACAATTCCTTCTTCTAATGCTCTAACTGTCTCCATTAACTTGCCAAATGGATTATAAATTCTCGCTAAAGGCTGTCCTTTATTAACAATTTCCCCGGGTTTAACTAAAAATCTTATAACCCCGCTAGTAAGGCTTACCTGCTGTTGAGAATAAGCTAGGATTTTATTTTTAACTTTCTCAGAAATAATTACCTTAGAAGGCTCTTCAGAAGACTTAACAATTCCTAGCTCACTTAAAAGACCCCAGATAGCATTAAAGGCGTGCTCAACATCTTTTTCATTTACAACATCAGATTCTCCCAGCTCAATTGCCAAAGCAGGAATTCCCTCTTTAAGAAGGCTGTAAGTAAGAGTTTTCTCCACTTCTGCAGTATCTAAAACAACAGGAAATCCTATTTTCTTACTAAACTCTTTTACCTTTTCATATGCTTCCTCTTTTCCAGGTTTAGGGTCTAAGAGCACGTAAGGTATTGATTTTCTCCAGTCATTATGCAAATCAAGCACAAGAGAAGGATTTGTATCCTTTATCTGCGTAAAAATCTGGTAGGCAATTCTCTCTGCAAGGGAGCCATTTTCATTACCAGGAAAAGAGCGGTTTAAATCTTCGTTGCTGAAGGTTATCTTCCTGGAGTAGTTTTCAAAGCCAATGGGATTCATTAAAGGAAAAGCATAAACCTCTCCTTTCAAAATTTCTTTTTTAAGTTTTTTGAATACTTCTTGTATTACTACCATACCCCCAACTTCATCCCCATGAACACACGCAGTAAGCCAGATAACTGGTCCAGAGGAGATGCTCTTAATATGCATGAAGGGGAGTTTTCTCTTTGATAAATCCGAGCCAGTAAGAATATCTATAGAAGAATACTCAACTTCAATAGAAGGGTTTACAATTTTTTTCCTTATGCTTTTTCTCATCTTCTTCTTGCTAACTTTTTTTTCCATAGACTAACAAGTTTCTCTGAATATTTAATTGTTTCTAAAAACGAAAAGAAGCATTAATTTTTTCAAATACCTTTTTAAACAGCAAAACACTATATCCGTCATGCAAAAAGAGGAAAAAAGAAAACTTCTATGGGTAGGGATATTTGCAGTAGCAATGGCTTTTGTAGAAACAATGATTGTCTACTATTTAAGAAAATTATACTACCCAGATCAGATTCTTTTTCCGCTGAACACTTCAATGCCAACTGAGATACTAGTTCTTGAGTGGATAAGAGAAGCTTCCACAATAATAATGCTCGTTGCAATAGCGGCTCTTACTGGAAAAAACATAAAACAGAAAGTGGCGTATTTCCTTTACGCCTTTGCTATTTGGGATATTTTTTATTATGTCTGGCTGAAAGTAACATTAGACTGGCCCTCTTCTCTTATGACTTGGGATGTTTTATTCCTAATCCCAATAACCTGGGCATCTCCTGTAATATGCCCGATTATAGTATCATTATCTATGATTCTCTACGCCTTTGCAGTTTTGCGCTCTGAGAAAAACAAGTTTACAAAAAAGCAGATAATCTGTCTTTCACTTGGAGGTATTTTGATTTACGCCTCTTTTGTATGGAACTACTCTGCCTTGTTTCTAAAAAAAGGGTATGTCCTGAAATTCTCTGAAGTTGCAATTGAAAAAGAAATACTTACTATCGCCTCCACCTATGTTCCGGATTATTTTAACTGGCCGCTTTTCATCCTAGGAATAATCCTTGCACTTGGCTCTTTATACTTTTTCTATAAAGGCAGAAAAAAGTAAAAAAGTTCTAGAATAATGATCTTTCTAAAATATAAAATACACAATCTACAATAACAATCTTTTAAAATGCCTTTGCCTGCTAATGAGTATGTCTGAAGATGGAACATGGATGACTATAAGGCAGATAAAAGAAGCAGGCTCAACATATTGCATTGCAACTCTTTATAGTAAAGTTACTTCTGATACACAGTTTGAAACAAGAAGGGCTCGTACTCAGGGAAAACCTATAGAAGTTCTCGTAACCTCTGAAAATATTTCGAGATTTAGAATAAGAAAGAAACTGGATTTTACAAAAATAGAACCTTTAGAACAAGGGGTCAGTGAAGTGATTGTCCATACAATTTCCGGGGATTATCCAGTCTCTTCCGGTGATGGATACGGCTCTAAATATTTTTCAGAAGTAATGAGGGGCATTTTGCCGAAATCAGTGAGTTCAAAAGAAATTGAAGAGCTGTTTGTTTCAAATGCAAAGCATGAAGGGCAATCAAAAAAAATTGATGGCTCAAGATTAATTGGACTAGCATTAGAATCAAAAAAGGCTAAGTTTCTAGACTCTAATCTATTTAATCATTTATCAGGAGAAGCAGGTATTAATTTAGATGAAGTCGCCCCGGCGCTGCAAAGAGCAGCCAGGGGGTATATTAAAAAATTATCGCCGAATCTTCCTTATATTTGCAGAACTGACCTTCCCGAAGTAGTTAAATTAATAAGAAAAGAAATCTATGGTGTTGATGACTGGCCTGAAGAAGTTGACTTAAAAGGAAAAAATGAAAAAACAGGTGATGTTCAAGAATCTTCTGCAAAAGAAGAAACTGCAGAAAAAGCAACAACAAAATCTGCAGAGCCTAACAACAGATTTTACATAGAAGTTCCTGGAATTCTAGGAGGCACAAGAATTTGTTTTGAAACCGGAAGTAAACAAATACATGTAAGAGATGTAAGAACTAAACCAAGCGGAATTGAGGTGATTGTTGACACTGAAGAAACAATAACCACTGAAAAAAGCGCTTCAGACCATGGGAAATGGTGTACTGCCTCACAATTAAGTGAGATTACTAGGTTGCACATTGCAACTATAAGAACAAAATTAAAAAAATACGAAAAAGAATTGAGTGTAAGAAGAAGACAAGACTTAGGAAGAGCTTATGAAGCGAAAATTACACTAGACAATTATAATCTAATCGGACTTACAAAAGAAAAAGCCAGGCAACTTTTCAACATTCAGGAAGTTCCTGAATCAACAATAAAAAAAACTACACAAAAGCATGATGGAGATAGCAGGACTAAAGAACACATCAAACAAGAGACTGCTCAAGAACAGCCAGTAGTAATTGATATTTCAGGAAAGAATTATGAGTTTGTTCTTTCAAAAATTTACGAGCCAAAAGAAATATACGAAATTTTAAAACAAGTTCATGCTGGTGTTTTTACGCCTCTTACGGTAGATAAAATACTTGAAGAGCTTAAATCCAGCTTAGGATTAGAAGGCAGAAAGCTGGCTGATTACATAAAAAGCGTAAATGGCATGATGGACTTGTCCAGTACCGGGACTAAACTAAGATTACAGGAGATTGGTGCTTCTGTAGAAAACCTAAAAACAGACCCTGAATTATCTCAGTATCTAAGGAGTGCTCAGGGACTAAGAGAACAGTATATATTAAGAGCAGACCTTCCTCAGATACAAAAGGCTGTCTCAGAAAGGAAGAGCTTAACAAGAGGGCCTGTGCCTGTTACTGGCCCAGATAGAGAAGCATCGAAAAAAATTGTTACTGACTCAGACAAAAAAGAGGAAGAAGCGAGACAAACTGCTTTTTATGGATGGACAAAAAGACTAGAAAAAAAAAGCATGATGCCTGAAGATCTTTCATTAGAAAAGTTAACCAGTTCAGGAGTTTTAATAACTAATACAAAAGAGTCAATTAATCTTACTTTTGGAGCTTTTGAAAGAGAAATGGAGGGTTTCAGATTTTTTAATCTCGACAGGATAAGAAGAGGCATTCCTGGAGAACCGGGCTGGAGAGAATTTTATGGAGATTACTTACCTAAATTATTAGAAGCAGGAATCATAAAAAATATAGCTCAAAGTTGTGGAGGTCCAAAAAACTCTCATTTTTATGTAATCAAAAAAGGAAAGTATAAAGAAGATGCTTTTGAAGTCCTCGGTATAAAGCCAGATTCAACAGAATGAACAACAAACCTTAAATAACCATACTTCTAAATATAATTATGGAGCTAAAAGAAATTAAATCCTTTATTCAGGAGAAAGAAAAGCAGATTTCTGTCTTGTATAAAAATCTTAATTCTTCTTACTGGACAGCTTCTATCTCAGGAAAAAAAGAAGATTATGATAAATATGCAGAGAACGAGCTGGCATTAAAGAGATTTTTCAACAACAAAGAAGATTATGAAAAAATTAAGAGCATGAAAGAAGAAAATATAGATAATAAAATTACAGCAAGGCAGCTGAAACTCTTGTATTATGCTTACCTCTCCTATCAGGGGGATTATAAATTAATGGAAGAAATCACAAAGAAAGTTACTGCAACAGAGCAGAAGTTCAACACTTTCAGGGCAAAAATAGGCAGCAAGGAGTATACTGAAAATGAAATAAAAGAAATTATGAAAAAAGATAAAAGCAACAAAAAGGCAAAAGAAGCATGGGAAGCAATTAAAGTTCAGGGGGCAATTGTTGAAAAAGATGTTTTGGAAATTGTTAGATTAAGAAACAAGCTGGCAAAGTCTCTTGGATTTAGGGATTACTACGAGTTTTCTCTTGAAGTTGGAGAGCAAAAAGAAAAGGAAATAGAAAGTATAATGGATGAGCTTGACAAATTAACAGAAATTCCATTCAAAAATCTCAAAGGAGAAATGGACCTTGTTCTTTCCAAGAAATACAGGATTAAAAAAGAAGAATTAGGGCCATGGAATTACGGAGATCCTTTTTTCCAGGAAGGTCCTGAGATATACGAAATAAGCCTGGATAGTTACTATAAAGAAGATATTGTCGAAAAGGCAAGAAAATATTACAAAAGCATTGGCTTGGATGCAGAAGGTATATTAAGCAGAAGTGATTTATACGAAAAGCCGGGAAAAAACCAGCATGCTTACTGCATGGATATTGATAGAGAAGGAGATGTAAGAACCTTGCAAAATCTGAAGAATACAGAAAGATGGATGGAAATTCTTCTTCATGAATTAGGGCATGCAATATACAGCTCTAACCACAACTCCTCACTTCCATTTATCTTAAGGGATTCTGCGCACACTTTCACAACAGAAGCAATAGCCATGCTTTTTGGAAGAAAAGCAAGAAACGTAGAGTTTATTAAAAACTACTGCCAAATCAGCGAGCAAGAAGCTGAAAAAATAAATAAGACAGTAAAAAAAATATTAAGGTTAAGGATGCTTGTTTTCTCGCGATGGGTACAAGTTATGTTTAGGTTCGAGCAGCAGCTATATAAAAACCCAGAGCAGGATTTAAAAAAGTTATGGTGGGATTTAGTTAAAAAGTATCAATTAGTTAATTTTTCAAGAGATGCTCCAGACTGGGCTTCTAAATACCACACTGTTTCAGCTCCAGTCTACTACCATAATTATCTTTTAGGAGAGCTTTTAGCCTCTCAAATACATAATTATATAACAAAAAATATAACCAAAGACCTAGACTCAGACTATACAGGTAAAAAGGAAGTTGGAGAGTATCTAATAAAAAACATCTTCAGCGTAGGAGCAAGGTATCGCTGGGATGAAATGATAAAAAGAGCACTAAAAGAAGAGCTAAATCCAAAATATTTTGTAGAAGAGTTTACAAAATAAGATTAAAGTTAAATATCTCATGGGGGGATATCCATTTTTTTCTAAAGACAAAACATTTAAATAGTATTACTCCAGTAATACTCTATGGAAAACCAGTCTGAAATGGAATGTGTTCCTGCAAAACTAACCAAGAGAATAGTCAACGAAATGGAAGGGCTAATTAAGCAGGGGTGGTATGCAAACAAATCCGAGCTTATTCGGGATGCTGTCCGCGATTTAATTAAAAAGCAAAAAGTCGCTCAATTGGAATCTGCAATAAAAAATGATATCCAATGGGGACTTTATGGCAAGTAAGGCAGTTTCTAATACCGGACCAATAATCCATTTAACTGAAATTGACTTAATCAAATCATTAAATATTTTCTCAGAAATATTAATTCCAGGAGAAGTTGAAAACGAGCTGAAGGAATCTGACACACAAATCCCAAGAAAAGTAAAAGTAATAAAAATATTGCCCGAATTCAAAGACAGGGTCAAAATAATTACAAATCAAGAGAATCTTGATTTAGGCGAAGCATTTGCAATAGTTCTGACAATTCAGGAAAAAGCAGATTGTTTTTTGACAGATGACTTGGATGCCAGAGAAACAGCTACAAGATATAACCTTCAGGTTCACGGAACAATTGGAGTTGTGCTAAGAGCTTTCAGAGAAAAAATAATTGACAAGAAAACAGCCATTGAAAAAATAAATGATGTTTATCATAAATCTTCTTTATTTATAACTAAAGATTTAGTTGATGAGGTCATAAATTCCATAGAAGAGTTTGCGAAATAGCTCATTCAACATAATGCAGCACAAAATCAAACCACTTGACTTCTGTCCTGCACTCTCCTGTTTCATCATATCTTCTGCTTACATACTCATTGCTCTTGCATATTAAAATCTCTTTTGCGCTGCAAACCTTCGCAACATTCACAACGCCCCAGGCAAAGAGCATATCTTCGCTGCTGCAGCTGTTGCACGAAATCTCCCCGTCTTTTTCGCACAAACAGCTCATCTCAGTGCAGGCAGTTATGCCACTATTTAAAAATGCTCCAGCTACAAATCCGATTATAACCGCAGCAACTAAGATAAAAAGAACATAAAAGTACTTATTCATTTCAATCCTCGTTTTTTTGATCTTTCTTAAAACTCCCAAAAGCCTCTTTTCTGACTTCCCTTGAATATTTATGCGCAAGATGAAGCGGCTCAGGGAGTTTATGCGGGAGCCGGATAAACTTCTTTGCCATTTCATAAGCTGTGCTGATTGAAATTAAGTTTCCAGGACTTACGTACATTGGCTTGCTTCCTG
>MFWN01000005.1:19192-24030 GCA_001786395.1 Candidatus Pacearchaeota archaeon RBG_13_36_9
ACCTGCAATATAGGGAAATTTCATCTTATCTGAAAAGTACTCCTGGTCTAAAATTTCCATGTCCGAAGTCAAGACTATGCAAGCAGAGATAATCTTGTTTTCAAAAAAAGCGTTGTCAATAGCGCCTATTTTTTCAACAGAGTTAAAATCAATTGAGTCCTCAATCCGAATCTGCTTTGCAAGCTTAATCTGCTCCTCTTCCAAACGTTTTAAATTAATGCCGTACTTTTTAGCTATCTCTTCGGAGTTCATTTTTCTCACTCTTTTATAGAAATATCATGAAAACAAGAATTAAAAATGTTTCTATACTAGTCTATTAAACCTACCCCCAACTGGTCAGATGGTTCGTAACAATTATCTGCCCTTTGATTTGGATTTTTACTTGAGCAAGATCCAAAAAGATAACACGTCCTGCAAGTAGGAATTTTTTCTCTTGTACCCTCAGAACTTTCTACCATTGCTTCAAGCCTATCAGAATCTGACATATCCCCTCCCATTTAACTCAAAGAAGTTTAAGGTATAAAAAGATTTGTATTTTAAAATCTATCCAAAAACTTTTTAAACCTCTCTGCCCCCCAACTACTATGTTTAACAAAAAATCTTGCAGGAAATGTGGAAAGAAGATTCATAAGGATTTTGAATACTGCCCCCATTGCGGCTACTTTATAGGAGACAAGCAAAAAGAACAGGAAGACTACGGATTTTTAGGGAAAAGCGACGTGGTGAACAGTTTTCCAAACGAATTGAGGCTTCCGCTTGGCTTGAACACACTTTTTAAAAAACTAATGAAAGAAATGGACAAGCAGTTTCAGGAACTAGACAGGGAAATAGGAAAAGAAAAAGAAATGACGAGAAGGATGCCTCAAAATAGGGAAGATTACATAAAACAAGGGGGGATAAGCATAAATATCTCGAGTGGGGCAGGAAAGCCAGTAATAAGAGTTAAATCCTTCGGGAATATGCCTGAATTTAAGGGGGTAGAAACACAGATTAAAAATCCAAGGAGAACAAGCATAAAACCCGCGTTACAAAAAATAGACGAAGAAAAGGTAAAAAAGCTTGCAAAACTTCCCAGAGAAGAGGCAACAAGCAAAGTAAGAAGGCTGTCAGGTAAAGTCATTTACGAACTGGACTTGCCAGACGTCAAAGACATAAAGGATATTATAGTCAATCAATTGGAGAACAGCATTGAAGTAAAAGCTTTTGCAAAAGACAAAGCATATTTCAAGTTTCTTCCAGTAAGCCTTCCTTTGCTCAAGTACCAGTTTGGTGAAGGAAAGTTAATCTTAGAGCTAGGAGAAGGATAATTATTTATTTCTGTTAAATCAAAAAGAAAAAGCTTTTAAGGTTCTTCCTTCTATAAATCTATGATGAAAAGAGGAAAATATTACGTTAAGTCTTTTGAAGAAGACTTTACGACAAAAAGCCTTATAAAAGACAAGAAGATTAATTGCCAGACTGTTTTTGAGATAGTATAAAAAAAGATCATTAAACCAAATACAAAAAGTTTCGGAAGGAAAAAAAGGCTTTCGTGCACAGTTTTGGATAAAAAATATACAAAAACTTATCGTTCACAAGGAATTATTTTCCAAACAAAGGAGAAACCAAATTATATATCCCCATTTGATCTTGTGCTGCTAGGCACAACAGATAAGATTATAGTCCAATATTACAGGATAAAAAATAATCTTCATATTTATTATAATCACAAATTACTTTCCGGATTCGAGAAATTCATTTTTAAAGATTTTAATGAAATGATTCAAAAAATTCTCCCTCCTTCGAATGCATGGAAAGAAGTCAATGAATTTAGGCAGGCTCATGGCTATACATATCTTCCACTTTCTAAATATAGATTAGTTGAATATAATGAAGCAGTTTTCCATAAGGCAATAAGGATAAAGCCTATTGCATTATTTGGTTATAAAAAAGAGACTAGAAGAATAGCAAGAAAACTTGGTCTGCTTTATTTTCCTTCTGCCAAAAAGTTCTACGCTCAATTTGACAAAAGATAAATAACAGAGGGATAAAAATCGCGCTAAAATTACTTTAATATTCTATGGGCTACTCAAAAAAATACCCCATAGCATCTTCTACTGTTTCTACCTCTACTACTTCAATTCCAGTTTCCTTAGCCACATCCACTTTTTTAGGACGTGTTTCAGTTGTGCAGATTTCTGAGCTTCCAAATACCTCGCAATGCTCACTCTCTTCATACACAACATCCCGGCTCTGCAGCAGTGGGACAAGGAACAAAGTAGCCCCGGTCTTCTTTGCAGCCTGTGCTTTTTCGAGTATGGCTGAAACTGGGCTTATAGTCCCATCGTGATTTATTCCGCCTGTAATCATAACCTTATCATTTAACTCTCTTCCTTCCAGAGCAGCAATGGTTGCTATTGCCAGAGCTGCTCCTGCTGAAGGCCCGCCAATCAGAGAGGCATTAGGGGCCTCAATTGTATAAACAATATCATAACGTTCCACTTTCTTTCCTGTCATATTCTCAGCAACTCTCCTGGCAATCCTTATGCTGTGCTGGGTGTCTGCCCAGAACAAAAGGTTGTCAATATCAGTAAGTGTCCTGCCAGACCCGGGGGTGACTTCAACAGTCAGGATAGTATTTGTGCCATTTCCTTCTGCATCAACTGCAGGCAGGTACATCTTAATTCTTGTTGACCCATTCAAAGAAAAAAAACCATCAATCTCTTTATTGCCAAGCCCATACTCACTAAACTCAAGATTCTGATAAGAATCTTCTTTTTCTTCAACCGGATTCTCATAAGAGATTATCCTCACAGCCAAATTTAAAAAAGAAAACATAATTGCAATTACCAAAAGAGAAACGACTATGAATCTAAAACTTCTTTTTGAATTCTGCTCTTCTTCCATCACCATCTTTTTTTCTTTCATTTTATTACTAAAAACCAGGGATTATTAAATCTTTTGAAAAATAAAAAAAGACAAATCTAAACCCTTTCTGCTCCAGAAATGCAATCATAAAAATAAGGCCTTGTATATGGTTTTTTTAAACGATGCATTTCTAAATATCCAACTATTAAATAATTTGTAGCAGAGTGCGAAACTGAAACCTCTCCAGGATTTCCTCTTCTTAACTCTCCTGTTTTTTCAACTCTTAGCACCAAAGCGTTTCCAGTACGCCCTAAATTATCTGACCCCGCCCATTTCCTATTATGCCGATGGCCCAAAACAACCCCTTCTCTAACATGTATTTCTGTATCTGTAGAATATCCTAAAAAGATTCTCACTTTTGTTCCTTCTTTATATTCTCTTGGATTATCCCTTGGAGTTCTTAATCTGCTCATCAATAAGCCATAACTAATTATTTTTTAAAGATTTATGAGATTTAGAATATAATAAAAAGTGAGTGAGGCTGCACAGATTTGAACTGTGGACCCCGGCCTTATCAGAGCCGTGCTCTAACCGGGCTGAGCTACAGCCTCATTCAATAAAAACATAAAAAGAATGTTTATAAGTTTTTGCTTATGCCTCACCAATAAGCAAACATGTTAAGCTAAACTGCAAGCTTAACATATTCCTCTACCTTGCTGTTTTTCAATTAAGCCTTCTGCAAAAGCTGCGCTTGCTCGCCTTTTCCGAAGATGATATTACCTTCCTAAAATTATTTTTATAAGCATTTCCAATTTTGCCAGAAGGGTTTTTGAGCAAGAGGAAAAAACCCAAGTGTTTCTAATGTTAAGATTTATGAATTACTTTTACCTCAAACAAATAGGTTTAAAAATGCACTTTTTCTTAATCCCCCATGGCAAAAGGAATGTACCATTACCTGAGAAAAGCCTGGAAAAAGCCAGACGAGAAAGTGCTGAGAGAAAGGATGATTCAGTGGAGAAAGTCTGAAGTAGCTGTTAAAGTTGAAAAGCCATTAAGGCTGGATAGGGCAAGAAGCCTGGGCTACAAGGCTAAAAAGGGATTCATAGTTGTAAGAGCAAGGATAAAAAGAGGGGGCAGAAAAAGGCCTACAAGGTCCAAAGGCAGAAGAAGCAAAAGGCAGACCATAAGAAAAGTGGTCAAGATGAACTACCGGTGGATTGCAGAAGCAAGAGTTGCAAAAAAATACCCGAATATGGAAGTCTTAAATTCTTACATGATTGGAAAAGATGGAATTAATTATTTCTTTGAAGTAATTTTAGTTGACAAAAACAGGCCGGAAATCAAAAACGACCGTACCATGAAATGGATATGCAAGCCTTCTAACAAAAACCGGGTGTTTAGGGGACTGACAAGCGCAGGAAAAAAGAGCAGAGGCTTGCTGAAAAAAAGCCCTGAAAACAAAAGCAGGCCTTCTGTCATCTCAAGTGACAGGCAGGGAAAATAAACTCATCTGTCAATTATGAAAAGAATATACAGCGAAGGAGTTTGCGGGGTGGGATTCACGCCAGATAAAAAGGAAATAATTCTTATAAAAAGAAGAGACTACAGCATGTGGGAACTTCCTCATGGAGGAAAAGAAGAAAATGAATCTGAAGAAGATGCTGTCAGGAGAGAATTCAAAGAAGAAACAGGAGCAGATTTTGAAATAATAAGCTTTCAGGGGGTATATGATTTCAGGCTTCCTACAAAAAATCCCTTTTTCCGGGATATAGAATATGTTTATATAGGAATTGCCACAGGCTCTTTAAAACAAAATGATGAAGCAAGAGAAGTTAGGCGCTTTGCCCCTGCCAAATTGCCTTACGGATTTCCATTTTGGCAAAAACACTACATAAATGATGCTCTTAAACCCAACTTTGACAGTTGGGTAGATAATTGAAAATAATGATTCAAGGATAGAAAAATAAAAGTAAGGGTTCTTGTTTTGAATT
>MFWN01000006.1:0-3532 GCA_001786395.1 Candidatus Pacearchaeota archaeon RBG_13_36_9
GGTTCATTGTAGAATTTGTAAAATTAAAGTACGTTGAGTTATACATCGTCATTGTTATGTTTGCAGCATCATCTAAAGAAAATCCACACCATGAAGCATTTTCATTTAAGCTTATATTAAAATCAATAATCCATGTTCCGTGGGTTGTGTTAGTTGGAGAGATTATTGTAATTAAAGGAGGGGTTAGGTCTACAGTAACACTTCTTAATTCTGTGCTATTTGCATTCCCAGTAGAATCGCTTGCAAAAACTTGGTAGGTATAATCTCCTTCGCTTAAGCCAGCAGTTGAATTTTTGCTTTGGTTAACGTACAACCGCCATTTGTCTGTGTCATACTTATTTAGATTTGAAACATATTGCTGATATACTTCCTCTGCAGATAAGCTCCTGTTCCAAATCCTGAATTCATCAATTGAGCCATTAAACCAATTATATTCATCGCTTGATCCGCCAATCCATGCATCTATTGTGCTGGAATTTATGCTTCCAGTAATTGAGGTAGAACCGTTTTTTATACCATTAATATAAACTGCAGCCTGACTCCCATTATAAGTACCAACAACATAAGTCCATCTATTCCAGGTAATTGCATTAGTAGAAGACTCTGCGTAATCGAGAGCCTTATTAGTGTAAATTCCAAACGACAAAATATGGGTATTATTATTTACATTAAAAACATAGGAGTCATTAATTGGTGGAGGCTCATCCCAGTTTTCCTTAGAAACTATTGTATGGAATTCTGTTGAGCTATTTCCTGCAAGATAAATCCAGGCCGCAATACTTATAGAGCCAGTAATATTCACCCCATCTCCCTGCCCTATATTAATGCGATCATCAACACCGTCAAAAGTATAACAATTCCCAAACTTGCAGCTAGTGGTATTAACAAAAGCTCCTGATACAGTTCCATTACTCCCATGCCCGCTTAAATCAACAACATGGCTGTCATTCTCGCCTAAAGCAGAAACATTATCAAAATTCAACATTAAAACAAGAGAGTTATTAAAAATAGTATAGTTAGTCCCGTTCCAGTTATACTTCACTTCGCCTAAATCAGAGGCATTTTGTATAGAAACATTAATTTCAACTGAAGTATTTGAAGTTGAAGTTCCATTGCTCAGGGTGGGGTCTGTGAAGTTTATTCCTGGAGCAGTTGTATCACTTGCATTAACAGTATAATACCTATTAACAGATGTATTCAAGTTATAGCTTGTTCCATTTCCATACGCTGTCCAGTTGTACAAGTAAGTTCCTGCTTGAGTGAATTCATGAGAAGCATTATACACATTTGCTGTAAGGTTTGTTGCCAAAATATCTGTACCATTTACATGAAGAATAACAGTGCCGTTTGTTAAATTCACACTAACATTAAACTTTCCTGTTCCACTTCCTGTTAAAGTTTCATTATCATCCCAATAATCAAAGAAGAGAGGATATTCGTTGTCTGCTGCAGAAGCAGCAATCTCAACAGTAACATTATTCGTATAATTATTAGGAACATTTGCACTTCCATAAGAAGAACTAAATAAAATGCCAAGTTCATAACGAGAGTTTGTTGTGCCTGTTGCATTTAGTATCCAGGTTACGTTCCAGGAATCTCCTTGGTTTAAAGTAGTTGAAGAAGATTCAGGATTCAAACCTGTAAAAACATCTATTACAGATAAGGAATCATTATTATAACTTACAACATAAGCATAGTCTTCTACCACATAAACTGAACGAGCACCACCTAATGAAGTTGAATTTTTCAAATAGCCTACTTGTGTTGGGGACGTTGGAGAAGTAATATTTATTATTGTCAGCGAATCATTATTATAACTTACAACATAAGCATAGTCTCCTGAAACAAAGACCGAATAGGCACCACCTAATGAACTTGAATTTGTCAAATAACCTATCTGTGTTGGGGACGTTGGAGAAGTAATATTTATTATTGTCACTGAATCAATGGCCTGATTTGCAACATAAGCATAATCTCCTGAAACATAGACTGAATCCGCACTGTTCAAAGAGCTTGTATTTTGAAAATAACCTATCTGTGTCGGAGCTGTTGGTGTTGTAATGTTTAAAATTGCTAAGGAATCATTAAGAATAGTATTGACTACAACATAGGCATAATCTCCTGAAACATAAACTGAAGAAGGAATCGCAAAAAGACTTGTATTTTGAAAATAACCTATCTGTGTTGGGGACGTTGGAGAAGTAATATTTATTGCTGTTAATGAAGGATAATTTGTAAGGCCCACCGAACTTGCAACATAAGCATAGTCTTCTACCACATAAACTGAACGAGCACCACCTAATGAACTTGAATTTGTCAAATAGCCTACTTGTGTTGGGGACGTTGGAGAAGTAATATTTATTATTGTCAGCGAATCATTATTATAACTTACAACATAAGCATAGTCTTCTACCACATAAACTGAACGAGCACCATCTAATGAAGTTGAATTTGTCAACCAACCTATCTGTGTTGGGGACGTTGGAGAAGTAATATTTATTATTGTCAGCGAATAATTAAGATAACTTACAACATAGGCATAATCTCCTGAAACAAAGACCGAATAGGCGCCATCTAATGAAGTTGAATTTGTCAACCAACCTATCTGTGTTGGGGACGTTGGAGAGTCCCCAACTAAATAAAATGGTGTTGCTCCTTCTGTAATATTTATAATTGTGTCAGGAGTCGGGGTTGTTGCGTTGTATCTTGATGTGGCATAAACTATTCCGCAAGAAGCTCCAGAAGTGCCTGAGCAAGTTACTGTTCCATTAACCTGGAAAGTCTCGTATTGAGTTACTTCTATATTATCTGGAGGGAAAGTTAAATTAATATCTAAGGTTCCATAAGAGACATTTACTGTATAAGATTGTTCATTTGAAACATTGTAAGTATTCCATTTTCCATTACCCCAAGAATGCCACCTGTAATTATAAACTCCCCAGCTTGAAAAAGTATAAGAAACATTGTATACATTAGTAGTAAGATTAGTTGCTGTAATGTTAGTATTGTTAATCTCAAGAATAACTGTTCCATTTGTGTCATTTACTGTTACATTAAAATGCCCAGCCCCATCTCCTAATAAACTTGCATTATCATCCCAATAATTGAAGAAAATTGGATAAACATAATCGGGTTCAGGAAATGCTTCTACACTATGTGTTATTGTCCCTGCACTTCCTGCAGCAGATCTTGTACAAGCTGACGATCCGGCAGTTCCTGCTGCTTGACCAGAAGTTGTATTTACTGTTCCTGTTGCATCATCTAATGTAGAATAGATATAAAGTATTCTTCCTCCTCCACCTCCACCGCCTTCGCAGTTATCTGCTTTGGCGGATATACCTGCACCGCCTGCTCCTCCATCAGCAACTATTTTTCCGTTAGTTAATGTTAGGTTTCTTGCAATTAATATTATATTCCCTCCGCTTCCACCCCCGCCTGCTCCTTCATCAAGAGAATTAGGAGTATTTATCCCTTTTCCACTAGACATGTTTATTACTCCAAAAATATTAATTGAACCAGAGCTGGCATTTAC
>MFWN01000006.1:3538-4042 GCA_001786395.1 Candidatus Pacearchaeota archaeon RBG_13_36_9
GCCTCCACCGCCTCTTCCTCCATTCATGCCTGCATCATCTCCAACACCTCCCCCTCCCCCAGAACCCTTAATCAACACTGTGCTTGTAGTGCTGGAATATACCCCTCCCCCTTGTGGAATAATAACTGCTGAGCTATTGCTTCCTGCTCCACCTGCGCCTCCAAATCCCCCACCTGCACCACCCCCTCCATAATTATAATTTGCTCTTGCTCCTCCACCCCCTCCTCCTCCATTTCGTGCAGAAAGATTAGCTCCGGCTGTTGAAGTATTTCCATCTTCACCTTGTGTTCCATTGCCAGGATTATCCTTGTCTCCATTGGCAGTTCCTACTCCTCCCCTTGCTCCTGCTCCTGTTCCATTAACTAACCCATTAGGTGCTACTGTAAAATTTCCGTAGTTTCCTAAACTTATGTTCAGATACCCTGTTCCTGCTGTTCCATTATAAGGGCAGATATGCAGAATTCCAGAATCATTTACATAAACATTTGTGTATGCTGTCAATTC
>MFWN01000006.1:4052-6996 GCA_001786395.1 Candidatus Pacearchaeota archaeon RBG_13_36_9
CAGCGGGTAGTTGTGTTTCCAATAAGAAGAGACGCGCCTGCATCATGTATATAATCATATTCCACATTTCCAACTGACCTCAAGTCAAATACATCCTGGCTTCTTGTATGGCTTAAAGAGATATAGTATTTTCCTTCTAAAACATTTTCTATTTTCCCTATAAGAACGTCTGAATCTTTTTCATAAACTTCAATTGTTGCTGGCTCTGTGTTTTTAACATAAATATCAATTACATTCTGATTTGTAAGCTCTTTTTCAAAATAAGCCCTTGCATAATCTCCATTTGGAATTAAGTAAGTTATGTTGTCTGTTTCATTAACATACTCATAAACATTCTGAATGAGGGTTTTGTTTTCATCTAAATGTTCTGCATCTATTATCACTATTTCTAATTCATAAGTTTGATTGCTTAAATGAGGAACATTCCACTCAATATAATCTATTAAAAAATTGTTGTTTTGGTCGTATTTTTCTGTGTCTACTAGGGTTCTTGTTCCATTATCTACATGATATAATTTGATTAGGCGGGCTTTTGTCTCACTCTCAAGATAAGTATAAGCAAGGACATTAGTGTAATTTAATTCATCTGGCCCAGAAACAGTTATTCTTTTTGCCTTTTCGCTTATTTTCTCTTCAATTGCTGTTGGAGCAGGAGTTTCGTAGGTTATTTCATATTCAGAGGCATTGTCTTCAATTGTTACTTCAACTTCTTCTGCTTTTTCTTCTGTTCTTATAACATTGCCTGTAAAAGAAGAAAAAAGCCGTGTAAAAAAGCCAGGTTTTTGTTGTTCTTTAATTGCCTGCCCAGTAATCCCCGAAGTTATTGTAAAGGAGGCGGGTTCGCTTTGTTCCGAAGGGGCAGCAGGTTCGCTTTGCTCAGAAGAGACAGCTGGTTCTTCTGTTTCTTCTTCTGTTCCAGAAGGAAGAGATTCCCCAGACTCATTTTGGGAATGGCTCGGCGCAGCAGGTTCTTCGCTGCGCTCAGAAGAGCTAGGAACCTCTTCTGGCACTTCTGAATATAACAAATCTGTTATTTTATTTACAGAAATATTCTCAGCTTCTTTTGGAAGCTTGATTTTTATTCTTTCTGGCTTTTCCAGCACTATTCTCTTAGTCCATTTTACAGGCTGCCCAATTACTATCCTTTCTGAAGTTGTATTTACAAAAGTAACATTTGCTTCTGTGAGGTTAGTAGTTTCATTTAATTCAGTTATATTTTCCTCTTTAATTTCAGCAGTTATTTCATATTTTATTTCTTCTATTTTTATTGTGGCATCTGACAGCTCAATTCTAAGATTATAAACAGGTTGGTTTAAAGATAGGTTGCAGGTTTCTTCGCAGATATCTTTAAACACTATTTTTTTAGGCTCTTTTTGTGTGACGTTTTCTTCTGGAGCAGATTCAGGCAGGGCTATATTTTCAGGCGCAGTTACATTTGTTATAGGTTCTGTTATGTTTTCTTCTGCAACTTCTGTCGTTTTATTCTCTGTTTCATTTCCAGTTGTTTCTTCTTCTGTTCCAGAAGAAACAGTTGGTTCTTCGCTGCGCTCAGAAGGAAGAGGCTCTCCAGGCTCTTGGGAATGGCTCTCTGGAGCAGCCTCTTCTGGCACTTCTGAATATGAATCTTGTGAAGGCGGAGATTCTTGCTCTTCTTCAATTGCTAATCCTGTTAATCCCGCTTTTTTGCCTGCATTTATATTTGAGCTGTCAAGAATCAATAAGCCTTCCAGATAGATTTTAACACTTCCTTCTCCTAGAATCTCTCCTGATAATTTTAATGAATTAAGTTCTCCTGGATTTTTAATTTCCCACAGATAAACAGCAGAGTTTGAGAATTCCAGATTTACTCTTTCCGCACTCTCTCGAGTCTCTTTAACTGAGAATCCCACTAACGAGGAACGCGAGTACAAAACAGCCAGGGCAAACACAGAAATAATTGCAAGAATTGTGGAGAATATAACTGCTCTTTTTTTCCGGTCCTCTTTTTTAATTTTCTTTCTAATTGCCTCTAAGAGACACACTTGTGAGTGAGCCATTCCCATACTTAATATATATGATTTTTCATTTATAAATGTTACTTAATATATATGATAAAAGTTTTTAATGTAGTCACTAACTTAATATATAGTTACTAAAAACTAAATTAGAACAAAACAAATAAAGAAATTAAAATTTTTTACAAAGAAAGGTAATTTAAAACAGCAGCAAATCCAACCCACAGCAAATAAGGAGCCAAAAGATAAGCTGCTTTTTTGCTTGTTTTGTATGTAACTAAAATCATTGCAACAATAGAAGCTTCCAGAAAAATTATGTCTGCAAACGCAAATGCAGGATTTTTCAGGAAAAAATAAAAGTAGCTCCAGAGAATATTAAGCAGAAAATTTACCCCAAAAACAAGCGCTATTTTCTTTTTGCTTTTTCCATCTGCAGCGTTCCAGGAAAAATATAAAGAGAGCGCAATTAAGAAAAACAAAATGTTCCAGACAATTGGGAAGACCCATCCAGGCGGCGTGATTGAGGGCTTTATTGACTCATACCACTCTCCGCTAGTATTTCCCACAGTAAAAATGCTCCCAAGTGCTGCAACAAGATAAACAGCAACAAAACTTGCAATAAGGCTCTTCCAGCTTACTTTTTTCATTTTAACTTCTCAACCACTTTTAATACCTCTTTTTTAGCTTGCTCATAAGGGGGAAGAACATTAACTAACTCTTTCAATGCTATTTCATATTCTTCTTTTGAAGGCAGCTTTAACTCGGAAATTTTGCTTTTTTCTTCTTTTAGCTTTTTAAAGATAAGCTTTTTATCAATCTCAACATTTTTGCTTATCAAAACCCACAAGTCATAAAAATCCCGCGGCTCTCCCCTGTTTATCAATGCCCTTAATTTTTCAGCTAAAATCTCTTTCTCTTCCAAAACAACTAAGGTGAACATTGGAACATCT
>MFWN01000006.1:7081-11823 GCA_001786395.1 Candidatus Pacearchaeota archaeon RBG_13_36_9
TATTGCCATTAAACAAAGGCCCCTGAAATCTTATCTCAAATCTTATGTTTCCTTCAAATTCTTTTTGCGAATAAATTTCATAAGTTATGTTAAGCAGCTCAAAATTTTTTAAACAGGCATTTACTACCTTTTTTAGCTCATTTAAGGATAGATTGACGTTAAAGTCCAAATCTTCCGAGGCTCTTTCATGCTCAAAGCAAATCCTCAGGCAGGTTTCACCCTTAAAGACAAAATTATTTGGGTACTTCGAGATGGCCATAAGGAAAATATACTGCAGGTACTCTTTTTCTTCGTAATAAAGGGCAGTTTTTCTTGTTTCTTTTACCTGATTTAACTCATCTCGGTTTATCATCTTAAGCGTTTATATCCAGCAGCCATCTTTTATTTAAATTGTTTTTCTTTTTTAAGCCAGGGTCAAGCAGCTCGTATCCCTTTCCAATTTTCCCCCTTAGCCTTTCCAATTTTCCCCCATTATGCTTTAATTTTTCAAGAAGAAATCCCAGTCTCCTTATGACTGCCTTGCTTTCTATCCTAAAGGAATATTTAATCAGCTTTTCAGTATCCAGGTTTTCTAAGGAGTTTTTTAGGGATTTTTCTATTTCTCTTATGCCGCCAGCATATTTTGGAAACAATAAGCTGTCTGCAAATGCTTTCTCTTTTTCAGCTATAACAATATCCCCTATTTTTGTGTACCCAAAAAATCTTTTTCTCGATAGAGTAACATACTTAAAATTCCTGATTTGTTTTGAGTATTTTGTTGTTGCAGAATATATTTTTCTCGGCATCTGGTCACTTAGCCCATAATAACTCAAGGCAGACCAAAAAGAAACATAAGAAGGCCAGTTCAAAGCAGAAGCAACAACAAGATCATCAGCATCTCTAAATGCTAGCTTACCCTTTCCAACATTTCTAATCAGCTGTTTTTTCTTCATTGCCTTGACAATATTATACGCCTTGGTCTTGTCTACATCAAACAGCAGGCACAAATCCCTGATTCCAAATACAAACAGCTTGTTTTCTTTTAGTTTCTCATATGCCCGGCTTTCGAGCCTGCTTAATTGCATTTTTATTGAAATTTAGTAAATTTATTACTAAAATATAAGAAATATACTATTTAAACTTTGCGTTTATTCCTTCCATCTTTTTAGTGTAGGAAGTTGTGTTTCAGCAAGAGTTCTTGCCTGCTTTTCTGTCATTCCGAGCTGCTCTACACTTATTTTAACTAACTTCTCAATTTTTTCATTAAGCGTTATGCCTTTGTCTGTAAACTCTCCTCTTCTGCAGCAGAAACAGCAGTACTCTTCACTTGACTCTTCGTCTTTCTCTGTTCCGAAATCTTCCTCTTTTTTCATAGGCATCCCGCAGCTCTGGCAGATAACTTTTCTGTTCAAAACTTCCATTTTAACCTAATTCTTTTATCTCATTTATTTTAATTATAATTGCGCCTTTAGCAGGATAGCCTTCGTTTTCTTTTAATCCTTTTACAAAATCTACCCATTCACCAGAATCAAAATACTCTGCTTTTCCATCAATTCTATACCCTTTTTCAGCTCCTTCTTTCCCGTGCCAAAAAACTAAAGAGACATTAGGGTTATTTTTTATATTCTCAACTGTTAATTTCATATAATTATCAGTCAAGATTATCTTATCCCCTTGTATCTTGTTGATTTGAATTGCAATGTTGTGGGGCTTGTTCTTTTTATCAACAGTGGCTATCGCGACTATTTTCTTTTCAATTTTTTTTATCTTCTGAATATCCATTTTTTATTCTTTTTCTCTTCAAATATAAATAATTCGTCGATTGTTGTTTTTAAAACTTTTGCAACTTCATGAGCAAGCTGCAAACTTGGATTATATTTTCCTTGTTCTAAAAAGACAATTGTTTCTCTCCTGACTCCTGCTTTCTTGGCTAGCTCTTCCTGAGTTAAGCAATGCTTCGCTCTAAATTCTTTAATTCTTGTTTTCATCTTTTCCCTTAATCTTCTTGATTCTAAATCTCTTTCCGGTTATGTCAGAAATGCTCATAGATATTCACATTTCTGAGCATCCTAAAAAACTACGCATAATTGGAAAGTTTTTTATGATAGTACAGCCAGAATATCAAAAACAAGAGAGCCATTCCCCCAACTCCAACGCCTGTTGCCTGGCTTACATCCCTAAAAGGTATTAAGTCATCTGAAAAGTACCCAATAGCCAGCAGCAAGTAAAGCGAAACATAAAATGCAGTAGAACTTGCTTTTTCAATTACTCTCTTGCTTCTTTCATCTTTTAAAGGATATCCTTCTTTTAAGTCTCTGTTTCCCCTTATAAAAACCAGGAGCGCAAACACAAGTATTGTTACTGCAATAATCATTCCAAGTACTCCGCCTGCAATCTCCCCTTTCCTAAAAGAAGTTACCATCAACAAAGTTCCAGTGGCTATTACAAGCAGGCTCAGAATTATTATAGCTGTCAGCCTTATTCTGTCCCTTCTTGCTGTTTTGTTTGATTTTTGTTTCATTTTTCTAACTTTATGTTACATTTAATTAACAATATGTTAGAAATAAATAACACTAGTATTTAGATGTTTCGGAAATCGTAAGATTTCCGGGACCACAAAAATCCATCGATTTTTGATGTTTCGTTTCTATCTTTTCTCAAATACTCGCGAGTCAGGAGAAAGAAGATAAACATGGTCATCTTTGCTTCTTAGCCCCCTGTAGATTTTCTGCAGGAACTCTCTTCTTGCCTTGTCAATGTAAAAGCTGCTGTAGTGCTGGGGATTGGTTTTCTTTAAAACTCTCCAGAACAGTGAGCTTACATTTGGATAAGGATATCGTGTAAGTATTATGCTGTTGCACATCTCTCCTGGAAAATCTGCCCCTCTGCCGCATTTAGTTGTGTATAGTATATCTATCTCCCCTCTCTTGAATTTTTCCACCTCTTTTTCTGCATTTTTCTGTTCTTCGCCTATCCTTTCCCGGGTCATCAGGCTTAGGCTATACTTCCTTGCTTCTTCTTCAGTTGGCAAATCTTTAAATGCATTCACATGCACCAAAACCGGACGTTTTGCCTGAGCAATGCATCTGGATAGTACAAATAGGTACTGCCCCCTGTTGATCCTTCCTCTTTTAAAATTCTCATAGCTGCACTCTCTCTCATAACCTGTTTTAAACTCACTTACTTTCCCGGGCATTTTGGTTTCTGCTTCAACCACTTTAAAGTTCGTTATACCGAATATATCCCTTAGAACATCTTCTGAATGTAAAGTCCCAGACATTAAAATAAGTGCCTTGTTTTTTTCCTGCAGTTCCCTGAATCTTTTCTCTAAATTAGTAGTGACCAGCCTGACAAGAAGGTCTTTTTCCTCTCTGTAAAAAGAGGCATAGGTTTCATTGAAAAATCCAAAAAAAGTTTTGGCAACTTTATCACAATGATAGCAATAGTTCTCTTCATCGCACTCCACTGAATTCATTAATCCTGAATCCAGGAACTGTTTTAATATGAGATAAATTTTTGTCTCTTTCAGCGGGATTATTCTATCCTCCTGAATATACTTTTTTATCTCCTCATCTTTCAGCGCCTGGCTCACCAGTCTTGTTGCCTCACTTATAGCCTCGCTTATTTCTGCGTTTTCAGGATAAAGAGAGCCAAGAGCAAAAATAAGCCTGTTGAGGTTGAGCTTTTCCTGGTTGGACAGGCTGTCTAAAAACTCATCGCACTCATCTATTATTTCCAAGTCTGTTGCAGGTTTCCGGTCCATCAGGCTCTCTATCTTGTATTTTTCGCTGTTGAAGATTATTACATCTGCATCAGCGTAAGAATCAAACTGGTCGTAATAGCCGCACCCTTTTTTTCTTTTGTATATTGTATAGTCTCGGTTCTGCAGCCCTTTGTAGCTTAGCTTGAGAGAGTCCTCCAGCAGGCTAGTTACCATCTCGCTTGGCATGATAGGGCTCCAGTAAGGGCATATTGGAGCTATTGACAGCCTTCTCACCATATTGACATTGTTAAGATTATACAGCTTAACTTTAGGGTTCTTGCTTAAATAACCCTGAATTTTTTTAAAATTTTTTTCTTTGATTTCGATTGTGCAGGGAAGAAAAGGGTTGTCGCAGGATTTCTCTTTCTTGCTTTTAGTTCTAATAGGCTCGTTAAAAATGCATTCATCCAGCCTTGCATTTTTTTCAGCCTTCTCGATTTTTATGCTGCCTTCCTGCAAAAAAGGGCACTGATGATTCTGTCTTCCAGTTATTATTTTTATCTTTAGTTTCTGCCCATTTTTCAATAGATATTTTCTGTTTGTGTAGTCTTCTTCGTACTGTTTCTGCAGTGCTCTTGCCGGAACAACAACACTCGCTCTCCCAATCTCTTTTGCTATGTTAAGTGCGATGCTGGATTTTCCTGTTCCACAAACACCTCTGATAAATACCACTTTTGCCCCCTTTTTTATCTCTTCCACAACTTCTTTTGCTACCTCTTCCTGATTTTTTCCATTGGAAAAAGCCAGGGGCTCAAGAAATCTATCTTCCTCGCCATTTTTTTCGTACAAGTTCCACATCTCAAGAATTATTAATAAATAATCAGATTAATAAAGGTTGCTCAAAATTATATACTGGATTATATCCTTTTTAAAATATAAATCATTTTAATTTGCGTGTGATTTAAGGATTTATGAAATTAGTATGGATGAGAGTAGGAGTAGACGAATGTTTCACTGCGAAAGGGCCTAAAATGAAATTTTCTATTTCGCTGTAAATGCT
>MFWN01000006.1:11836-16117 GCA_001786395.1 Candidatus Pacearchaeota archaeon RBG_13_36_9
AGGCAATCGCAGTTCCTGGATTGGTTAAAAAAGTAGCCCTTGCTGAAGAGTCGAAAATTATTGGAGAGCTTGGCAGAAGGCACTACGCTTTTTCTTCTTACCTTACATTCGAGTTAAATCAGATAGATTATGAGAGGAGAATGGGTATTGTTTTGGCAGGCTTCCTGTATCGGGAGCCAGTTGATGGTCAGCTTTCTGTTTATATAGATGGAGAGCTGCGAAGTAGAGCAAAAAGATTTGCCAAGCGGGCAGTTAGCTGCGCAACCGGGCTGTCCGAGAGTTCTGTGCGTATAGATTGCGGGCCTCCTGCCCTCGATGAGTCTTTCCCCCTGGTGAATCTAGCTCATAAAGGTGCGTTTATTTTTTCTAGAAGATAAGATCAAAGCGAAGAACATCATCCGAATAGGAAAACCATGAGCCTTGCAGAGATACAAAATACCCCAGGCTTATAACCCGAAATTATTGATAAAATTTTCAATGACCCGGTATTCCTCGAGAAAATTATTTCCTTTAGGTGTAAGCGAGAATGTTTTTTTCTCATTTTTGTTTATATCCAGTTTTATGAAACTTTTTCCAATTAGCTCATTTATATACTCTTTAAACATCTGAGGAGAGAGATTTGAGGCATACAACAACCTTGTGGGTTTGATACTTCTGTTTTCTCTGACTGCCATTAAAATATCTTTGATTACATCCAAACGCTCCCTTTTTTTAGCCATTTTCTGCTCTCTCTTGCTTTTTTGTTGCATTCATAACTCCATAGAGAAATAAAAAGAAAATGAGAATGTTTAGGACGTAAATGCTAATAACCCCCTCCCTCTGCCAATTAAAAAATGTGGCGACTAAAAAATTAGCGAGCCAAGCAAGGAGATTTAGAATAATGACTATAAAATATAATCTGAGAAACCTGTTCTTTTTAGATTTTTTATAATTCACATAGCTGATTATTGAGGCAGAGATAAATAAAATGATTTGTAATAAGAACATAAAAAAATAACTCCCCCATAGGTAATCCAACACAGCAACAATTAAGGCAAGCAAGTAAAAGATAGCAAATCTTAAGTTAAACAAAGAGCTATGGATTCCTCTTTCTGGCTCAAATTTTCTCCATAATAGGCTGTATAGGAGAGAAAATCCCGCCATAATCAGGAAAAACTCAAATACCCCTCTTATGAAAAAGGGGTAAAGCCCCTCCAAAAAATAAAGACCAAGTATATACCTCATAACAAATGCCAAGCCGTAAAAAAAGAACGCGTTTCTAAAGTATCGTATCCCCTGGTGGAAGCTTAGCTTAAATAGACGGTGAGTTCTTAAGACTATCAAAAAGCAGATTAGGCCAATTATTAAGGTATAGACTAACTTGAATATCTCTTTGTTTGCCCAAACAAAGTCATATAAGTACATACTCTTTTGTCATTTTTTATTTATTTAAAGTTTTATATAGGGAAATATAGATTATTGCTATATATCTTATTTATCTATCCTTTCTTCTGAGTGTTTATAAAGCAAATTTATTTTGAATAAGTATAAAGTTCAAAGGGGAGCGGGTTTACACCACTCTTTATCCCGCCTCCTCCTTTCAATCATAAACAAGAAAAATAACACCTCTGAATCAGGCCCGTGTAACTAAATTTAAGGCACCCAATTCTTTGCATGGGCCTGATAGTCTTCTTTTTAGTCATAACTTATTTAAACAGGTTCGCACAATTTATTTTATGAATAAAGAGATTAAAGCGATTGTTTTTGATGTAGGAGGAGTTTTATATGAGGAAAGTATGATTCCTGCATATAAACAACTATCAAAGATTTTTAATTTTGATTTAAAAGAATTTGAGAGAGTGAAAGCCAAATATTATGATTTAGCCCATACTGGCAAGATTTCTGCTTATAAATACCCTTATGCCCTGGCAGACGAGCTAAAAATTAAAGATAAAAAAAGATTTGTAACTCTATGGTTTAAATCAGGTAAAAAATTATTACAGCCCAATAAAAAAGTGATAAAATTATTAATAAAATTAAGAAAGGATTATGATATTGCAACACTAACCAATATAACTAAAATTCATGATAAAATAAGAAAACAAAAGGGCATCTATAAGAATTTTGATTTAGTTTTAGTATCCTGCAGAGAAGGCATTAAAAAACCAGATTTAGCTTTTTATAGATTATTAATTAAAAGATTATCCTTGCACCCCCGACAAATAGTTTTCATTGATGACCAAGAAAAATATCTCAAACCAGCTAAAAATCTGGGCATAAGAACAATAGCTTTTAAAAATAATGCTCAGTTAATTAAGGACTTAAGAAAACAAGGGGTTAAAACATGAATAAAGAGGAATTTTTAAGGAAACTTGAAACCGAGTTTAAAATATCTAAAAGTTCTGCTTACACTATTCGCAATTATGTTGCTTCCAACACCGCCCTTCTCGAATTTTCTAAAAAAGCTCCAGAAGCGCTCTCTTTGGACGATGTTAAACTTTACATAGCAGAGCATTTGACAGAGAAATCTCCTTCTTCACTTGCTCTTTTTCTTGCAGCAATTAAATACGCGCACTCTAAAATATTCTCGCGGGATATCACAGCCGGAATAAAACGCCCGAAAAAAGATAAGAAAATGCCAGCAGTCCTTTCAAAAGAAGAGGTAAAAATGCTTTTATCTTCTATTACCAATTCAAAAAGCAGATTAATGACTAGTTTGTTATATGCCTGCGGCTTTAGAGTTTCTGAACTTGTCAATCTTAAAATACAGGACCTGGATTTCAACAATAAGGTAGGACATGTAAAGCATGCCCAGGGAAAAAAAGATGGGATTTTTAACATGCCTGAATTTCTCATACCTGCCCTGATGCAGCGAGCAGAAAAACAAAAATCATTCAATCAGGAGTATCTTTTCACAGGCCCAAAAGGCCGGCTGTCTTCCAGGAATGTACAGAAAATAGTTAAAAAAGCAGCAAAAAAAGCAGGCTTGCAAAAACCTGTTTCACCATACACTCTGCGCCATAGTTTTGCAACTCACCTTCTTGAAAATGGAAACGATATAAGAATGATACAAACCCTGCTGGGTCATAGCTCTCTTTACACAACTGAAATCTATGCCCATATTTCTACAGAACAAATAAGAAAAGTAAAAAGTCCGATTGATAGCCTGATGAAAAATTAAGCTTAGCTCTTAAATATCTTAAATCCCACCAGAGCACAATTTACGTAAAATACAGACATTAAAAAAGGCTCAACGCTTAAAAGGTTTCCCTTTATGATTATCATTTGAAGTGCATAATATGCAATTATCAGGAGAAACACGCTTATGACTATCTTTATAGAGTAATTAATTGCAATATCCCTATTTGTGCTTTTAAATTCCATGTTTCTATCAAGCAACCATACATTTTAAATTTTTCTATGCTGCATAAGCATGGTAGTAAGGAGATTCTGCAACTCTGTCAGTCTGATGTTCATCTCTTTCACCTTTTGAATGCACTATCTCGTGTTCTCTTGTATGCTCTCTGCGGGCAAATGGCAGGTCAATTCCATAGGTTAGGCTGTGGCTTCTCGGGTCATACTCTCCCCTGACCTCCCATCCATCCCCATGAGGAAGAAAAGACATGGGAACAGGGCTTTCCAAAACTCCTTTATACTCTCCAGAGCGCGTTTGCAGATAATAATGAAGATAAATTATTCTCGGTTTTTCTTTATTATAAACTCCTTTTATTCTTTCTTCTAACTCTTTTTTATCCTTTTTTTCCTTCTCTTGCGTCTCTTTAGCCCCTTGAAAATCGATAATCCCCATATAGTTAATATTAAATATTCATTTATATTCTTTTTCCTGTCATGAATAAGAGGTGGTTTTGGCTTGTTTTTGTAGTTGCTTTAGTTTTATCTTTAGTTTTGCTGAACTTTTTAGCCAATTATAAATTAAAGCCCTTTTATCTTGAATATTATGAAGTTTCTTGCTCTAATCAAAATATTGGAAATCCCTTTTCTGATAAGGATTATGGTGAGAAAGCCAATTTATGCAGGGACAGCGGGGGGTGTTTTGTTTTGTGCGGGTCTGCATGCCCGCCAAAACAAAGGCTCTCAATTCTAAGGACTTTTGATTTTTTCAGGGAAACCGGCTGTACAGAAGTCTGTGTTCCTCAATGCGTATGCAAATACAGATACGAGTTTAATGAGAAATACGGATGCTTAAAATAGCCATTTAAAGAATAATTATACTGCAAAACATTTTAAAAAAGTTTATTAATTATGTTTTTTTAGAATAACTGGAAAAAAGGGTAAGAAAAA
>MFWN01000006.1:16166-19079 GCA_001786395.1 Candidatus Pacearchaeota archaeon RBG_13_36_9
TAATGCCTTACAACACCTTCTCTAGCTCCATGCCTGAAAGTTATCATATCCTTCTGACTATCTTTATCTACCTCCTCTTGATAATGGTTTACTCTGTTTTTGTTTACACCTTTTCTAAATTTTTAGGGCGAAAGAACATAATAAGGCTGAATTTGAGTCAGTATAACACCCAGCCCGATTCTTCACTCAAAAAATTTCTGGCAGCAGTCTTTTATCTTTTAGAGTATATAATAATCCTGCCAATACTCGTTTTTTTTGGATTTGCTATTCTGTCTTTTTTATTCCTGCTTTTTTCAGAGGACCAGCCGGTCTCTCAGATACTTTTGGTTTCTGCAGCTCTTGTAGGAGCAATAAGGGTGGTTTCTTATTTTAGGGAATCTTTATCTAGGGATTTGTCTAAGCTTTTTCCTTTCGCAGTTTTAGCAATATTCTTATTAAGCCCGACGACCCTTAAAATAACCTCTCTAATTGAAAAGTTGGCAGAAATCCCATCTTTTTTAACACAAATCTTGCACTATCTGGCATTCGTAATCTGCTTTGAGAGTCTGATAAGGGGAGTTTACACCATTGCCTTTTTATGTAAGCGCCCTGAAGAACAAGAACAGGAAGAGGTAGAAGAGGCATTTAAAGCGCAGGAAGAAGATTAAGATTAACGCCCCCACGATAAATTAATCTTAAGGTTTAAGATAGCAACATTTTGCTCAAGATAAGATTTATAACACTGAAAAAGATTATCTATTTATGGGAAATATATGTATTTTTGGAGATAGTATAGTTTGGGGTGCTTGGGACCCTATCGGAGGAGGTTGGGTATCTCGTTTAAGAAGTTACATTGAAAATAAAGAGTTAGATATAGAAACTTATAATCTAGGGGTTTCTGGAGATAATATTAATGATTTATTACAAAGATTTGAGGTAGAAGCTAAAGCAAGAGAACCTAAATTAATAATAATTTCAATAGGAGCTAACGACTCTCAATATCTTAACAAAAAAGGGAACTATCAAGTTTCTCCAAAAGATTTTGAAACAAATCTAAAAAAATTAATTAATTTATCTAAAAAGTTTACAAATAATATTATTTTGTTAACTCCCAATAAGGTTGATGAAACAAAGACAAAACCAATACCTTGGGATAAACAAAAATATTATGATAATGAGAACTTAAAATTATTTAGAGATATTATTAAACAATTTTGTAAAAAAAGTAATATCTCAGTTATTGATATGTTTGATTTATTAAACAATAATGAATTTTATGATGGTTTACATCCAAACTCTAAAGGGCATCAAAAAATATTTGAAGTCATGAAAAAATTTCTAGAAGAAAAAGATTTATTGAATAAGATTAAAGGTTAGTTCAACTCCCCTTTAGTGTGTTAAACTTTTCAGTTCAACTCTCCTCCGCAGCGTTGCACCAATTTCCTTTCAAGTTATTCGGTTTATGCAGGAGATTTAATCCTAAGGATAAACGCCCCCGACAGGAGTTGAACCTGTAATCTTCAGCTTAGGATGCTGCTGCGTTGTCCAGTTACGCCACGGGGGCATATATTTTTAAGCAAAAGGTTGTTTAAAAAAGCTATGATAGTCAAATTATTGGGAATTTTGGATATTTTTATTGCAGTATGTTTCTGGGTATTTGGGGTTTTTCACATATTTCCTGGAAAGTTCATAATGATTTTAGGAATAATCTTGCTGGCTAAGGGGATTATTTTTATAATTGGATTTAGCGTAGCTAGCATAATTGACATAGTTTGTGCACTGATCATTATAATTGCAGCTTCTGTTAACGTACCATTGGTGATGACAGTGTTAGTCGCTTTATTTCTTGTGCAGAAAGGAATTTTTTCCTTGCTTTCTTAGTTCCTGTTTTTTGGTTTTCTCTTAAAGAAAGGAAGCCAGTGTTTTTTCTCAGGAATAACTGCTGGCGGCCGGATAAAAATTACATTGAGCCCGTAGGCTTGCGCAGATTTGGCTTGAACCAAATCAGCTGTTACTAAAGTGGCTTTATTTTTAAAAGCAAGGTCTCTTATCAAAGCATCAATTTCCCCGGATTTTGCAAACCTTATGTGCTTCATTTCAGGCCTTTGACCTTGGAATTCCAAGAAAAAACCGTGTTTTTTCTTAAGTTTGTGCAGGTTTGCCACCTGGTCCAAGCCTACAAATCCTGCCTCATTTCCTTTGTTTGCAAGATTTTCCAGCTCGGCCATAACTGAATTAGGAACTATAATCTTGCCTTTTAATCCTTTTTCAACAATGCGCGGCAAGAACTTGTTGATTATTGCAGAGGTGTCAACAACATAATTCTTCTTTTTGCTGTCTATCTTCCCATTAAGGTTCCTTCTCGCCTTAGTTTTAATCTCCTGGGTTTTTGAAAGGGAATTGCCATTATGAAATAATCCGTTTTTGCGTGTTTTTTTAATTGCCATGTTGTAAATGTTGATGCTCGGACTCCATTTCCAAACATCCCAAAAACCCTTTTGGGGTTTTTCTGATGTTAAAACTTGATTTTTGGCATTTATAAATCTATACTATAAAAAATGCGGGGAGAAGGAATCGGACCTTCGCAGGCACTAAGCCAACAGATTGCTCAAACGTTTTCTTGAGTTTGGACCCATATTAATTTTATGGTCTGTCCCGTTTGACCGCTCCGGCATCCCCGCATAGAATTAGTTGGAGAAAACAGTATAAAAAAGTAACTATTTGAAAAGAAGTGAAAAAGACAGAACAGGTCAGCGAACAGGTAACACCTAAGTGTCGCACTGAAAAAACTGATTCCCCCTGTCTTTTAACTCTAAACTTGGTCAAATATATAATCCTTTCGGTAAAAAGTACCTGGTAACAGGTTTTAATTGAATTCTAAAAATTGACTTTTTATTCACTAAAGAATGTCAAGAAAAATTTAAATAATGTAGT
>MFWN01000007.1:0-3801 GCA_001786395.1 Candidatus Pacearchaeota archaeon RBG_13_36_9
ATCAAGTATTAGCCTCAGTTTCCCGAGGTTATCCTTGACCTAAGGGCAGGTTAGCTACGTGTTACTGAGCAGTTCGCCCTCTTTCGAGTGACTTGCATGTCTAAGTGCAGGCCAGATAGCCGCAGCCGCCAGCAGGATAAACTGGATTTATTTATCATCTTATCTTGAATTCACTTCAAGAATATATGAATACGCACATTTATCCTCCTATTGGCTTGATTTAAATTAGCCACATTATAAGATTCTTAAAGATTTTTAACGAGAAAAATCACTAGAACATTGCCTGTACATCATACCTTAACTTCAAAGTATTTCGCTATTAAGGCACTCATTCTAGCTAACATTTTAACAAGGATTAACATTTAAGAAGCTTTATAAAGGTTTCGGCGTTTCACCGATATAATTTTCGAGGATAAAAATAAGAAAATTTTATTCTTCAGAGAAACATAGGTATTCATATTGTTGCATGTCTTCAACATTCATATCTTTTCCTAAACAATAAGGTGTTTCTTGAGGGCAGTCAGTGTTATTAGAACATTTTTTATGGCATTTGCTATCTCCTCCATATGGCTCTATAGGCAAAGCCCCCTCAGGACCAAGACCCCCAGTCAAATGCTCGTAGCAATAATAACCTTCTGGGCAGTCAGTTGAATATGCCCCTCCTGAACAATTTTGAAGTAAGGAAGTATTAGAAGTTTGTTCCAGTCCGCACTTCCAAGAACACTGATTGTTTTTTATTTCCCATTCTCCAACACATTGTGGCAAGCTTACATTATTTTCTCTTACCCAATTATTACAACACTCACGAAGATTTTCAGCAGAAACTCCTGCGCATCCGCCAATTAAGCCGCCGCATTTCCAAGAACACTGGTTGTTTTCTATTACCCAACTTCCTTCACATGCAGGTATCTCCATCTTGTTTTCTTTTGCCCAAATACTGCAGCATCTTTCAATTCTCCACCATGTAACATTTGAACAATTTAATCCAGCAAGAAGAATGTCATTGTCATAGCAATCGGTTATGGTTACCTCGGGATTTTTTGAAAAATAATCTTGACATTCTTTTGATAGTTTAACATTCCAATAATAAGTTCCTCCTTTAATAAAAGTTGCACAAGTTACATTTTCCAAGGAATAAGCGGGCGCATAGCTTGTAGGGTTTATACATTCTTCGCAACATTTTACATCAAATGGCTTTTTTACTGTTTCTTTTGGTTGAATAAGTAAACATACAGTTATTCCTAGAACTACCAAGATAATTAAAACTGTAAATCCAACAGTTATCCACACTCTTTTTTTCACTTTAAACTCCGCTGGCTAAAAAACTCCACCATGGCTTAATCACTTTAACATCTCCAGTGCCAGCATCCACTTGTGCCTTCACTCTTGCCATTATCTTAAAAATTCCCAGGAATTTTCCCTGCTTGTTTCCTGTTAACTCGTAAACTGGCTTTACAGTTGTGCCTTTTCCAACCTCTTTCAATTCAACTGTAAATCCCAATTCCCCAAGCCTGCCAATTGCAGTTTGCGATGCTGTTTCAGGCATGATTTTAATTTCAGCCTTTCTTCCATTGGATAAATTAAACATGCATTTTCCATTTTCATCGCCTGAATTTTTAGGGCAGGTTTTTGTTTTATTTATTCCTGCAGCATTTTCACATTGTGTCTTGCTTTCAAAAGTCTGCAATCCATAGTACATATATGCTCCGCAGAACTCGTTCTGCCCGCATGACTTATTATCATCGTCTATCCAGTAGAGGGATTTGCAATCAGAATTATTAATCTCGCCTGAGCTACTTGCTAAAACATATTGCTGGCATACTGTCTCATTTTCAAATGTAAATAATCCATAATACATATATGCTCCGCAGAATTCTTTCTGCCCGCATTCCCTGTTATCATTGTCTATCCAGTAAAGATTTTGGCAGCCAGCATCAACTGCTAGCACAAAACTTCCCGCTATTATCACTGCAAAGATTATGCTCATTGAAATAACTGTTTTTTTCATAATATATGATAGAGAATATACTTTATAAATTCTTTGATAGATTCAAAGAGAATTGAAGCTTAATATTAAAAGGGCAGTGTTTTTACATCATTTTCTTCTTCTATTAAAAGCAATTCATAATCTTGTATGCCCGATGAAAGCTCTTTTTTTATTTCTCTTAATGATTTCCTGAATTCTTCTTCATTTCTGTAAAAAAGCTGAATGAAACAGTTATACTCACCTATTCCAAAACCTAAAGAATTAATGTAAGGATGGTTTTTGCAAAGATTTTTTATTTTCTCTTTGGATTTTTTGCCAAGGTTTTTTAATTTAAATAGTAAAACCCCAAAATAAAAGCCATGTTTTTCCATTCCTAACAGAAGCCTTGTTCCAAGGATTATCTTATTCTTATATAGTTCTTTTATTTTATAAACAATAAGCTCACTTGAAATGTCTGTTTGTTTTGATATATCAATAATCCTGGCTCTTCCATTTTTCTCTAAAGCTCTTAAAAGGTTCATATCTTTCTCGCTTATTTTAACCTCTTTGTTAGGAGAAACAAGAGGATAATTTTTTTCGCTGTTTTTCTCTCCAAAATATTTTAAAGGATAGAGTTCTGCATCTGTCAAGGCAATTACAGAGAATTTTTCTATATTCTCTTTATGTTTTTCAAGAAAAGAATAGAAAATTTCTTCAAATTCATTTTTATTTTTAAAAACAGAATTAACATACAAGTCATACTTAGAAATTACTTCGCCTGTTGAAATAACATTTTTCATGTTTTCCAGCTCTTTTTTTATTGCTTCTTTTTCTCTGCTAATCTTCAAAAAAACAACAACAAACTCATGATACCCTAAAAGGTCATAATTAAAAATAGTTATATACTTGCGGATTAGCCCTTCATTTTCATATTTTCTTATTCTGTATTCTACCTGGTCTCTTGAAAGCCTGCAGGCTTTTCCTATTTTAGTTAAAGGCTCCCTATAATGATGATATAAATATGAAATTAATTTTTCATCTGTCTTGTCAAATTCCATACCTTTAATCCTAGTTAATAGTTTATAAATATTCCTATTTTATTAAAATAATTCTTATTTTTATTTAATAAATAAGTAAAAGTAAGCAGATATTTTTATTATTCTTTGAAGACTAATTTAAGCATGGCAGATGAAAATAATCAACCTAAAAAGCAAGAGTATGAATTACATGAGGTTAGAAAAGAATGTGGCATAGCTGCTTGCCCGTCAGTTCATGCTGACAGCAATGATGTTAACATGTATTATGTTGTAGGAACTGCTTTATCTGAAGAAAAGATAAAAGATTTGGGCTTAGCAAAGAGAGTAGGAAAAGGGGAAGTTGCTATGGCAGTTCCTAAAAGCTTGTTAGAAGGGTTGTAGAAATGTTTGATGTATTTCTAAAAACTCATTTAAGTGACAAGTACCTAAAAGAGTTCAGAAAACAGCCAGTAAACTATGTTCCTCAAAACTCCAGAGTTCTTGATATTGGCTGTGGAACAGGCGCTTTATTACTTGATTTGTCAGGCAAGATTAATTATGGATTAGGAATAGACACAAATCCTTCTATGATAAAATTTGCGCAGAAAAAACTAAAAGAAAGAGAGGACAGGAATTTAGAGTTTAAAATAAAAGATGCAGATGCTCTTTCTTCTGAAAAAGATTACGATATTGCTGTTCTGTCTTTAGTTGTTCATTCTTTAGACAGAGAATCTGGGCTAGGTATGTTGAAAAAAGCTTCTTTGGCTGCAGGAAAAGTCATAATTGCAGACTATGTTCCCCTCGACGGTAACTTGTTTG
>MFWN01000007.1:3846-6118 GCA_001786395.1 Candidatus Pacearchaeota archaeon RBG_13_36_9
ATTACAGAAAAAACAAGATGGAAAATTTAATAGAAGAAGCTGGTTTGGTTATTGAACAGGCTGCTGGAACAAAGTATAAAGAAATTGGAATATGGGTTTGCTCCTCTTAAATCTGTTTTTATACCCCTTCTTTTGCGCCCTTTTCAAACTCTTCTGTTTTCTCCTCTTTCTTTTCTTCTGTTGCTTCTTCTTTCGCTCCCTCAGTTTTTTCTTCTTTTTCTTTAACGCTTCTTCTTGCAAATCTGCTTTTTTCAGCTGCTCTCTTTTCTTCCCTCTCATCTAGTTCGCTTTCTTCCACTCCTGTAAAATCTTCCAGCTTTAGTTTTTCAGCTTCTTTTTCCTGCTTTCTTGCTATTAAGTACTCTCTTGCTAAAAGGTAGAGAATTAATCCTATTGATTTTGAGGATTTATTATTGCAGGGTACAACTTTTGTTATGCCTGTTGTTAAATTATTTGTGTCGCACAGCCCTATTATTGGCCTCTTTACCTTTGTAGCGTCATTTAAGGCATTTTTATCCAGCCAAGGGTCACAGATTATTATCAGATCAACTTCGAAGAAATCTTCCAGCTGAATATTAGTGATTGCGCCTGCAGGATACTTTTTTGTAAAAACTTTAATTCCAGTGACTTCAGAAAACTTCTTTGCTGCTTTCCATCCAGCTTCTCTCTTGCAGGCCAGAAAAATATCTTCTGGCTTGAAATCTTTTAAAAATTCAGCAGCCTCCTTTAGTTTTTCATCTATGGAGTTGGTGTTTAAAACAGCAAGCCCATCTGCCCTTCTTTTATAAACAAAAGGGCGCATGTGGGGTGTTATTGCTTTAGTTCCTAAATGAGCAGAATATTTGACATAGTCATCCAGTGGGAAAAGTGTTTTTTGGCTTCTCCTCCTCTTTTTCTCGCTCTCAGCCACCTCTTCCTTCATACCTTTTTCTTCTGGCTTTTTATCTATCTTTGCTTCTAATTCCTTTGCCTTTTCTTCAAGAGCTTTTTTTAATTTTGCCTTTTTCTCATCTTCAGCCTTTTCTTCTTCTGTTTTTTCAGCAGTTTCTTTCTTTTTTCGGGTTCTTTTTGGTTTTGCTTCTTCAACTGCCTCTTTCTTTTTCTCATCTTCAGTTTCCACTTTATCTTCTTCCTCGTTCGCCAATCCTGTCCGTTTGGACTTGCTCGGCTTCTCTTCTGTTGCTTCTTCTGTTTTTTTCTTCCTTGGCATAATTAAAAACTCCCGATTAAATTGCTTAAAAGAAGGGCATTTATAAAGGTTTTTATTGAGCTATTGATTGAATAACTCCCCCCTATTTGTAAATCCTGCCTCTTTTGTCAAAGACTTCAATTATCAGAAACTTAGCAGTAAAATCTATGTCTATAAGCATCCTGTAATCTCCTATTCGGAGTTTGTAGTATTCTCCTTCATAGTGCTCAATGTATCTAAATGGATTTTCTTTTACTTCCTTAAGCTTATCAAGAATTCTTAATGCGACATCTTTTTGAAGGCTTTCTAGAAATTTTAGTGGAATTGGCTTCCACTTTATTTCCCACGACATTTTTCAGCTACTCTTTTTTTAGCTTCCTCATGAGAAATACATTTATCCAAGGGCACTTCTCTAGACTTATCTAGCTCTTCTTTAGCCCAGTCAGATAACTCTCCTTCATCATCTACTTTAGGCATTAAAATTCCTTTGATTAGGTCTAAGTCTAACCTTATCTTTGTAATTTCATTGTTCATCTGTCTTAATTCACTTTCCATAATTACTCAAGAGATAGAATCTATTTAAAATTATCGGATTTTTGCTTTACGGAAGATAATTCATAATTCCCTCTTCAAATATTAGTAAGGATTCATGTTTTTTAATAAACCCAGAGAATTTTTCTTTTATTTCATCAAGAATTTTTCTAAATTCTTCAACATCTTTTTCTTCCATTTCAATAGAAAGGTCGTAAAATCCTATTGTTTTTGTAGCCCAGATTATACTTGGATGTTGTTTAAAATAATCCATCAATTCTTTGAAATTATCTTCACTTATGTTTCTTAAAGAAAACCATAGTTTATAAAATTTATATCCTATTTTTGAAAAATCTACTAAGATTCTTGAACCTTGGATAATCTTTTCTTTTTTTAATTTTTTAATCTTATAAGCAATGTTTTTTGGAGAAGTTTTTAAGATTTCTGCGATTTCTACTAATGGTTTTCTTGCTTCTGTAGCTAATATTTTTAGAAGTTTGTAATCTGGCTCTTCTATTTCCATTTCTTTCTGCCCTCCTGTGCTTACAGTTT
>MFWN01000007.1:6126-6425 GCA_001786395.1 Candidatus Pacearchaeota archaeon RBG_13_36_9
CTTTTTCCAATCCAAAATCCTCTTTTGAAGTAGTGTATTTCTGTTGTGATAAAAATATGTTTGTCTGCAATATACTGGCTGTGTTTTGATAAAAAACCTTTCAAAAATTCATCAACTTGCGAATTACTTTTTGTTATTAATGTAAAATTAATATCCCATGCACCTTCACACTTAGTGAGCCATGCCATGTATTTATTATTTAACAAATATTGATAGATTTCTTCTTCAATTTCAGGAGTTGTGTTTTGGAATTTTAATAAAACCGGATAGAATTGATACCCTAACTTGTAAATATTTAT
>MFWN01000007.1:6438-9697 GCA_001786395.1 Candidatus Pacearchaeota archaeon RBG_13_36_9
TTTTTAATTATTCCTCTTTTCTCTAGATTTTTAATTCTGTGAAAAACAGTTTCTTTTTTTAAGTGGATCTTCTTTGCGATTTCGTTAAGAGATTGCCTGCTATCTTGTTCTAATTCGTAGAGTATTTTTCTATCTCTTAAATCTAATAACTCTTCCATATTAAACAAAATACTTTTTATATTTATAAATTTATCCTTTTGTTAAAAATATTAAAAGAAAATTTTAATAATAATTCGTAACTACTTATCTGTAATAACTGATGTTAAAATGAATACTCTAATTTGCTGCATTAAACCAAAAGTATTAGGAGGTGAAGGCATTTCATATAGCGAAGCTGACAAAATCATAGCATCTGTTAGGCAAAACCCGGCGGGTTTAGATAAACTATTAGAGCTAACAGGAGATGTAACAAGAAAATTTTTTGGAGATAATATCCGGAAATGTACGGATGGATTTACAGCAAATGCCTGCGGAAACTCTTGCTCTTTCTGTTATATGAGCAGTTATAAAGGAAGAGAAGGTGAAAAAACAAATTTTGAATATTCAAGGGAAAGGGGGTTGTTGCCAAGGGTTCTTAGAAGCGTAGGAGAATTCGTAGAGGATGCAAAAGAAAAAGAAGCCCTTGGTGCCACTCAATATAAGATTGTTGGTCCAGAGTACCAGTTACTTCCAAGGCATTTTAATTTAGCTCTCGAAGCGTATCAAGCAATTAGACAAGAAACAAGTTTAGGTTTGTGTGCATCTATGGGGTGTCTAGATAAAATGGATTTGGAAAAATTAAAGGAAGTAGGAGTAGAGTATTTTAATCACAATCTTGAGCGAATAAATTGGCGTGATTTAAATAGTGTCTTTACACTAGAACAAAGGAGAAAAGCAAATAGATTAGCAAAAGAAGTTGGTTTAAAAAGATGTACGGGCATTATAGCCGGAATAGGGGAAGATTTAAGAGAAAGGATAGATGCGATTTACCAACTTCAAGAATTGGGCGTTGAGAGTTTACCATTTAATGTTTTTGTTTCCCCACGACCAGAATTTGATAAAATTCAGAGACCCTCTCAAGAAGAGTTATTATTAAGCCTTGCTGTATGTAGGCTTGCTTTACCAAAGTCACATGTTACCTTAAATAATGGTAATATTTATTTTAAAGATTCTTGGGAAAAAGCATTTAGAGCTGGTGCTTCAGGATTTGGATTAAAAGGTCCTAAAGACAGACCTTGTTTCTTGCCTCATGGAAGAGTTGAAAATGAATACGCTTTAGAGGCAATTAAAAGAATTGGTTTAAAATGAAAATTCTTTTAATTAGGCCCCCTCAAATAAGATGGAAGTATGAAGCAAAAAGAATTGGGGCCCCAATTGGACTATTGTCCTTAGCTTCTGTTTTAAGAGACCGCAATATAGAGGTAGGATTGGTGGACTCTGCTGTAGAAGGATTTAATCAAGAAAGAGAAATAAAAGAGGGGTTATTTGAATATGGTCTATCTGATTCTGAAGTAGAAGAAAAAGTATCTTCTTTTAATCCAGATTTTGTTGGGATAGCCTCAACACATACGAGTTATTGGGAACAACAGAAAAGACTCGCTAAGCTAATCAAAAGAATTAACTCCCATACCCTGGTTTTAATTGGCGGGCATCATGCTTCTGGTATCGCCGGGTATATTGCAAGAAATGTACCAGAGATTGACCATATATTTGTAGGAGAATCTGAAACTTCTTTATTAAGATTCATTGCTTCTAGGGGTGGAAGAGTAATTAGTGGACAAAGAGAGGACTTAGCTTCACTTCCAAATCCTGCTTTTGACCTTCTTGATTCAGCGCACTATACTTATAAAATGTCCCATTATGGCATTCCAAGAAGCAAAAATTTTATAACAAATGTAATTTCAAGAGGCTGCCCTTCTGCATGTGATTATTGCACTTCTTCTCAGATTTTTGGGAAAAAAGTCAGGCTTTATCCACTTGAGAGAGTAGCAGAACAAATTAATCTTATTCAAGCTAGAGGTTTTGAAGAGTATGTTTCTCAAGATGATAATGTAGTTACATGGCCAAGAGCATATCGTAGCAGATTCTTTGGTTTATTGAGGGAAAGCAATATGCCATGGGTTTTAGATGGTGGATTATATTACTCAATGGCCTCACCTGAATTAATTGAGAAATTAGCAGAAAATGGTTGTTATAGGGTGTTTTTGCCTGTAGAAAATCCTAATTTAGATTTAATGCATGCACATAATAAGTATAGAAATTTAAGAACATCCCAAGCACAAAATAAGAAATTAGAAGAAGTGATTGAAAACTTAAATAGGGCATGCATAGAATTTTATTTAGCAATAATGATTGGATTTCCAGGAGAAACTTGGGAAAGTATTAAAGATGCTGTTGAATTTGGAAGAAAATTAAAATCAATGGGGGCCATAGGCCTAGGCTTTCATTGGGTTCATCCTTATCCTTTCTCGCCTTTTTACGATTCTTCTTATAGACTCGTAGAAGCCAGCAGAAGGTGGGAAACTGCCCCAGAATATTCTACTTTTATAAAACCGGTGTTTCCTATAAATGGAGTTTCCTTAGAGGAAGCAGAACAATATGTAAATGAACAATTTGAAAATATTAACAGAACAAGAACCTTAAATAATTCTTATCATTATAGACAATCCTTTGTTTAGCTTTTTTCAATCTCAATCAATCTTTTCAGCTTGGCTTCTCTTTCTTTTCCATGGACCCCTGTTTTTATGTAGTCTGTTTTCCAGGCAGCTGCTAAATCCGCAATTGTGCTGTCCATGGTTTCCCCGCTTCTATGTGAGATTATTGTTTTTATCTCATTTTTTCTGCAAAAATCAATAATTTCCTTGACTTTCAATAAAGAGCCGTTTTGGTTGGGTTTTACAATCATTGCATTTATGCTTTTATTTTGGCAGGCTTTTTTCAGCCTTGTTAAATTAGTTACAGTCAAATCATCTCCAACAACAAGGCATCCAGAATTTTTAGTTATTTCCTTAAATCCTGAAAAATCCTCTTCTTCCATCGGGTCTTCGAGATAAAATATCTCTTTTTCTTTAACAAGTTTCAAAATATAATCAATCTGCTGTCTTTTATTCAGCCTCATTGGCTTGTTCTTATGAAAATACTCTTTTCCTGTAAAAAATGTAGATGCAGCTATATCTACGCCTATCTCAATTTTCTCATCAAATTCTTTTTCCAGTTCTTCTCTTACCTGGTTCATGACATCCAGTATTTTTTCATCTTCTAAATGGGTTTTCCACGCTCC
>MFWN01000007.1:9712-15700 GCA_001786395.1 Candidatus Pacearchaeota archaeon RBG_13_36_9
TTTGGAATTTAGAATTTTTCCAGCCATTTCGTAAGCTTTTCTGTTGATAAAAACTCTGTCAGGAAATTTCTTGGCCTTGTTTGTGAACAAAAATTCCTGAAAATCTGCCCTTCTGCCTTTTATTTCAGTATGCAGGCCCCCTCCAATAGAGTTTCCAACAGGATATGGAAAAGAAGGTTTTCCTCTGGAGAGATACTCCCATAATTCCTGCTCTTGCTCAGCTGCAAGAGCTTTTAAAAAAGAAGCTTCTAGAGCAAACAAGCTGTTTGCCCCTATTTTCCCAAAAACCCAGCCTTCTAATTCAATAAGATCATTGAATTCGTTAACCTTTATCTTTTTCCACTCGTTATCTTTTATTTTATTGAGAAAATTAATATCTTCCTGTAGGTTTTTTGCATACGGCCTCGCCTCAAACCTGCCTGTGCTTTTTCCGCAAGGAGCAGAGCTTACAAATTTCCCCCTCACAGTTTCAATAGCTATCTCTATAGTTTCTTCTTTTCTAGAATCTAAAATATTTCTCGCATTAATTTTTTTAAACTGCATAAATTATACAGTAAAAAAGGGTTTTTATAGTTTTATTATTAAAAAGAATAAAATTTTTTATTATATAATCCAGAAGCTAAATTCTTTTAATACCTCGATTTATAAGGAAGATTATGACTGTAATTGTTGGCTTAGAAACAACTGTAGGGGAAAAGGCAGTTGTTCTTGCTTCTGATAGGCTGCAGGCCCTTAAAGAGCATTCTTGGTTAGGCTGTTTAGGGTTAATAGAAAAATCCCCTGATTTTGATCTGAGCCTTTATTTTGAGTTTTTAGAGAAATATAAGAGAGATAAATCAACTTTAAATTCCACAAGAAAAATACAGGTCTCTCCAGACAACCAAAGAGCGCTGGTTCATACAGGAACAGCTAACAAAGCCCATGAACAAATCTGCGAGCTTCTTTTAGATGCAGATAGATTTTTAAAAAATACCCCTCTTTTGACAGCCCTCTTTTTTCCAATAGGTTATCCAAAAGAGGAAGGGCTTTTAGAAAAATATATTGAACTTTACAAATCCTCTTTTAATTTGGATAGAAACTTGTTTGCAGGGCATATCCCAGAAGTAAGGAGGATATTTGATATTCATACAGCAGGATTAAATGTGAAAGACACACCTTTAGGTATTTTTGCTAATTGGGACAGGAATTACAGCCCGGTTTTAAGCGAATATTTATTTGTAAAATGTTTACAGGGAGTACCTCATTTATTTGAGATAACTGCAACAGGCGCAGCAGTTCAGAGGCAGTATTTTGCAAAAGGCGCCGGAGGGGGTTATGCTTTAAGCCATCTAAGAAGCAGATTAAATACCCATGATGTTTCCCTTTTCTGCCAAACAGAATCTAAGATAAAAAGAAAAGTAGGCTTAGAAGAAGCTGTAAGAATAGTTAGAGGGGCAATAGAATATGCGAACGAATTTGCAGCTCCTTTTTGTAAAGGTTTTGAATATGTTATTCTAAGAGCAAGTGGAATTAAGCCTCATTTTAGTGACGAAGAATTCTCCTATGAGATTGGCATCCAAGAACTAATTAACACAAGGGCTAAAGGATTAGCCAGAGAAATTGAACAACTGAAAAGAATCAAAACAAAATATCTGAGAAGAAACTCTTAAACTCCTTCTTCAGGCATCCCTTCTTTTTCTTCTTCATCTTCTGGTCTTGCCAGAGCCATAATCTCTCCCTCTTCCATAATCTCTTTTTCTTCTTCAACTTCCTTTTCTGCTATCTTCCTGTCCTCTGCCTCTTCTCTTTTTACTTCCTGTATCTGGGCTTCTGCGCCCTTTTTTTTCATCTCTTCCATCTCTTTCTTGCTGATTTTCTTTATTCTCTCTTCGGCTTTTTCTGGAAAGGGCCTCTTGACTGTTATTGGAAGTACTTCTGATTCAAACTCCATTTCAGCTATCTTCAGCACATCGTAATTAATTTCTTCTAGTTTTTCAGGGTCTATCTTAAGCAAAACAGGAGCGTCCATGGCTAATTGCAGGGCTCTTGCTCCAAGTATCCTTGCTATTTCGTACTTGCTAAACTTTTCCTCCATTCGTGCTAGCGTCATCTTAAGCTAATAACACGCTCCTATAACTTTCATATTCACAAACATTAACAAGGTCCTGTACAGTTAATTCAAAATAAAGAGCTTTAATGCCTTCTGTTTTTCCCAATTCTGCTAATTCCCTTGCTCTTCCTAAACTGGCAAAATCATTAAGAGATTTTCCTATATCTATTACTCTTGCAGCCCCCTCTTCAGTTAATTTCGCCTCAAAAATCTCATCTTTAAACAATTTTCCTCTAAATTCTCTATCTACATAATCAGTAAGTTTAACTCCTATTCCTTTAAGTATAGGAATTAACTGTGTTGGTTCTTTAAGGATATTTGCTATCTTTGTTTCTCCTTCTAAACCACCAATTACCCCCTGTTCTATTCCTGCATTTAACAATGCCCTTTCAAATTTGCTAGATTCTTTAACTTCCATCTTAGTTTCTTATTTTTTGCCCTTTAAATTTTTTTCTATTTGCTCAAAAACATCCTTAGAAGAGTCCTTATATTTTTTCTCAGCTAAATCAATAATTTTAAACATTTCTTCTGGAGTGATAGCTGCTTCATTTCCTTTTTGCATTGCATTAACCTTCACTTCTTTCCCGTCTGAAGACATAGCTATGCTCACTCTAGTCTCGCTTGCTGCCTCTTCTTCTCTTCTAGGGTCAAGGATTATGCTTCTGCCTATCTTATGGAAAGTGAATGTCAGGGGAATATTTTTTGTTATTGGCAAGGGATCTTTGGTGAACTCTCCAAAAGCTACCTTTTCTTTCTCTTCATCATATTTTGGCATTCTGGCAGTCATCAGTGCAGCAATTGCAGCTAAAGCACTTGCGTCTAAAAGGTTTCCATCGTCATTCATGGTATATATATCTATGAATATAGTCCATACTTTCTCCCCCTCTTTTATACATAATTTTTCAAAATCAATCATCCCGCTTTCTCTTATACCTCTATCAACAATCCTCGCTATTTCAATAGCATCTATTTTTGGTGGGCCGTAATCAAACTCTTCTGAACTCAATGGCAGCAGTTCAAGGGTAGTAATCATAGTACCCTCTCCTTCATGGTCTGTATATGGCTCACTTACACCCATCTTGATTCCTGCAACGACTTCTGTATTTCCCAATCTCACCCTTGCGCTTCCCTCTGCATTTATTGAGATGCCTGTTTCTATTTCCAACTCTCGGTGGTCCAGCAGGTCCCTGCCGTCAAATCTCTTTCCAGCGTCCATATGTTCTTTAATTCTCTTCTTTGTTAAATTTGAAATTTCCATTTTAATGTCCTTTTAACAATGCTGACCTCCCCAACAATACTGGCTGACATGTTTTTGCAGCATATTCTAGCATATTTAATCTGCCTTTTGCACATTTTGAAAAAAAATCAAAAGGCCATCCTGAATATTTTTTGAAAACTTGGTTTGCATTATGAATTAACTTTGTTGCTCTGTCATAATTAATTTTAATCCAATCAAGATAACCTTTATCGCATCCAAAATCATTGCTAAATCCAATAACCAGAGTTAAATAACCCACAGCCTCTCTTGAGTTTAAGTCAATTTCTCTCCCAAGTTCATTTAATTTAGCCTCATCTGTTCCTGTTTCTAATATAGTTAAACTTTCTTCTAATCTATCCAGTGCCCCTTTAACATTTAATTTACTTAATTGTTCTTGCCTCTCTAACTGCCTTAACAAAATACTTGCCTCTAAGCTTTTTGATTCTGATAATTCTCTCTGTTTAGTTTCTGTTCTGGTTTTAGGTGTTTTTCCACCATTCTGCAGATAAATATTCACATTCCACATTTTATTTTTCCTGTATCTCCTTTAGTACTTTCTTTTGCAGCTCATAAATCTCCTTGCAAGCAGCTCTTCCAGCCTCAATTGCCTCTTTCAGTTTCTTTGTGCTTGTCCTGCCATCCAACTGCATGAGGGTTATCCCTCCGCTCTTGCTTAAAAAAGCGAGTGGAATATCAGTTGCGCCTTCACCGTCTTCGTAGTCTTCCTCTTCCTTAATTAAATCAGTTACAATCTTATCGTCTATTTTTCCTATGGAAACTGCTGAAACTAAATCTACCATTGGAATTCCTGCATGCGCTAACGCAAGAGACGCCGCATTTATACCCGCGCATCTTGTAGAAGCATTTGCCTGCAGTATTGTGATGTGAACATCCACAACTGTATTTTGAAAATTATTAATCTGCAATGCTGGAGCAAGTGCCCACTCAGTAACTTTGCTGATTTCCTGGCTTCTCCTGCTAGGTCCGGGTTTCTTCCTTTCAGTTACAGAAAATGAGAGCATGTCATAATTTACCCTTAAAACTCCTTTTTCAGGATTCTGAAGATGCTGCGGATGCAATGGCTTAGGGCCGTAAACTGCAGCAATTGCTATGGTGTCTCCAAATGCAAACAATGCTGAGCCATCTGCTCTTGGAATAACTCCAACCTGCGCCCTTATTTTTCTTAATTCATCGAATTTTCTTCCATCAGGTCTCTTAGTGTATGCCATGTTTATTTAGCCTCCTTAGCTTTCTTTTTATCTGCTTTATCCTCTTTTATATCTTTCGGATTATTTTTGGTCTCTTCCAGCCAATCCTTTGTCTTTTTTGTAAGCCCTTCAATAAAGGATTTTTCTGTAACAAATAAAATAGCTTTCTCTGCAAACAGCTCATCCTCTACTTTTTCTCCTCTTATCCAAATTATGCCGTTCTGCCCAACGGTAATATCGCAGTTTGACTCTTTTTTTATCAGGTTTATCATGCTGCCTTCTTTTCCAATAACTCTCGGAACTTTATTGCTGTTTATTTTTATTATCATCCCCTCTTCCAGCTTCCCCAGGTTCTTGCCACGCGCAGTTAAGTCTATTCCTTTTCTCTTTACCCCCAGTACTTTTACTGCCAGCATATCCCCTATATCATAACATTCAGAAAGGTCATTTTTATTCACAAACTTGGAGCACTCGATTAAAGGCAAGAATGAGGGATAAGGAGCATCAATATCCATAATCCATCCGTTGAAAGTAATGTCGAGCACTTTTCCTATGACCACGTTCCCTTTCCTTGGAATGTAAGTTCCAGACAGGGGGATTATTTTTATTAACCTTCCAGATTTATCTGCTAAGCCAAATCTCAGAGCAATAATATCCTGCCCATCTCTTTTAGCCCAATCTCCAGGAAGATAATCATTTCCAGTAGCTATGACCTCTCCGGGTATCACTAGCTCTCTCTTTTCTTTTGGCTCGTCCCCTTGTTCGAATTCTTCTATTGCTTCTTCTGTTTCTTGTCTTGCTATCATTTTATGCTTCTTTAATTTCCTGGCTTATAGCCGAACCATGAGTTATTGAATTTAATTTATCATAAAAACTTTCCTGCAATCCTACGGGAATGTTGATTACTACTACTAGTTCCCCATTTGAAAGCCACTCTTCGCTTTCTTTATATTCTGTGACTATGCCATAAACTCTCCCTGTGTGCTCTGCAGGGATTCTAAGTTTTAGCTTCTTGGTTCTTATCTTTATTGGGAGTATGGGCTTTATTTTGTCAATTACTCCTGATATCTGCTGCTCCATCGGCTTGTTGTCTATATTGACTCCGGCTTCATCAATGGTGCGGGATATTCTGTCTGCAGTGTGGGGAGAGTTTGTTCTTGGGTCAACAGCATTTCTTGACAAAAAGTCAATTATCTGTTTCTTCTTGTCTTCTCTCTCTTTGTCCTTATATTCTTTAGGCACCTGAATCTCTCCCTGCTTGATTATTTTTTCTGCAATTGCTGCTGTATTGGAGGTGCCAAAGGCTGATTCCAAATCCGCACTAGAGGCATGAAGACCTTTTTTTGAGTCATAAAAAACTTTATCAAAGGAAAGAACATTGTTAATGTTTACTGGTTTCCCCTGCTTTAACTGCAATGCTTTGTCAACATTAA
>MFWN01000007.1:15808-23646 GCA_001786395.1 Candidatus Pacearchaeota archaeon RBG_13_36_9
CGCTTACGTAAAGCCCTGGCTCAGAATTAATTCCCACCAACATTATTGACACCCCAAAAGGCCTTGCCCCGGGATATTGGGTGAACGTTTGCATGATATTAGCAACTTCTTTGATTACTGATTCCATATCTATTGGGGAGTCGTAGGTTACTCTGTGCTGTTGGGCGGTTAATTGGGCCCTTTCAACCAGGATTCTGGCATCGCTTAGTATTCCTGCAGCGCTGGAAGCGAGGTGTTCGTCAATCTCGTAAATTTTATTTGCAGATTCTGGAACAATTAGCTTATCTTTTATTTTCTTGTCTGCCACTATAAAGACACCATCTTTACATACCATCCCTATAGAAGCCGAGCCTAGCCTCACTGTTTTTTCAGCATATTCCACTTGCAAAATGTGCCCGTCTGGAGAAAACATAGTCGCAGCTCTATCATAGCCCATCATTTGGTGCTGCATATCTACAGGCATTTCAACCATTTTTACATAAGAACTGAATAATCAGTTAAGTCTACCTTCCTCCTTACCGAAAAAACAGGAAAAGGGCATTTAAAAACCTTACTATTTTAGGTTTTTTATCGAGCCGCTAACCCTTATTACTTCTATTTTCTTCCCAGAAATTAAAAGAGCAGCTCTTATCTCATCTAAAGATTTCCTGTTTACTGCAAGAATCAGGCTGTTTTTGCCTTTTTTTATCACTTCCGGGCAGGCTTTGCTATAGCTTAAAACACCAACATACTCCAATATGGCTTTTTCTATATTTTCTTTACTTGCCTCTTCTCCCTTTATTAGGAGATAGCGCTTCTTTTCTCTGTGGCTTGGTTTTAGTTTTTTCATGTTTATTCTTTCTTATTTGCAGCAAAATTACTATTGTGACCCCGGTTATGCATACGATGATTACTATTAGCATATACTGAACTGTATTTATATTCTTTTCTCCGGCACTATTCAATGCATTATTTTCTTCACCCTTTTCGCCTTCTTTATCTTCCTCTGTGGGGGGGTTTATTGTGTTGTTCAATTCTCTAGTTCGCGAAAGAATTGTAACATTGGCTAAATTGCCCTTAATGTTATTTAGCCTTATTTCTAAATTATAGGAAGAATTCACTGTCAAATCTACTTTTTCGCCCTCTCCTAGAATTATGTTTTTTTCAAATGTTGTGCTTTCAATTAGAAATACAACTGAGTCTTCTAGAACAGACTTTATTATTATTTTATACTCTTCTTCTTCTTTTCCCAGATTTATTATGGAAAATAGGATTGATTCTCCTTTTTTTAATTCTTTGAAATATCCCTGATTCAGCTGTTCTGTTGTAGGACGGTATATAACAACATTTGTACCTCCGCCACTTCCACCAGAGGGAGTTTGAAATGCAGAAATCGCCACAATAAAACTTACTTCCTCACTGTAATTTTTGTTGTCCTTTGTATCGTTGCAATAAAATACTGCTGTATACGCCCCATTGGAAAGTGTGCTTGTAGAGTACCAGGTTACATTATCTTCAGAACTCATTGTATGATTAGTTGTGCCATCATTAAGCGAGTATTCACAATATCCATCTTCATTCAGGCTGACATTAAAAATTACAGAAGAAGAAGTGTAGGTGGTTGAAGAAGGGGAGTTAAGAGTTATGGAAGGAGGCATTAAGTCTCTGTAAGTGATATAAACTGGGCTGCTCCACGACCTATTTCCATCGCTTTCAATCGCTTCAATAAAAATATAATGCTCGTTGCTGTCTGAAAATGTTAAGTTGAAAAACCCGCTTACATTTTGCTGATTTGAAAATTGGGTTAAATTAATTATTATTCCATCGTAAAACAAGCTTAAATTAGAAATACTTTTTCCAGCTGTGGCATTTATTGAAAAATCTAGATGACTGCCATTGTAGCTTGTATTAAATATGTCCCCCATAACAAAGGTATCAGAGCCGTTGCTTATTTTGATATCCATAAGAATCCTGTCTTCAGCAGCCCAGGTATGCCTTCTCCTTATTATTTCAAATACATCTTCTCTTGTCCAATTAAGAGCATCAACCAGCCCCGTATATGCAGAAGGAGGCCCAGGATAGCTTCCATGGTAGTCCCAGCCAGCAACAAAGCCTAAATGAAGCCCGTTATCAAGGGCGTTCTTTATGCTGCCGTTCCAGTTGCTTGTATCTTGCTTAGGGTTGGCATAGGTAGTGCAGCCAGAGTTTTGCGAGCAATTCCAGTAATCATTCCAGTGATAATACTGTTTGTTTAAAATTTCAACACAAGGAAGGTAAGTTTGGTTGTTAATCCCTTCACCGCTCCAATTGACGTAATTGGCAGCTCTTGCAGGATGATTTATGCAGCCGATTCCATTGTTAGAAGCGAGCCAGGAAGTAAGCTCAATAGGAGTGTCATAGCCTGTTTCATTCCCGTTTATTTTTACAGCAGGCCCGCTATCATTAAAAAATACGAGTACTTCTGCATTGTTGAAACCAGTCCCTTTCCATTCGTATCCAATAAAATAAGTGAAATTATTGTCTGTATTGTTTTCATTAGACTCGTTTTTAATAGAGATCCATTCGCTAGTGTTTATTTGGCTGTCATGTTCAACTGTCGAAGCCCAGTTGTATTCTGATTGTAAATTACTTACCCTTTGAGATAGAGACATCGTTCCATCGCTTACTGTTGTGTGTATTGAGTGCAGAACTCCGAAGATAAGAGGTCCTATTCTTATAAACAAGCTATAATTAGAGCTAGAAAAAGAAAAATTTCCTGCTTTATCATAAGCTAAGCAATTCCATTTGTAGTTTCCATAGGGGATATTTGTCAAGTTGAATTCTTGGTTTGTGTTTGTTCCACTAACCTGCCTTAATTCAGTGTTGTTATATATCCCTGAAGAGTTCCAAACATACAGGGTTATGTTTGATAGCTGGGCATCATTTGCAGAGCATCTGAAGCTCACATTCTGGCTGAACTGGAGATTACTATTTTGGGGAGAGACTAGATTAACTGTAGGGTTGCTGCTGTCTATGGACAATAATGCAGAATAAACATCTATCCTTGAGAAATTTAACCCGCTTCCATCGCTGTCGTTTATTACTTTCGAGCTGTTTTTTAGAATATTTTCAATTTCATAAGGCTTAGGTTCATGCCCATTTTGCAGCTTAAGATACTGATGCATTAATGCAAAAGCTCCTGCAACATGCGGCGTTGCCATTGAAGTTCCAGAACAGACAAGGTAATTGCCTGCGCAGCTGCATCCGCTTAAACAGCTTCCAAAATATCCTCTTGTTGAATTAATTAAATATCCAGGAGCAATTAAATCTGTTATTGCATTTCTGTTATAGTCAAAGTTTGCATCGTTCTTGCGTATGGAGCCTACTGCAGTAGAGTTTTGGATGCATGCAGGTGCAGCTATTTCAGTGGTGCTTTCTGCTTCGTTCCCAGTAGCAAATATAACAGAAATATTGTAAAATGTAGCATTATTTATCACTTCTGCAATAGACGGATAGTAATCATCACAATAATCACTGTATAAATCTTCTGTTCCAAGGCTTAAAGACATGACAGAAATATTATAATTATATTTATTCTCAATGCACCACTCAATTGCATTTATTAAGTCTATCTCCCCATTTGTTTCATGGGCCCATCCAGTTTCATCTAGAATTTTTAAGCTTATAATCGAAGCCTCAGTAGCCACTCCATTTATTGCAGAAGAAGCTGCAATTATTCCTGCGTTGTGGGTGCCGTGTCCGCTGTCATCAATAACAGAGCAATTTTCTATGCAGTCTTTATTATAGCAGTCGATATTGCAGGTTTTATTTTTTCCTATAAGCGCCGGATGAGAAAAGTTTACTCCAGTATCAATAACACATACTGTTTCGTCAATCCCGGTAATGTTAATATTGTTGTTCTGAATCTGCCATACGGTTGTTGCATTGATTAGCTGGACACTGTCCTGAAGAAATGCCTTTATCCTGGGAGAAAATTCAATTTTCTCTACTTTTCTGTCTTTTTCCAGCTTTTCTAAATCTTTTTTTGTGATTTTTATTCCGATGAGATTTTCCTCTTCTTCCATAAAAGCCCCCTGTGTTTCTTTTACTTTTACTATGACATTAGCCTCTCCATTTTTTTCAAGCTGCTTGTAAACTTCCTCGCTTGCTTTCTTTTGCTCTTGCGAGCCTGCAAAAACCAGGAGCATTATTACGAATAAGAAGAAAACTAAAAAAAGAACCTTTTTACCTCTTTGTTTCATATACCTTAAAGTTTTTGAAAGTTAAAAAAGGTTTGCTTATCAGGGTTTTTGTCTGGACTACTTTATAATTCCTTTCAAATATGGCATCTCTTTCTCAATAAATTCTATAATCTCTCTCTTGAACTGCGTGTTAAGAGAAATTCCTGTAAAATTGGGTTTATCATGAACAATCAACCAGCCTTGCTTAGAAAGCTTTTTTATTATCTCTTTTAAGTTTTGAAATCTCTTAAAATGCTCCAATCGGTCGTATTTCTCTCCCCAATTTCCTTTGCTTCTTGCTAAAACTGACATAAGCTGAGCTTTTTCTAAATCAGATGCCATTTGAATATAGACTTTTTATATTTTTAAATGTTTCTATCTTTGATAGTTAATCCGTATTAATAGAAAGATTTATAAGCATAAAAGATTTAAGCGATTTAAATAAATTAAATGATTTAAATGAAATGAAAGTCAAAGAAAATAAAAGCTTTTTCCTTATGCAATTTGGAGATACTCCTCAGTTAAGAGTTCTTGATTTCTTAATAAGCTTTCACTTTTTTGATTATCCTATTACTGAGATAGCAAGAGAGAGCAATGTAAGTTATAACTCCCTTAAGGTGTTCTTTCCGTATTTTATTAAGTCGGGAATTGTCTGCAAAACTAGAAAAATAGGCAAGTCTGATTATTTCAAGCTTAATTTGGATAACCAGTTTGTCAAAAATTTGATTAAGCTTGATTGGAGTTTGACCAAGAGGAACATCCTTCCAGAATTAGAGAAAGAGGCTTGTGCTTGATTAGAAAAGGCATAAATTAAATTGGGATAAACCTGCTTATCGGCTCTTCGTGAATTATAAAAGAATCATAGCTTTTTATTACACTGCTGAATTTTTCTCGTAATTCAGTCATTATATCAAAAAATTCTTCTCTGCTTTTAACAAGTACTTCAAATTCTAAGTCTGATTTTCCTATAAATTTTATTATCCATATAGAATTTTTTAGAGACTTTAAATAGCTAAGTAATTCGTTTTCTTTTTTTTCTGTCAAATCTTTTAAGTAAAGTAAAACTTTTGTGTTGCTATATCCAAGTTTTTTATAATTAATATTAGTTCTGTAACCTACTATAACTTTGTTCTTTTCTAGATTTTTTATTCTATAATCTACAGTTTTCCAGCTGACTTTAAGTTTTTCTCCAAGCTCTTGTAAATTCTCTCTTGCATTTTTTGTCAAAAGAACCAATAGCCTTTTGTCTATCTCGTCTAGTTTAGGCTGGTCTGTTTTTCCGCCAGTCTCAAATTCCTTAACAAAAGATTGTTCTGATAAGAATCTATAAGGAAGCTGAAAAACATGTAAACCGAATGCAACATCTTTTTCTAAGATATGCTTGCCAAATTTATAACTAAAATCATCTAAAAATTCTTCAAATTCAAATAAGTCTTCTGCCCAGTACCCAACCCCAATATCCCATGTCCCGTCAGCTCTGCCGTAATAACCTATTTTTTGATTTTTCAAGCAATAATCTCTTATTTTTTCTTCTGCTGTTTTATCTAAATTTTGAAATTTAACAAACACTCTTGAGTAATAATTTCCTAATTTAGAATTGTTTATAACCGCATGATAGTCCCTGATAATTCCACTTTCTTCTAATTTTCTTATTCTATAAAGAGTAACTTCTTTGCTTAATCTTACTTTTTTAGCTATTTTTGAGACACTTTCTCTTGCGTTAAAATCAAGCTCTGCAAGTATTTTTCTATCTCTCAAATCTAGCTTAATCTGATTTATTTCTTTCATATTCTATCTATTAGAGTATTATATATTTAAATTTATCTATTTGATAAAAAATTTAAAAGAAAATTTTATTAATTAATAAGTAACTATTCTTGTGGAGTTAAAATGCGAGAAGAATATAGGAGGGATATGAGAAAACAATTTTATGGGTTTAGAAAAGAAATTGAGAAACGATTTGATAATTTAAACACTGAAGGGAGGATTCGTCAAATTCCTAATAGCTGGAAGAACATTAATTATAGTAGGTTAGATAGAGTTGATAAAATAGAAATTGGGGTCTTAACCACCTTATTTTTAGAATCTTTTGCAAAAAAACATGGAAAAATAAAGAACCTTACTGAACTATTGTTTGATTTTGGAATAGATCCTCGTTGGGAATTTATTCTAGCAACAGCAAAAAACATTCAAATTGATAGAGTTGATTATATTGGAAATTTCTTTGGTGCAATAACTGAAGCAATAAAGGTTAGGCATTTAGAAAGTGCTGGAAAATATAATTTTTTGGGGAGCAAAAATTGTTCTGTTGATTATATAAACTATGCTTTAAGGGATTTTGCAGAGTTTAGTGAAGATTTTAAATTTAATACAATTAATAAATTAGAGGAATATGGGTTTGCTTTTAGCAAAAATGCTGAAGGAGAACATTTACAAGAAGCAAATGAACAATTTGGGGTTGGAAGTAGCGGACTAAGAGTAAATCATATTCATAGATTAGGGAAATTAGGGCTTCATAACTCTGTTAGTGCAAGAATAGGTAAGTTAGACAGAGCAGATTATGATTTTGCGATATTCAGTAAAGATTTAATAGTTGAAGATGCTGGTATGTTAGATGATTGTGGTTTTACAAAATCTTTAAATGGCAGAATAGGTAAATTGTCTTATAGTGATGGTGGATTGGGTTTTTTTAGTAAAGGCATTAACATAGGAGAATGGCATAGGGGAACTTATTTTGAATTATGGGGCTCTGAAGACGCCACAGTTAAAAAACTATTATTTGAAAAAATGCCAGAGTGGAAACTTAACACTCAGGGTTTTACTATTGGAGATAAAAATGACACAACTAACAAAAGCAAGAAACAATGAAATAACAGAAGAAATGCAATATGTTGCTGGACAAGAGAATGTAAAAGTTAATACATTAAAGGAAAGCGTAGCTAAAGGATTGGTTGTTATTCCTGTAAATGTTAATCATAGAAACTTAAAACCTATTGGAATAGGCTATAGCTTAACAACAAAAGTTAATGCAAATATCGGTACTTCTCCAATTAAATCAAATTTAGAAACAGAATTAAAAAAGTTAGATGCAGCAATTAAAGCAGGAGCAGATACTGTAATGGATTTAAGTCTTGGGGGGGATTTAGACGAGATTAGGCAAAGAATCATTGAACATTCTTCTGTTGCTATAGGCACTGTTCCAATTTATCAGGCAGTTGTTGAACTAGGAAATCCAGAAGCTCTTACTTTCGATAAGTATCTAGAAGTTTTTGAAAAACATGCTAAAGATGGTGTTGATTTTGCAACTGTTCATGCAGGTGTTACTCGTGAGGCCTTGCCTTTGCTTGAAAAAAGATTAATGCCTTCTGTAAGCAGGGGAGGGACTTTTTTAATAAATTGGATGAAAAAACATAATAAACAATCTTTTTTATATGAACATTTTGATAAAGTTTTGGATATAGCAAAACATTATGATGTCACAATGAGTTTAGGCGATGGATTAAGGCCAGGTTGTTTAGAAGACGCAACAGATAAAGCGCAAATTCATGAATTGAGAGTTTTAGGAGAGCTTGCAGAAAAATGCAGGGACAAAGGAGTTCAGGTTATGATTGAAGGGCCCGGACATATTCCACTAGACCA
>MFWN01000007.1:23687-25553 GCA_001786395.1 Candidatus Pacearchaeota archaeon RBG_13_36_9
GTGCTCCTTTTTATGTTCTTGGACCCCTGCCAACGGATATTGCTGTAGGTTATGACCATGTTGCATGCGCAATAGGAGGAGCTTTAGCAGGAATGTATGGAGCTGATTTTCTTTGTTATGTTACGCCGAAAGAGCATATAAGCTTGCCTGATGTAAAAGATGTGAGAGAAGGGGTTATTGTAACAAAAATTGCAGCACATATAGCAGATATTGCAAAAGGTATTTATAAAGAAAGAGAAAGAGATAGAAAAATGTCAGAAGCGAGGTCGAGATTAGACTGGAAAGAAATGGCAAATTATGCTTTAGACCCACAAAGATTTAAGCGATTAGTAAAAGCCGAATGCGAAAACAATCCAGATATTTCAGAAGGGTGTTCTATGTGTGGGAGATACTGCACTGAGAAAAATAAACTATCTTAAATATTCTAATGCTTCTTCCTGCCATCCCCTTGCCTAGCAACATATTTAAAGCCCTACTTCTTTCTTGACAAAAGAAAGAGGGTGTTAGATAAAAATGAGAATTCATACTATTGGCGGATTTAACGAAGTAGGGAAAAACATGACTGTTGTAGAAACTGGAGGAGACGCATTCATATTTGACATGGGGCTGTTTTTGCCGCCGATAGTCGAGTTGGAGGAGCAGGAAAGGCTGAAAGAGTATACAGAAAAAAGGCTTAGGGCTTACGGAGCGATTCCAGATGACACTCTTTTAGACCGTCTTAATTTAAGGAGTAAAATAAGGGCTATTTTTCTTGGGCACGCGCATCTTGACCACATAGGGGCAATACCCTACATCGCCTATCGCTACAACGCAGATATTCTATGCACTCCTTTTACTGCAGAAGTGTTAAGGATAATGTTAAAAGATGATAATATAAACTTAAGAAACAAGATAAAAGTAATGCATCCGAATTCTTCCTGTTATTTAAATGGGAAAAAAAGATGCAGCGTTGATTTTATAAATGTCACCCATTCGACTCCTCAAACCTCTATGATAGCATTGCATACCCCTGAGGGAACTGTATTATATGCCAATGATTTTAAGTTTGACAATACTCCTATCCTTGGAAAGAGGCCGAATTATGAGAAATTAAGAGAACTTGCAAAAGAAGGGGTTAAGGCAATGGTGGTTGATTCTTTATATTCTGGAAACGAAAAGAAAACTCCTAGCGAGAAAATTGCAAGAGGATTGCTAGAAGATGTTATGCTGACAACTGAAAATCAGCGGGCAGGAATAATTGTTACCACCTTTTCTTCGCATATTGCCCGGTTGAAAAGCATTGTTGACTTTGGCAATCAGTTGGGGAGAAAAATTATCTTTGTAGGAAGAAGCTTGAATAAATATGTAAATGCAGCCAATAGGGCAAACACATGCCCGTTCTATAATGAAATTTCTCTCCTGAGCTACAGGAAGCAGGTGGAATCCGGGTTGAGAAAGGCGAGCAAAAACAGGGCTAATTATCTTATTGTTTGCACCGGGCACCAGGGAGAGCCCGGCTCTGTACTTGACAGGATGTCGAGAAATGAGCTGCCCTTTTCCTTCCAAAACCAGGACCATATAATTTTTTCATCTTCAGTTATACCCACGCCTATAAGCGTTTCCAATAGAAATCAATTAGAAAAAAGGCTCAAGCAAAAAGGGGTAAGGATATTTGGAGATGTCCATGTTTCAGTTCTGCCAGATACAGAAGTTGTTTTTAATGGCTCTAAGGGGATGAAAATAAAAGAGATAGGAAAAATTGAAGAAGGAGAGAAACTAGGATTAAGAGTTCCTTCTTTTGATTCTAACTTTAAAATTAAATGGTTCGATGCTAACTTAATAGAGCATGCTTATAGCGGCAAGGTATTTAATATTCATACAAAATCA
>MFWN01000007.1:25588-33317 GCA_001786395.1 Candidatus Pacearchaeota archaeon RBG_13_36_9
GTTTAAACTGCACAAAGGCGGTTTAGTAGCAGAAGTGGGGGATAATTTGAAAGTGGGGGATTATCTTGCAATACCCAAAAAGTTTTCATGGTACAACCAGCTAAACGAGATAGACTTAAATAATTATATCCAATTTGAAGGCAAAAATTACCAATTAAGAAAAGGTCATTTATACTATAATAAAAAGAAGATAGCTCCAATAAAAATAAAACTTACTAGAAGTTTTGCAAGGCTTTTAGGTTACTATCTAGCAGAGGGCTCTGCTCCCAGGCATATTTCTTTAGTAATTGGAAAACACGAAAAAGAGATTCTTGAAGAGATCAAGAAAGTAATTAAAAACACCCTTCCTTCAACTAGCATTGTTAATGAGAGGGGAAATAGTTACGAAATAACTTTCGGTGCAAGAATTTTAGGTAGATTATTTAAGAAATGGTTTGGAAATTCTGCCAAAACAAAAAAAATACCTGAATTTGTATTTTCTTCCTCAGAAGAATTCAAGATTAATTTTCTAGGAGCGTATATAAACGGCGATGGATGTATTGATAAAGGAAAAAAACATTTTAGAATAAGGATAAAGACTGCATCTAAAAAGCTTGCTTCTGACCTATTATATTTATTTTCTCAAGTAGGAATTTGTACAAAATTCGACCACATTGAAGTAGGTAAAAACAGGATGATTGCTGGAAATAAAATGTTGACCCCTGAAACTTATTCTTATGTCCTCCGTATCCAGGGAGATAAAGATCTTAATTTGCTTAAAGAATATATTTCTGAAAAATTTAATAGTCAAATTAAAACTTATTTAGCCAATAAAAGTAAGAGAGATCAAAAATTGCCGCCCGAAGCCTTGCCCTTATCCGAAATAAATCTTGATGAAATAAACCCAAAAAAATGGAGCTATGTTTACAACCTTAAAAAGTATAAAATAAAAGAGTTGCCAAAAAATATTGCTTTAGACATAATAAAAAGAGATGCTTTAGAGATTAAAGGCGCAACCAATAAAATTGTTAATGGAGACATGCTTTTTGATCCTATTGTTGAAATAGAGACTGGTAATTATAATGGGAGGGTTTATGATTTTGAGGTTCCTGGTGCAGAAAACTTTATAGGAGGGTTTGGAGGGATAATGCTTCATAATTCCGGGCATGCATCTAGGGAGGATCTGAGAGATTTTATAAGCATGGTTCAGCCGGAAAATATAATCCCCGCCCATGGAGACCTGCCCAAATTAACTCCGATGGCAGAACTGGCATCTCAGATGGGATATTCTTTAGGGAAAAATATACACCTGATGCAGGACTCCCAAAAATTAGATATATAAATAAGTTTAAATAATCCTATTTTTATATTTATAAGTAAAAGAGGTAAATAGAACAGAGATGGTTAGAGATGATATTGTAGCAGGATTAAAGAATGGTTTGGAAAGGGGAGTTTCAATTGAAACTGCCAAGCAAAGTTTGCTTAATGCAGGATACTCTGCAGACGAAGTACAAGAGGGAGTTAATTCCCTGAATTCAGATTCTGTTTTGGCCATGCAGCAGCCTTTTAGAAATCCTGCATCCTCGGTGCAGCCATCTCCAAGACAAATGCGCCCTCAAAATCAGCCAGTTTCTCAGCAGGCAAGCGCTAAAAAAGAAGGCGGCGGATTTTTCGCTGAGAACTGGAAGATAATATCTCTTGTAGTAGTTTTAATTCTTTTGATGGCCGCATTCGCGATTGTTCTGCTGTTTAAAGATACAATTTCAGGCTGGTTTGGTTAAAAATGTATAAACCAAGAGAAGACTCTTACCTGCTTTCTTCAGCATTGGCTGTTTATCTAAAAGATAAAGATAGAAGAATAAATATTCTGGATATGGGCTCTGGCTCAGGAATACAGGCAGAAACCTGCATAAAACTTAGGTTTAAAAATGTAAAAGCTGCGGACATCGATGAAGAAGCAATTAAAACATTAAGAAAAAAGAAATTCAAAGCAATAAAGAGCAACTTATTCTCCGACATTAAGGAAAAGTTTGACTTGATTATTTTCAATCCACCTTATCTTCCAGAGCACAAGTACGATAGGGAAAAAGACACTACAGGGGGAAAAGAAGGATATGAAACAATAGTAAGATTTTTAAAACAAGCTAAAAAACACTTAAACAAAAATGGGGCAATATTGCTTTTGTTTTCCTCATTTTCAAAGCCTTCCATTATAAAAAGAGAAGCTAAGAAACTAGGGTATAACATAAAATTGCTTGCAAAAAAAAGAATATTTTTTGAAAAATTATATGTATGTTTATTATCTGTACCTATTTTATAGAATATTCAGCAGCGCTCTCTGCATGGATTCTTGCAGTATCAAATAACACTACTTTTGCATCTTTTTGTGATATTATTAACGGGATTTCTGTGCATCCCAAGATTACTGCTTCGGAGCCGTTTTTAACTAGGTTATTAATAATCTCAATAAATTGTTTTTTTGTATCGGGATTTGTTTTTCCTAGAATTATGTTATTAATCCCTGTATGAACAATCTCTTTTTCCTTTTCATTTGGAACAATCACTTTAAGTCCGTGTTTCTTCTCTAATCACCCCTTATAAAAATCCCCATTCATGGTAGATTTTGTTCCTAAAAGCCCTACTTTCTTAATTTTTCTAGCTTTAATCCTATCTGCTGTTGCATCTGCAACATGTAAAATGGGGATTTTTACATTTTTTTGAATTTCCTCATAAATGATATGCGCAGTATTCGCACAAATAATGATAAAATCAGCTCCCCCTTTCTCTAGGGTCTTTGCAGCATTAACCAATATCTTATCAGAATTAATCCAATCTTTAGTTTGATGTTCTAAATCTATTTCATCAAAATCCACAGAATACATAATAATTTTGGCTGAATGCCAGCCTCCTAATTTATTTTGGATTGTCTCATTTATTATTCTATAATATTCAAGAGAAGATTTCCAACTCATCCCTCCAAGAAGCCCTATTGTTTTCATAATAATACTATTAAATGTTAAAGGTATAAAAACTATTCGTTTAAGGGACAGTCGGGGACGTTGAAATAATCTATCCTATCACCACTATTTTTATATAACCCTATTCCTAGTTTTTAATTAGGGGAAAAGAAAATTTAAACGAGGTAATTTAAATGAGGTTTGCACACTTCGCCGACTGCCATCTGGGCTCGTGGCGCCAGCCAGAATTGCAGAAGTTGAATCTGGAAAGTTTCAAAAAGGCAATTGATATCTGTATAAGCGAGAAAGTTGACTTTATAATTTTTGCAGGAGACTTATTTGACTCTGCGTACCCTCCAATAGAAATACTCAAAGAAACTTTTTCTGAGTTTAAGAAGCTAAAGGAGAATCATATAAGGGTTTTCATGATAGCGGGAAGCCACGATTACTCTGTTTCCGGAAAAACTTTTCTGGATGTTCTGGAGAAAGCAGGATTCTGTACAATGTGTGAGTTCGAAAAGAACGAAGACGGCTCGATAGTTTTAAAAGCCTGCAACTATCAGGGCGTTTCTATATATGGTTATCCTGGAAAAAAATCCGGGTTGGAAGTTGAAGACCTAAAAAAATTATCCTTGGAGCCAACTAATAACTTTAAGATTTTGGTTTTGCATACTACCATGGAATCTGCGAAAGGCAATTTACCCATAGATTCAGTAGCAATAAATGAGCTGCCAGAGGTAGATTACTATGCCCTGGGCCACTTGCATCTAATTCACGAATACAAGGCAGGTGAAAATAAATATTTGATATATCCTGGCCCGATTTTCCCAAACAACTTTGCAGAGCTTCAAGAGCTGCGGTCAGGAAGTTTTTACATCGTGGATGTGAATGGGTTTGTTAAACTGACCAAAAAGGAGTTGAAAGTTAAGGAACTTGTTTTTTTAGAACTTGAAATTGAGAATGCTCTTACTGCAACAGAAAAGATTTTATCAGAAATGGAAAAATCAGACTTAAGGGACAAGATTGTTCTCCTAAAGCTAAAGGGCACCATAAGACAAGGTAAAAATTCAGACATAAAGTTTCATGAAATTCAGGAAAAAGCAAATGAGCAAAAAGCATATATTCTGCTTAAAAATACTAACCAGCTTAAAACAGAAGAAGCTGAAATGGAAGTGCATACTGAGAATATAGAAGGGATAGAAGAAACGCTAATAGAAGAGTTCTCAAAGAACAACAACTCTGAATTTAACAGGTTTATTCTCCCCCTGATTAACTCTTTTAGCCTGGAAAAGCAGGAAGATGAAAAGAATGCAGTTTTTGAATCCAGGCTTCTTTTAGAAATAAATAAGATTCTTAACTTAAACATACAGTAAAATGAAAAAAATCAAAGATTTTTTGTCTCTTAAACTCTTACGAGGTTTAAGATGATAATTAAAAAGATCCGGCTGGAGAATATAAGAAGCTACGAAAGCCAGGAAATAGAGTTTCCATCAGGCTCTGTTCTGCTATCAGGAGATATAGGCTGCGGCAAGACATCTGTTCTCTTAGCTATAGAGTTTGCCTTATTTGGGTTGCAGCCGAGCCAAAGAGGCTCTTCTCTGTTAAAAAATGGCAAGAAAGAAGGACGAGTTGTATTAGAGCTTGATATAAACGGCAGGTCTGTTGTTTTGGAAAGGACGCTGAAGAAAACTGGGAAGAACATCACTCAGGAAGGCTCCTCCATTTCTATAGATAATGAGAGATTTGAAGGGAGCGTTACAGAGATTAAAGACCGTGTTTTGCAGCTTCTTAAGTATCCATCTGAATTTTCTAAAAAAACGAACATCTTGTACAAATTTACAGTCTATACCCCACAGGAGGAAATGAAGCAGATTATTTTAGAATCTTCTGAAACCAGGCTAAATACGCTTCGTTATATCTTCGGGATTGATAAGTACAAAAGAGTCGCGGAAAATATAGATACATTTGCTTCCAAGCTCAGGGAAGACATAAGGAATAAAGAAGGCCAGTTAGAAAATCTTGAGGAACTTAATAAACGTTTAGAAGAGAAGAAGAAATTTTTGGTGGAATTGCATAAAAATAAGGAAAGTGAAGAAAGGATTTTGTCTGAGAAAAAACAAGCTGCAAAAAAAATAGAAGAAGAAGTCCACGAGATTGAGGCAAAAGTCCGGGAAAGGGAAAATCTGGAAAAAGAGAAGGAAAAAGCGAGCATTATGCTGATGAATAAAGAAGAGGCAGTTGTAGAACTTAAAAGTCAGGTGCGAAGGCTAAGCCAGGAGATAGAAGAGGGAAAAAAAATAACTTTTGATGAAAAGAAGCTCCAGGAGATTTTAGATATGATTAAAAAAAATAAAGAATCTGAAAGAATCAATCAGGAAAAGATAATCCAATTTTACAGCCAGCTAAACTCCCTGAGAGAAAGAAAAAAAGAGATGGATATTCTGAGAGACAAAATCTCTCGCTTAAAAAGCTGCCCGACTTGCCTTCAGGAAGTTAATGAAGAGTACAAGAATAACATTTTCAAGAAAATAGAATATGAGCTTTTAGGCATGGCAAAAAAATCAGAAGAGATAGAGCAGCAAAAAATTTATGTTTCAGAGTCGCTAGATTCGCTAAGAAAGGAGACTTCTCTTTTGGAGCAGAATAAGTCAGAAGAGGAAATTAAAAAAATAAAATCAGAAAACCTGAAGGAAAAAGAAAGCTCGCTTTTGGAATTCGAAAGGAAAAAAAGGCAAGCTGAGCAGGACACAGAGATGATTTTCAAGCACATGAAACGTCTCGAAGGAGAAATCGAAAGTTTTTCCAAGTTCAATGAGCTTTTTCAGCATAAGAAAAAAGAGCTTGAAGAAAAAATATTTGAAGAAAGAAGGCAGGAGATGAAAGTTGTGGGAATTAATAAAGAGATTTTTTTTATAGACTCTCAGATAAATGATGTTGAGGAACAGATAAAAGAAAAAAAGAAATTAAAGGAAAAAGTGGAATACTTCAAGTCTTTGGAGGATTGGCTTTCTGACAAATTCCTAGGCTTAGTGCTGTTTACTGAAAAGAATGTTATGCTGAAGCTAAAGGATGAATTTTCCAAGCTTTTCTCAGAGTGGTTTTCTATCCTTGTGCCAGAAAGTTTAACAGCGAGGCTGGATGAAACTTTCTCGCCGATTATAGAACAGCAGGGTTATGAAATATCTTACAACTATCTTTCAGGAGGGGAAAGAACCTCTGTAGCTCTTGCCTACAGGCTTGCGTTAAACCAGGTTATTAACTCTCTCTTATCCAAGATAATGACCCGCGATTTAATCATCTTGGACGAGCCCACAGATGGTTTTTCAGAAACACAGCTGGATAAAATGCGCGATGTTCTGACACAGTTAAATGCCTCTCAGTTAATCTTGGTGAGTCATGAAGCCAAGATTGAGAGCTTTGTAGAGCACATAATAAAGCTGAAAAAAGAGAACAATATAACTGTGATAGAAAGTAACTCGGCAGGAGGGTAAAAATAAATTTTCTTAAGTTTTAGAAGCATATGCAGTATCACATTAAAGTTTATAAATCAAAAGATTTCTGGCTGTTGTATGGTTGAGACCTTTGATAAGTGGTTAGAGAAACAAAAATCAGCTTATGAAAAAGGATTCAGAGAAAGAGAATGCTTATTGCTGGCTGAAGGGGCAAAACCAGGAATACATCCTAGAAAAGTTGGATATACTTTTATTTACAGGCATCCAAGGGAAATAGCTCTTTCTATGGCAGAAATTTCTGCAAGAATTGCCAAACAAATACCGTGTGTTTCTTATCCTGTTGATTCAATTCACATCTGTGCGCTGGATGAAAATGACGCATGCAAAAAAACAATAGGCGAAGAAGAAAATGATTTGGATTACTTGGACAGGGAGTTTGGAAAAAGGCTTTGCAATGCTGCGAAGAAAGTGGCTAACTTAAAAATTCCTTTAACTGTTTATTTGAATGACCTGCTATTTAATCCCGAAGCAGTAATAGTTGAAGGCATCACGCAAGATTCTTCAGTCTACGATTTTTCTTTGAGTTTATTGGAAGCCTGTAAAAAAGAAGGGGTTGATAATATGGATAGATTCCCCTGGGGGGTACATACCACTTTAACGAGAAATTTTGGAACAGGAGATGTTCGTGAGCAGGGACAAAAAGCTTATAATTTCCTTATGCAAGAAAGAAGAAAATTTCAGCGAAAACAGTCCAGGCTAAGTTACTTGGATGTCTGTACTTTTGACTGCGGACCCAGGGGGGCTAAATTCAGAGTTTTGGAGAGATTTCCTCTTGAGGAATAATTTTTAGATAATGCTTTTTAAAAAAGAAAACAATATAACTGTGATTGAAAGATGAAGTTCTCCTTTAATGCTGGAAAGTATATTCCAATATAGGAGAGTAAGCCATAAGATAATCTTTTCTTCTTTTTATAGAATTAACAAAACCTTGCATATGCTTTCCAAAACCCCCCCTTGAAGATGAAGTTTTTATAACCTCCAGTGCTTTTTGAAAAAGTGGAACAATTCTGTTTTTTACATAATATTTTTCAGGCTGTACATCCTCAACATCTTCAGTAATTTCTGAGGTTATGACGTTAATCCTATAGGCTTTTTTGCTATTTCTTTCTCCAGTTTCAAGTTCCTTTCTTAATTCAGCTAGGTTTGATTCTAAACTCATTTTAATTTATTAAGAAATTGTGCTATAAATAATTTTCTATAGAAAACAAAAATTTTTAAAAAGAAAACATTTAAAAAGCCGGGCTTATTACTAATATAAATTCTAAAATCAGAAAAACGATG
>MFWN01000007.1:33343-33599 GCA_001786395.1 Candidatus Pacearchaeota archaeon RBG_13_36_9
GTTTTTAGGATGACCCAAAATGGCTCATCGCCTCAAAATTTTGGGCATAAGAGATGTTGAGTGTTACTTCTCAATATAGAAAATGGATGAAGACTTAAAAAAACAGATAAGGAGAACCGGAACAACTACAATAGGGATTGTATGCAAAGACGGAATTGTTTTAGCAGCAGATAAGAGGGGGACTTTCGGAGGCAACGACGGGGTTTCTTATATTGCTTCCAAAAATGAAGAGAAAATACAGGCAGTTAATGACAGG
>MFWN01000007.1:33644-34549 GCA_001786395.1 Candidatus Pacearchaeota archaeon RBG_13_36_9
GAGCAGTGGAATATCTTCAATCCAACTGGCATGGTTATCGGTATTGGTACTGATAGTGACCCACCTCAGATATCATTTAGGGAGATGGGTTTTACCGACCATGATATAGATGAATTGAAGAAACTACCCTATGTAAAAGAAGTAGCCCCAATCGGTTTATTGCCTTTGAAGGCTATAAAATTAAGGGAGGGATTTCTGAAGTGGCAGTCAAAGGCAGGTGGGACCATGTATGCTACCACGCCAGGTCTACTTGATATAATGGGCATGGAAATCGAAGAGGGCAGGATGTTTGAAAACAAGAAAAGCGAGATAGTTATGAGCAAAAGTATGACCCAGCTTTTTGGGAAAGATAAAGAGCTAAAGGTTGGGGATACTTTGTATATACAGCGATTAGATGGAAAACTTATAAAAACAACCTTGGTAGGAATCTTAAAAGAAAGCGAAAGTTCGAATGCAATGAGCCAAGTAACATCTCTATCACTAGCAGGGCCTGTGGATCCATATTATTCGTCATATTTTGGTTCTAACGTTGGAGGTATTTTAAAACGTGTTACCGCCTACGGGGTTTTATATGCAAGTGCTACAGACAAGGAACATGTTGATGATGCGAAAAATCAGATTCTTAATTATCTAGATACTAAATCTGATGCGATTAATTATAAGGATAAGAGCTCTGATTTTGTGGTTATAACGCAGCAGTACATAATATCGAAAGTAGATCAGATAATGAGCGTAATGAGCATGCTCATAACTTCAATTGCGTTGGTTTCTCTTGTGGTGGGCGGTATAGGTATTGCAAATATCATGTTTGCAACAGTCACTGAAAGAACTAGAGAGATTGGTACTATGATGGCAATTGGGGCTAAACGTAGGGAGATTATGAGTTTGTTTTTGTACCAGTCTGC
>MFWN01000008.1:0-5051 GCA_001786395.1 Candidatus Pacearchaeota archaeon RBG_13_36_9
CCAGCTCTTTTTTTGTTATCATTTCATTAGTGCGTTAATGAATTACGTTAACGTATTACTTAAACGAATTTCGTTAACGAATTTGTTAAAGATTACTTCAACGTTAATCATTAATGCATAATAGTTTATAAAGTTATTGCCTTAACTTTTTTTCAATCCTTTCTATTCTTCTAATCCATAGCTCTCAAGGTCTTCATAAACCGGCCCTTCTGGATGGAGCGTAGATTTTTTGAGGAAAAATTTATCAACATTAAATCTTAGCTCTTTGGGTTTGATGTGTTTCAGATATTCTATAAGCGCTTTTTTATCTCCCACGCTTTTAACTCTAGCAAGAGTTATATGCCCCATAAATCTGAACTCTGGGGGGAAAATGTCTTTCAGTGCCCCATCTATCTGCTTCTGCAAGTTATACGCCCCAATTAACTCCACCCAAATAACCCTCACATATCCTTTATAATTGCTGGGAAATGCCCCCACTCTCCCAAGCCCGACTCCAAAAGGAGAAAACTTTATCTCTCTCAATCTTTTTTTAACTTCTCCAACTTTTTCCTCGCTTATCTCTCCTAAAAACTTCAAAGTTAAATGCAAAGTTTCAATGTCTGTAAATTTTCCAGTGAATAAGTTCTGTTTTTTAATCTGATTTTGAATATCATGTATATGGTTCATTACCTCTCTTGGCAAGTCCAAGGCAGCAAAACATCTGATTCCTTCTTCCATCCTAAACTGCCTCATGACCTTTTAATTTCAAAATCTTTTTAACACTTTCGTTGATTTTCTCTTCTTCAATTTTTCCATTTTCAACATCCTGCTCCAGTTGCAGGATAAGCTTGTAAGCAGATTTTTTATCCAGGCTAAAATCTAAAATCAAATTCTCTCCTGAATTTATTAAATCACAATACATTTTTCTTTTGCTGAATATATAAAAGTTCTTTAATCCTTGCATATTGACTTCATCGCTTATAACCAAAACATCCCCAGGAATAGTTTCAATAACCTCCCTAGAAACACTCGAGGGCTTTCCATTGGAATTAATCTCTCCCTCAACCACCTGATGCCCGACCATTATCCCTGTTATTTTATTTTCAACACAATATTCAAACAGCTCCAAATCCTCTTTTACTATTTTCTGCTCATCTTTTTCAAGATGAAGATTTTTAATCATTCCTTTTCCAGGATAGTGCTTGCAAACTCCAAAAACACTGCCTTGCAACCCTTCAATATATCTTTTCAATTTGCCTTTTATTTCCTCTTTATCTCCAGAAAATGCTCTCCCCCCATAAATTTCATCCTCCAATTCAGATACCGGCGCAAAATTCATGTTAAAACCCATTTCTTTTAACAACTTTCCGTGTTCCTTGCCTGCCTGAAAAGCTTCTTCCTCACCTTCAATATCTTCATTTTTAGGAAATTGCTTAAACTTAACAAAAGGATTCCACGCCCCTTCCAGGTCTGTCGAGACTAACAATTTAATCCTGGAGCTATTTTGATATTTTGAAATAAGTTCTGAATAATCCCCTTCACTTTCCTGCCTATCTAAGAAAACCCCCCCAACGTTCAAATCAGTAAGCTGTAAATTCTCTTTAGAATCACCCCTGACCATTATCATTTGCGCAATTTTCTGCCTTAAAGTCAGAGAGCTAAGTTGTACTGTATTGTTTTCCATGATTATATTGTCTGTATTTTCCTTATCTATCCTATATCCAAAAATCAAGTTATTTAACATAAGTACTCCTCCCACTAAAATTATTGCCACTATTCCAACCACCAGTTTTTTGTTCATCCTATATCAGTTCTGCCAGTATTTTCGCCCCTAATTTAACAGTTTTACCATCATCTTTATCCGGATTTATCTCAACAATATCTGCTCCCCTAAAATTCTTTAATAAAGCCAGCCTCTGCAAAAAATAAATAAGCTCCCTAGAAGACAGTCCTCCAGGCTCCAGGTATCCTGTTCCAGGAGCAAAAGCAGGATCAACCGAATCTATATCAATGCTTATATAAAAGGCTTCTGAATTTCTTGCCCTTTCCATTAGAATATCGCATATCTCCTGCCGATTTTCCTGCAGCTCTTTCATTCCAAAAACCTGTATTTTATTCTTGTCTATAAATTCTCTTTCCTCCTGGTGTAGGTTCCTGGCAGCAACAATAATCACATTTCCAGCAGGAAATCCTTCCTCTATCAGCTTTCTTAGCCACTCTTCGTGTGTTGGCTCTTTTCCAGGAGTCATGCAGTCAACATGCGCGTCAAACACTATCAAAAAAGGAGATTCGAAATTTTCTCTGAATCCCCTGACTAATCCATAAGATACAGAGTGATCGCCTCCAATAAACAAGGCCTTGTCCTGCTCAGAAAAAATTTCCCTGCTGTTCTCGTAAATAAGCTCGTTTGCCTCTTCAACGTTGTTGTTATCCACATGAATCTCTTCCAGGCTAAACAACTTTTTATCAATAATCTTCCCTTTTTCATTGCTGTAAATCTCCCCTAAACTCTCCAGTATCTTTAGTGGACCAAGTTCGCATCCCTTGGTCCTTCCCATTGCACTAATGCCCTTAACTCTTATAATTTGCATATGTAAAAGGAATAAAATGCGTTTAAATAGGTTACCTTAAAAGAAAAAGTCTAATTAAACTTATATCTTCGTCCATAGTCCAGAAGATACTCTGCTATTCTTGAATTGATAGAAATTTTGATATAGACTAATAGAGGATTAGCAAAAAGAACCAAGAAAATAAGCTATTATCCCTGCAGCCCATTAAAAAATAGCATCCCCAACGCTCCCTCATGTTAAAGATTATTAGAAGCATCCAAAAAAATCAGTAGAAATTTTATCTTGACAAATGTCAGATAAAATCATAGTTTAATTTTTTATTCAGGCACTAAAGCCATAAAACTATAATTTTTTAATTTAGCCAGCTTTTTAACATCTTCCAGCTTCAAAGCATTAATTCTTTCCTCATATTTGTAAAATTCTTCTGCATTTCCTGCGTTCTCTTCTGTAATTAAAGCAGCTAAAACCTCTTCACTTTCCTCGCTTCCAACCTCTCTCAACCCAATTAACTGCTCTTTTGCCTCGCTCAGCTCCCTCTGTTCCAAGATCTGAAGCTTTTTTATCTCTTTTAAAATCAATTCTTTTACCTTCAGAATATTTCCCTTGGTTGTTCCAACATAAATCATCTGATATCCATAATTTTTATCCTGCTGCAACAGTCCCTTAATAGCATAAGCTAGTCCCCTCTTTTCTCTTATCTCCTGGAAAAGCCTTGAAGACATTCCCTCGTTTAAGATAGCATCAACAACTTCAGCAGAATACCTATTCTTCTCCAGCAAGGAAGGCACATGATAAGCAAAAACAAGGTTCGCCTGGTCCAATCCTTTCCTTTTTTCTATAAGCTCCCCGTTTGTTTTTTCAGGAAGAAACTGACTGATTTGTTTATCTTTCTTTGGAAAAAGTCTTCTGCCTATTTCGCAGATTTCCTCAAATTCGCAATTGCCCAGTATAGTAAGCATCATATTATTTGTAGAATAATCTCTATAAACATCCAATACATCCTCTCTTTTCATTTTGTTCATTGTCTCCTCTGTTCCAGAAATATTCATACCAAATGGATTTTTATAGAGAAGGGATTTTACTTTCTTTATAACATAAAACTGCGGATTATCCTTATACATCTTTATTTCTTCCAATATTACTTTTCTCTCTTTCTCCAGCTCTTCCTTATCAAATAAAGGATTTAATGCCAAATCTGTAGCAACATCAATTCCAAGTTCAAAATACCTGCTAGGCAGTTTATTCCAAAAACAAGTAACTTCCTCAGAAGTAAATGCATTCAAAACCCCGCCTTTTTTCTCAATTTCTTCGCTGATTTGTTTCTGGCTTCTGTTTTTTGTCCCCTTGAAAACCAGGTGCTCTATAAAGTGAGAAACCCCCTTTAAATTAGCGGGCTCGTACTCCGAGCCAAACTTCATAGTCACCGAGCTAGTAACAACAGGAAGTTTCCTTTTCTCAAATAAGACAGTAAGCCCACTGTCCATTTTTTTTCTGTAAAACTCTTGTTTCATAAATTAAGTAAAAGAAAAACACTTAATAAATCTTTGTCAAGAAATCCTTTAGCAAGTCCAAAATCTTTGAAAAAATTGATTCAGATAATGGAGAATGTGTTCCAAGGCTTTCTTGAGCTGCCAAAGAAGTTCCTGAAAAATTGCTCGTGACCATAACATCCTTAAATAACTGAACCTGTCCATAGGGTTCTATCGGACTGCCATAACACCCTATACCCCATACAAAAAAAGGTGTTCCGCTTTGTGTTGCTGTTGGGATGTCGTTCCTTTCAAACTTCTTTATACCATCAATCCAGACAACAACAGTTCCATCCTCATTCTTAAAACCACTGCCCTGTTCATAAAGGACAACAAATTCGATCCATTGATCTTTTGGCAAATCTTCCAGGGTTGTTACAGTCCACCGATGGACTTTAGCATCGGTATAATAATAGTCATCTAATACCGCATTTAAGTGATTTCCCTCAAAAACAAGTCTAAATTGAGGATTGTTTCCAACACCCCCTGTATAAACACTTTCCTCTCCACAAATTTGCCAGATTAATCTCCAGCTCGCAATAACAGTATTATTAGGGAACCATACATCAAAATGATAGTATGCTCTTTTATCAGAAACATAAGGTTCTACATTATAGTTGGGTTTAGCACCCTTATTATTAAACTCTCTGCCCTGCAGCTCGTACAGTTTGACATGCTTGTCACTATTACTATAATTGGGATCATCAAAAGACATATAAAGTGCTGCACGAGAAGAATTTGTTGGATCAGGAGCCAGCCACATATTCCCCCCATAAATTGCTGCATTAACCCAACCCCACTGCCCTTTTTCCGGAAGATAAGCACAGGGCTCAGAACGTGGAAAAGTATCATAGTAATCAAAATCAGGTAGCTGTTTATAGCTAAAACTAGACTTATGGTAGATTACACCCAAATCTAAAGGATTTAAAACACATATTCCTCCCTGACAACTCCCATTTCCTCTGCCACAACT
>MFWN01000008.1:5089-6545 GCA_001786395.1 Candidatus Pacearchaeota archaeon RBG_13_36_9
TATCCCTACAGAGCAGGTATTAGTGAAACTAACACAATCACCATCATTCAAACAATCAGGAATAGTCTCGCAAATTCCTGCAGCACATTGATATCCCGTTCCACACTGCGTTAAATTAGTCCTGTCAAAACATCCATCTGATTTTTTAGTGCAATTATAAGGCATATTTCCCTGGCATAACAGCCCCTCTGAAGAGCATTCATTCTGGCAGGACAATACACACTGTCCAGAAACACACTGATATCCTGTTGCGCAAGCAGCTAAATTTATCCTTTCTAGGCAGGTATCACCATCAGTATCTGTGCAGTTGTAAGGAGTGTTTCCAGAGCAGAATAATCCTTCTAAAGAACATCCAGTGTCATTTGTGCACTGGCATCCAGGGTCACTTCCATCCACCAATAGGTCGCAATCATCATCTTTTCCATTGTAACAGTTGTTGTTTGTTAAATTCTCTGTTTCTGTTATAACACTATAAGAGCAGCTATTTGTTGAATTGCAGAAATAATCTCTTCTTTCAGTTCCATAACAATTATCACTAAGACTGCAATTGCTGCATGAAGGATAAATTCCGCATGAATCATCTGTTCCAAGACATACTGGATTATCAACACATCCCTGAGTTATATCGCAGAATTGTGTTGGAGGGCATAATGAATTATTAGCTGCATGGTTGCATTTTTCCAGCTCGTTGCAACTGTCCACCGTACACCCAATATGGTCGTTACAATCAGGCAAGGTTCCAGAACCGCACACCCCCTGCCAACATGTTTCCGCCCCGTTGCAGAACGAAGTGTCATTGCAATCCTTATCAAAAACACTCTGATTAACACACTGATTACCAGAACAGGAATAATCATTCTTATACCTGTTTGTTGAATCGCAGAGATAAGAATCTGAAGCATCGCAGTTTCGAATAGTAGAAGAGTTTGTTATACAGCTGAAATTGCTGCATACTCCGGTGTTGTTTCTGAGAGTGTTTCCATCGCAGGTTATGTTGTTAAGGTAGGTGCAGTTATTATTAGAAGTGCAGTTCCTTGATTCGTAGCATCCTGTTGAATTTGCGCATAAAAATCCAGAAGCGCATGCGTCTGAATTTACTCTCTCCAGGCAGATATCTTCATCAGTATTTGTACAGTTATAAGGTATATTGCCAGAGCAATACTGTCCTTTAATGTTGCATCCAGTTTCGTTTGTGCAGTCTATTAGTGAGCAGCCAAATGTAGAGTTACATGCATATCCTGTATTGCAACTTCCGCAGATTCCTCCGCACCCATTGTTCCCGCACTGCTTCCAAGCGCAGGTTGGAGTGCATGTATTATCCCCCCCTCCACCTGGCCCTGTTGTTTTGCAGTCTTTAGCACAGTTTGTTACGTTCTCTTTTCCAGTGCACCTTCCATCTCCGCATACATCGTTCTTGGGTCTTGAAGTGTCATTAATATCAGAGCCATTAACAGGA
>MFWN01000008.1:6585-6727 GCA_001786395.1 Candidatus Pacearchaeota archaeon RBG_13_36_9
TCATCCATAGAAAAGATGCAAAGCCCGGAAATGGAACAGAATGGCTTCATGCATTTCAAAGTTTTGTTTGGGATACTATGAATCATCTTGAAGAATACTTCAAGAGAAATAATTCTGAGGCCAGTTGGTCATCAGACAAGAA
>MFWN01000008.1:6758-12899 GCA_001786395.1 Candidatus Pacearchaeota archaeon RBG_13_36_9
GAAGATAGAATGGATACGGCTCCATTCTGTAGGGATATTTGGCATAATTTATTCAGGCTTTAATCCTGTCCCAAATTCCTTCTTTAACTCAATAAAATGCCTGTACTTCCCCTCACTTTTAATGTCAAACTCTACTTTTATATCTTTCTTAAATTCAGGCATTCCTAAAACAGCACTCTCTGCTTCTCCTCCTTCAAAATCAATCCTAAATTCATACTTTTGTCCTAATTTTTTTAATTCCTCAAACATCTTTTTATCGATTATTTTTCCTAAAAATTCTTTAGGAATTCCCTCACAAGAGATTTTTGTCAAAATAACCTTAAATTCTTCATCTAACAACTCTCTCCAAATATCCTCTCCCCTATAGCCCCATAATGGGGCGATAAATTCTAAACCTAATTCCCGACATATGCTTTTTATTCTCTTGCCCTGGTAGCTAGAAGCAATTCCCCCAACAACGATTCCTTCAATATCCTCACTGACTTTTTTTATAAGTTTTTTCAAATCCTCTAACTCCTTTTCTTTCTCTCCTTTACTTTTTACAGCAATTAACTCTACATCTAACATTTCTGCCTGCTTTTTTAACAAAGCAAGATAAGGCTTATGAAACATAAAGCTGTCAAAATTACTAGGAATAACTGTTAAGAGATACGTTATTTCATGCCCCTCCTGTTTGACTTTATGCAAAGCAAGGCAGCTGTCTTTCCCTCCGCTAAATAAAACTGCTAACTTCATAATATATTATATACAAAATAAATGTTTATAAATTAATAGCAAGTAAAAAAATATGAGAGGACAACCAGATTATGTTGGTGCATGGAATAGGGCAAGATTTGATGAATTGCCAACAAGCTATCATCCAGAAAGATTAAGCGCAAACGAATCAAGTCTTTTCTATATTTTTATTGAATCAGAAAACGGACCGGATTTCACCGGAACATCAGAAGATTATCGTGGAACTGCAAGAATTAAAGGATCAAAACTATCTGGCTTCATAATATTTACAAAACAATACAATAAAGCAGCAATAGAAAAAGGCGGAAGAAAAGATAAGATGACTTACAAAGCAGTAAGAACTGCCATAGGAAATCCAGATGAAGAGTTTTTTGCAGGATTAATAACTTCTGAAAAAGCAGATCCCTTGCCATTTATTATGAAATCCTTAACTTAAACTTTAATTTTTTCCTTTTATCTTTTCCTGAGCTTCTCTGGCTTTTTTTACTAACTCAGAAGAACTCTGGACTTTTGAGCCTACTCCATCAATTACCTGTATGTTATATTTTTTGCATACAGGAGTCTCAGGTATTTCGTTTACATACCTATCGCCTCCTTTTGAAAATATATGGGGCTTTAAGTATTCAAGGGTTTTACATTGCGTTTGGTCTTCATCAATGCTTACAAAAACATTATCTACGCATGCAATCTCTGATATTATTTTTGCTTTTTCTTCTGCGGTCATAAATACATACCCTTTTTTCTGAATTGTCTGATTGTCGTTGTTGATTATGACAATAAGATGATCTCCTAATTTTTTTGAAAGTTTAAATAACTCTACATGTCCATGATGTAGCGGGTCAAAATAGCCGCTTGTAGCAACAACAATCTTGTCTTTTTTCAAAGAATCAACATATGCCTGTATTTTCTCATTAGAATCTCTTTTCAAATCAAGTATTTTATCTTCCATAAAAGAATAAAGATATCAAGAATATAAATATTGCGTAGGTATTATCTGTTTCTTGAAACAAACTCGTTACCTTTAATAAAAAATCTTAATTTCTTAGGCAAATCTTTTCTCACTCCAACTCTAAAGCTCTTATCAATATCAAAATTCCTCTTTATCAATTCCAATTTAAGCTCTTCATTGTTCAGTATGCTTTGCTTATGAAATTTCTTATCTATCAGCATAGCTTTTGTCAATAATCCCGGACCATTGCATTTTCCTGTAAAATTTAAAGGCTCTAAAGCTCTTATAAGGACAGCCTCTGCTTTTCCTTTTTTATTATTCACAAAATTAAACAGCCAGTTATTATGCACTCCGTAAACCAAAATTGTTCCTGCATCCATCAGCATAGTTTTTCTTAAATCTCCATCCTGGCATGCCCTGGAAGCAGGATCTTTCTCATCATAATAAGCTTCTGTCTCAACTATCCTCGCCCTTTTCTCTCCTCCATTAATCTTCCTAACCAAAACATTTCCTAACAATTTCTTAGCAACAATTTCTGCATCCTGCATAAAAAAACTTTTTTGCATAAAAAAATAAGAAAAAAGGCATTATAAATATAATTAATCCTGAAACTACCTAAATAAAAAAAGGAAAAAAAGAAAAATAAACAAAATAAAACTAAATAGGCCTGTAAAATCCTGTTGAAAACCTTCCATTATTCACTTGCTCTCTTCTGCCAGGACTTCTTCCTGAATTTCCTGAATTGCTTGTTCCTGAATCTTCTCTCTTTGTGAAAAAATTTAGATAAGCAAGAGCGTTGCTATAAAGTAAGGCACTTCCTTGTAAACCTGCCCCTAAAATCTTATAATCCCCTCCCATACTCACCGGACTCTGCTGCTGAAAATCACAGGAATCTACACTGTCTAAAAAACCTCTTACTTCTTGCTTGCTTACATCAACCTTGTCCCTTGCCCTCAAACCAGCTTCAAGCGCATAACTGCTGATTAAATTACCATGGTGTTTGTCTAATATTCCATGCCTGTCAAATAAATCCAAAACAAAAGTTTTGTTTCCATTCCTGGATATAACTGCAATATTCCCTACCTGATTTTTAACAATAGGAAATTTCTCTTTGTATTTATCAAAATCCTGGCTTTTCTCTGTGTAAACTGCATGCAAATCACTGCTCCCGCTTCTTACTTCTTCGCAACAAAGAATCTCTCCTATAGCATTCCAAGTTTCATTTTGAGACTGTGCAGCAAAACTCTTATGTTTTCCAAGAGCAAACTTAATCTGCCTATCTCCTTCTAAAGTTCTCCCTCTTATAACCTCTCGAGCAGAATGCAAAAATAGAACATCTGGATCTAAATGTCCAAACACGCCTGAAAAAGCTTTGTCTATCTCACCCTTAGAAATAACCCCCGGATTCCTAACCGCATATACCATCAAGAGTAAAGACTAAGAATATTTTTAAAGATTGTTATGCTCTTTTATATATGCCAATTAATGCAAATTATGAATATATGAATGCAGAAGCAAGGTATCTTGCTGCAAAGAGTGACGAAGAAAAGCTTGCCTGCCTGGAAGAGATGCTGCGCACAATGCCTAAACACAAGTCAGCTGAAACTTTAAACAAAAATATCAAGACCCGATATAAAAAATTGAAAGGAAAATTAGAGACCGAGAAGAAAAAGAAAAAATCTTCTGGGAAAAAGTTAGGTATAAAAAAAGCAGAGATGCAGGCAGTTATTATAGGCTTGACAAACACTGGAAAATCCTCTCTTCTCTCCTGCCTTACAAACGCGCAGTCAGAAGCGGCAGATTATTCCTATACGACAAAAACTCCTGTTCTTGGCACCTTGCATTATGGAGGAGCCAAAATACAGCTAATAGACATGCCTGCTATTGAAAATGAACTGTGCGATCTTGGAGTAGTTAATACAGCAGATACTCTGTTAATAATGATTACAGCTGTAGAGCAGTTAAAACAAATAGAACCCTTCTTAAGCCGAGCATCAAAAACAAGAATAATTATTTTCAACAAAATTGATACTTTAAACGAGAATGAAAAAAGAAAAGCATATGCCAATCTTCAAAGCAAAAAGTATAATTTCCTGCTTATTTCCTGCAAAACCAAGGAAAGTATAGAACAATTAAAAGATAAAATTTTCCAGAGTTTCAACAAAATTCGGGTTTATACAAAAGAGCCCGGAAAGCCAGCTGATAAAAATGAGCCAATAATTCTCCTGCAAAATTCAACAGTGAAGGATGCAGCAGAAAAAATCCTTCATGGCTTTTCCCTGAAAATAAAACAGGCGAAAGTTACAGGTCCATCATCAAAATTCCCCAACCAGAAGGTAGGCTCGGACCATGTTTTAAAAGACAGGGATATAATTGAGTTCTACACAAAATAATTAAACTAGCTTCTCAATCCTCTCTGATATCTCTTTTAAATTCCTGTCAATTCTTTTATAAAAGATATAAGTAACTGTACCTACAAGAATCATAATAATAGTATAGGGCAAAACTTTTTCTAGATTGAGAATTAAAGCGCCAATATATGCAAAAACTGCGCCCAATCCAGAAATTAAAAAGATGTTTAGTAATTGAAGATTTCTTCTGTAAGCCAAGTCTAACCTGTTCTTCTCAATTTCATTTATCTTTAACATTTTAGCTAGAAGCAATTAAAGAAATCCCAAATGCAGCAATAGCAATTCCTACTATTACCTCTAAAAAATTTCCTTGAGAACTAAGAGCAATGTAAGCTCCAAGCAAAGCGGCTCCAACACCTCCACCAATTTTCCAAGGATTTGTTTTTGCCATAAAAGACACAGCAAGATAAAGTTTTTAAATTTATCGTGTAATCTTTAAGTTCTTAACTACAGAGTACAGTTCAGCTGCCTTTTTATTCTTCTCAAAATACTCTCTAGCAGGCTTAATCAATTTGTCAAGTTCTATTGCACAAGAGCTCTTTAAGTCCATTGGATGAATCTTCTTGTCAACAAATACTCTTTCAAGCTCCTGATAACTCCCAAATTCAATGTCCCCGCCGAATTTAGGCGACCTTTCAATTTTTAAGCTCTTTATGTTCCTAAAAATAATATATCTAAAATATTCTAAAATAGGATTTCCCTCAACAATTCCTTCTGGACAATACCCTTTTCCTATTTTCTCCTTCAGTTCTTTTAAATTATCATGCATGTAAATGCAGGTTTTTGGGTCTGATTTAGACATTTTTGATGCTATAAGAGTCTCATCGTCACTGTCTTTTTTCTGCAGTCCTTGCAAACCCAACAAAATATGATGATGCGCAGCAACGGGCTTTTTCCACTTATATTTGTCTGCAACATCTCTGGCCAGCATGTTTGCCCTTCTCTGGTCCATCCCCAACTGGCAAATGTCTACTTCCAATTCAAAAATATCTGCCACTTGCATGCTAGGGTAAAATAACTGCGCAGTAGATATTTCTTCCCCTTCTCTTCTTCCAGCAATAGTCAAAGATTTCTTAGTTCTATTAATACTGGTTTCCTTTGCTACCCTTAAAACCCTATCCCAATAATTAACACTGTCCATTAACTCGCTTGCCCAGATAATCTCGACTTTTTTTGTATCTATGCCACAAGCTTTCCATACCTCAATGAAATATTTTCCAGCAGTCTGTATTTTTTCTAAGTCTCCTCCTAGTTTATTGTTAATAAATCCAAAGTAGTCTGCAAGATAAAGTTTAAAATGAACTCCTGCTTTTATCATATTTCTTAGATTAGTCGCTCTCAAAAGCCCAAAATGTATTGGAGCAACGCCAGAAGGCTCAAAGCCATCATAAGCCACTGGCTTATTGTTAGTTTCAAAAATATGCCTAAGGTCTTCCTCTGTAACAATTTCTTCCGCAAACTCCTTTATCAATTCCAATTTTTCTTCAACGTCCATTATTTACTCACTTCTTTCATGTTTAAAAAGCTTTTTAGCCAAAAAAATCCTGAAAAAAGGGGTCTTATAAACCCAACCATAGTGCTTTTTTATCACATTAGTTTTTATAAACACCGGATTTATTTCATTAAACATGGAAAACATCTTAAAAATCTGCCTTGCAATATCAATAATCGGAATCTTCCTGCTGTTATTCTTAGCCAATACTCTGCCTCCAAAAGCAGTAAATTTGGGGGAAATAAACGACAAGATGCTTAACCAAAAAGTTAAGGTTCATGGCACAATCTTCAGGATAGAAGACAAAGAAACCTTCAAAATTCTTTCCATAAAAGACGAAACAGGAAAAATAGATATTATATGCGAGTGCGGCAATCTAACCTATCAAGACATCGAAGTAGAAGGCACCATAAAAGAATACCGCGAATATCTCCAGATACAAGCAGACAAAATTACAGCAATATGAAAAATCTTTTCTTTGCTTGTTAAAAACCCTCTTGCTTCTTCAGTATCTCCGAAACAAAGGGCTAAATGAGATGGGCATAGCCATCTCA
>MFWN01000009.1:0-3492 GCA_001786395.1 Candidatus Pacearchaeota archaeon RBG_13_36_9
ATTCACAAAATTATTAATCACACATTGCAAATTCATAAAACTCTCTGCTCCTGAAAAACTTCCAAATCCTTTTCTTATCCCATTCATTCTATCTTTTATTTTTCCATTATACCTTTCAATTGGATTATTGTTATATTCAAGATTATATTTTTTGCATGCAATTGGAACACCAAAAGACAAATTTGCAGTCCTGTAAAATAGCCTGCTGAAAGCAGATTTATAACTTGCAAATTTGTCACAAACAAATCTTATTAATTCTCTATCCTCAACTCTCTTATACTTTTCTTTATTGAATTGTTCAATTATCTGTTCATAACAACTTTCCTTTATTTGTTTTAGGAATTCATAACACTTCTGTTTTGTTCTTTTCTCGACGAATAAATGAGCTAAAACAAATTTTGTCTTGCTATCAATAGCATTTAAATCATAATTATCTTTTCCATTAACTTTGATGTATTTCTCATCATAGTGAATATTTCCCTTTATTTTTGGCTTTACAATTTTTCTTATTCTATTTTAAAAAAATAGAATACCTCTTTGTCCAATCAGAAATTGTTTTTCTTGTAACTTTTACACCATCATGCTGCCAAAGATGGTTTTGCACTTGAAATAATGATAAGCCATCGTTATGCATGTGAATTGCTCTTGAGATAATTTTTTTGCTGTGCCTCATTCTCTCAAATCCATCTTTCTTTACAAACCATCTTTTGCATTTTACACATTGATACTTTTGTTTTTTGCCAGTAGAGTTGTATCTGAATCCTTGATGGAATATTTTAGGGTTTTTACAAAAAGGACATTTCATACAACCACCCCCTTTAATAATAAAGGAGATGTTTGTATATAAATCTATCTCGCGTTAACTATACAGTATCCTATATCTCTACGCCCACCAACACGGCAAAAGTTATGGACGCCCGTGCCGATGAATGACCAAAAAGGTTCACATTCCCTTAAAATATATAAGAAATATATAATTAAAAAATTTATTCTGCTGGAGCATGCCTAGGACATCCGCCTTGTTTATGCATCGAGCATCCTGAAGTTTGGTGGCATCTACCTTCTGCACTATGCATCGGACAATTTGCTGCATTATCGCATATGCAATCGTTGTTTGCATCAACAAAACCAGTTCCCTTAACAAGGGTTGTGTTTGTTTTAACTTCTGATTGTTGTGCATATACAAAGCCAATAGCTCCAATCACAACTAAAGCAATAAAGATTCCAACGATTATACCTATTATTTTTTGGTTCATTATTTTTCCCCCTTTCATATTTATTAATAAATATCAAATTCCATAACCAAATTTACATTTATGTACTTTGTTGTACTTTCAATAATCGCTTTAGCAAGATTTATAAATATTGATATTCATCAATATGACATGAAAGAAAACCTTGAGCTATTAAAAGCGATGGCTGATGAAACCAGATTTACTATTCTGGATTTTCTTCTAGATGGAGAAAAGTGCGTTTGCGAGATATTCCCTTATGTAAAAAGAACCCAGTCAACAGTTTCTATTCATTTAGGCAATTTAGAAGATGCAGGAGTTCTTGAATCAAGAAGGGATGGAAAAAAGATTTTTTATAGAATAAAAGATAAAAGAGTATTTGATGTATTCAAAGCATTAGGATTTTCTAAAGGTAAAATCTTAAAACAAAGCTGTTGCTGTGAAAAATGAATAAAAATAAAATAAAAGATATTGTAAAGGCAGATTATGGAAAAATTGCAAATGGCGGATGTTTGTGTAATTGTGGATGTGGAATTTCTAATGAAGAAGTATCTAAGGATATAGGATACTCTGATGAAGAAATAAATAATGTTCCTGAAGCTAATCTTGGTCTTGGATGTGGCAATCCTACTGCACTTGGAAAAATCAAGGAAGGGGATATCGTCTTAGATTTGGGTAGTGGTGCAGGATTTGATGCTTTCTTGGCTGCAAAAAAAGTCGGAGAAAAAGGAAAAGTTATTGGGGTGGACATGACTGAAGAAATGATAAAAAAGGCAAGAGCAAATGCTATAAAATACAAATATAAAAATGTAGAGTTCAAATTAGGGGATGTTGAAGAGCTCCCAATACAAGATGATTCTATTAATGTTATAATAAGCAACTGCGTTATTAATCTTGCTCCTGATAAAGATAAAGTTTTCTTTGAGAGTTATAGAGTCTTGAAGAAAGGGGGCAGAATGTTTGTTTCAGATATAGTATTATTAAGAGAGTTAACAGAAAAACAAAAGAGTGATGATGGATTACTAACTGGATGTGTTGCAGGAGCATTACAAAAAGAAGAATATCTTCAAAAGATAAAAAATGCAGGATTTAAGGTTAAGATATTGGGCGAGGATAAAGATATCTCCGCAAGACAATACAGTGGAATACCCTTAGAAAGCTTAAAAATAGAGGCAATAAAAAATGACTGAAAATCAAGGAAATTGTTCCTGCAGGAGCTCTGCTTGCCGTGCCAATAGGTTAATTTTTTATGGACTCGCAATAGGCGTATTTATCCTGCTGTTAGTAACCTTTATACCAAAATACCTGAATGGCAATGTTGCAGTTTCTGGAACGCAAATTTCAGGAGATATTGAAAAGGTAGAGGTTTATCATTTCCATGCAACAAGACAATGTTATACTTGCAAAACTGTTGGAGCATTTTCAGAAGAAACAGTAAATGCCTATTTTGCTAATGAACTAAAATCTGGAAAACTTGTTTATGCCCATGTTAATGTGGATTTGCCAGAAAATAAAGCTCTTGTAGATAAATATGAAGCTAAAGGTTCTTCCTTGTTGATAGGGGTCTATGGAAAAGATGGAAGTTTCTCAAAACAGGAAGACACCAATGTTTGGTATGAAATTGATAACAAAATAGATTTTACAAATTACCTTAAAGGAGTAATTGAACAGAAATTTTCAGGAAGTTAAAATGGACTTAATGTCTTTTATGCAATCCATGGGGAATAATAGTTTCCCCTTAATTGCCGCCTTTTTTATTGGTTTAATGACTGCAATAAGCCCCTGCCCACTTGCAACGAATATCACGGCTGTAGCATATATTTCTAAAAAAATAGAGAATGGAAAACACACTCTTATTACTGGATTTGTTTACACGCTTGGGAGAATGTTTACTTACGTTTTGTTAGCTTCTCTAATTGTTTATATTGGCATTAATGTTCAATCAATCTCATTATCATTACAAAAATACGGTGAAAGGTTAATTGGAATCTTATTGGTCTTTATAGGATTGGTAATGTTAAATATCCTAAAACTGAATTTTATTAGAAGCAGCGGGAAATTAGATAAAATAAAAGAAAGATTGTCTGAAAAAGGATATTTAGGAAGTTTCTTGTTAGGAGTAATATTTGCCTTGGCTTTCTGCCCTTTTAGTGCAGTTTTATTTTTCGGAATGTTAATTCCTTTAGCTTTAAAATTTTCTGATGGAATTTTAATCCCGTCTGTATTTGCCTTCGCAACAGGTCTGCCAGTTATAATTTTA
>MFWN01000009.1:3521-8232 GCA_001786395.1 Candidatus Pacearchaeota archaeon RBG_13_36_9
GTTAAGCAATATTATGAAGAAAGTTGAATTAGTTGAAAAATATACTCGTTATATTGTAGGTTTGATATTTATTATTGTTGGAGCATATTATATTTGGAAGATTTGGATTTAAGCGAAAGATTTATAAATATTGATATTCATCAATATGTTATTATTAAATAAATGATCTAATTCGAAAGGCTATACAAATGGTTGAAAAACAAGGAAACTGTGCATGCGGAGGCAATAGGTTAATTTTTTCTTGTTCAGGAGCTGCAGATGTTGGAGAATTAGCTGATAGAGCATCAAGAGAACTTACTCGTGAGGGTATTGGTAAAATGTTTTGTCTTACTGGTGTTGGAGGAAATGTTGGACCTATTGTAGAAAAAACTAAATCTGCAGAATCTCGTTTAGTAATAGATGGCTGTCCTGTAGCCTGTGCTAAGAAATTGATGGATAATGCAGGCATTACTGATTATGTGTATTTACAAATAAATGACCTAGGTTACGAAAAGGGGAAAACTCCTGTGACTGAAGAATCTATTGGCAGAGTAGTTAGTGAAGCAAAAAGATTGTATACCAAATAGTTTTAATAAATTTTTTTATAATATGTAAAGAGGTTAAAAAGTGAAAAAACAAACAACATTGAAAATATTATTGGGGTTGTCTCTTGCAGGAGCTCTATTTTCAGGATATTTAAGTTATACTGAAATATTTCAGCAAACTTGTGCAATAGGAACATGCAGCGCTAAAGTATTTACGGTTCCATCATGCGTTTATGGATTTGTAATGTATCTTGCAGGATTAATTGTTTCAATCATAGGACTAAAGAGTAATTAATATGAAAAAAGAAAACAAAACTAAAGAAAAAATTAAAGATGTTGAAGAGCCATGCTGTGCTGATTCAGATAATTGTTCTATTGACTGCTGTTCAATATCTAAAAAGAAAGAGCCTAAATGTAGCTGTGGAGGTTGTTGCTAATGAAAACCTATGATCTAAATAAAAAAATTGAATATTCCAATGATAAACCCATTAAGAAACATTTTCTTAATTCTAAAGGATTCCATTCTGCATTAATCTGTTTAAAAAAAGGTGTTGAAATCCCCCCTCATGAAGAGAATTATGCTGTTTTTCTGATGGTTCTTGAGGGAAAGGGAATATTTACAGACATTAATGGAAAATCTACATTAACCAAAAATCAAGGTATCTATATTGAAAAAGATGAAATCAGGGGAATAAAATCAGAAGAAGATTTAGTTGTCCTTGGGATTCAGGATAGAGCAAAGGGAGTTAAAAATGAAAAAGAAAACTAAAGAAGAATTGAAGTGTAACTGTGGAGGTTGTTGCTCATGAAAATAAAAGTTTTAGGCACTGGATGCCCAAAATGCAAGATGCTGGAGCAGAATGCAAAAAAAGCTGCTGAAGAATTAAAGATAGAAGCTACAATTGAGAAAGTTACAGACATACAGAAGATTATTGAGTCTGGAGTCATGATGACTCCCGCGCTTGAAATTGATGGAAAAATTGTTTCAGCAGGCAAGATTTTAACATCTGAAGAGATTAAGCAGCATTTAAAGAGGAAATAGAATGGATTTTGCCTCTATTTTTATGGCGGGAATAAATTCTTTAATAGAATATGTTTCTGCCCACGCTCTTACCTGTTTAATTCCAGCTTTTTTAATTGCAGGTGCAATGTCTGCTTTGCTTCCTAAAGAAAAAATAGCTGGATATCTTGGGCAAAAGGTCCCTAAATATAAGGCATATCCCTTGGCAGTAATTGCCGGGCTTCTTTTAGCAGTCTGTTCATGCACCATTCTTCCTCTGTTTGCAGGAATAAAAAAGAAAGGGGCAGGAATGGGTCCTGCACTTGCCTTCCTTTATACTGCCCCTGCAACAAATATCATTGCTATCCTGTTCACTGGAAGTGTTCTGGGATGGGACTTCGCAATAGCAAGGATAGTTCTCTCAGTCATTTTTGCAGTTTTGATAGGCATTATTATCTCCTCGATGTTTAAGGAAGAGGATTCAAATGAAAAAAAGATGCCCATTGATATAATTCATCCAAAGGAAAAATCTTCTGAGAAAAAGTTCTTTTTTCAAAGGCACCGGTTAATATTGTTTTTTGCCCTGCTTGTCGCCATTCTTATTGCAGGAACCCGGCTTAGTGGGAGCATCAAATGGTGGGTTCTAGCGGGATTACTCCTATTGTTGGGGATAATGGCCAAGGTTCATTTTTCAAAAGAAGAGATAAAAGCATGGCTGTCTGAAACATGGATATTTACAAAGAAGATATTTCCGCTTTTATTAGCTGGAATATTTGTTGCAGGAATACTATCTTCACTTTTATCACAGAATCTCCTTGTGGGTCTTGTGGGGGACAATTCAATATTTTCAAATTTTATAGCAGTCTTATTTGGAGTTTTTATGTACTTCCCAACATTAGTTGAAGTCCCTATGGCAAAGCTGTTTCTTTCTCTAGGCATGGCAAAAGGACCACTTCTTGCTTACTTGCTTGCAGACCCCGTAATATCTCTGGCAAGTATACTTGTTATAAGGAAACTAATAGGGACAAAAAGAACACTGGTTTATGTGTGTTTAATAATCCTCTTTTCAACAATTGCAGGATTGATTTATGGGAGTATTTAAGTAATAAATTTATGCGGACTTATATACCTCTTGTTCGACGCCCGGATTTTTAAAAACTCGGTTTTATCGACGATAAAATACACGCCCGTGCCAGGCAGGTGAGAAAATTTCACAATTTTTGATTCTGCTTCTTGCTTATCAAATAGCTTTTGAGTTGAATAACTTGCCTCATTTCTCTTGCCTTTTGCTTGGATATAATAAAGAACATCTTCTTTTTCTATTGTAGTTTTTCCAACTGTTTCTATTTCTTCCTTACTAAGCCCATTATTGTAGAACTCTCTTATTAAAATTAGAAGAGTTGCATTATGGTCTTTTGTTGAATAGCTCTTTAAGGCGCATAAAGCCAGGGATGCGTGGTAAATGGAGTAATATGCGCTTACAATAGCCCAGTCGTTAAATTCTTCGAGGTTTAAGGCAGATTGGACGAATTTTAAATTATGATCTGCTTTTTCAAGATGACCTATAACAAGCTCTTTTTTTTCAGTTTCTTTTTTTATTTTTCTAGTTTTCAAATATCTTAGAAAGTCTTTTTCTCTTCTCTTTGTATTTTCAAGCCAAATTTCCCATATTTCTTTAGGTTGTTTCATCTTAAAACCCCCTTATAAAACAAGTAATGCCCAGATATAACAAAACCTGTTTTTATCGCATTTATTATAACATTATCTTCTTGTTTTAATAACTGCTCTTTAAAATAGTCAAAATCAACTATAAATGTTTGTATTTTGGTTCCTGTAACTGCTTCTATGTCTTTTTTTAATTTTTCATCAGCTGTTTCTTTTTTATTGTAAATAAGCAGAATATCTATATCACTTTCTTTTCCAAAAGTTCCTTTGGCAGTTGAGCCGAAGATTAAGGTAATCAAAGGCTTAACAGCAAGTTTGTCTAAAAATTCAGTTATTGCCCGTCTTCTTATTAAAGGAAGCGCATTAAACCTTTTATAATCAAAATATGAAAATAAAGAAAATATCTCATAATTTTTAGGGTTTATTTTATAGAATGTATTACCTATTTTTTTAGTAGAAATAACCAAGTTATTCTCCTGAAGTGCTTTAAGGTGTTTTAAAGAAGTATTTTGAGTAAGTTTTGTTTCTCTGAGTATCTCGCTAAAATAAAGCTCTTTCTGTCTGTTTCTATAAAAGCATTCAAGTATCTTCTCCCTTCCTTTTCCTAATATTGAATTGTTCATTTTATGTACTATATTGTACATATTATGTACTATTTAAATGTTTTGTTTAGGGCTTTGTCTTAACCCCAACTAAAAATTAAAACGCCCGTGCCGGGCAGATACAAAAAGTTCTATGCCCTAACTTTTTGTTTTTATTATTGCAAGATGGTTGAGAAGAGGAGCTATTTAAAGATAGCTATTCTAGAGAATAGAATTAAAATTTATTTTTTAGTTTGGAGAATTTTCTACCACTATCCCTTCTAGTGGATAAAGTTTTTTTGGTCTAGATTCACGCCCATCCATACCAATAGCAGATACTGTAAATTCTCCTGCTTCTAATGCTTTTTCAGGGATATTAAATGTGCATGATGTTTCGTATTTAGAAAAAAGAGACATTTCTTGCTTTACCTTTTTGGGCAGTTCTCCAGGCATTCGCTGTTCATATTCTACATATGCTTTCATTCCAGGAGCTAAATCATCATTAAAAGAAACTATTGAACTACCATTAAATAAGGTTGAAACATTAGAATAATGCGGAGACATAAGATAATCCTTTATCTTAAAAAGGATCCCCATAGATAATATTCCTGTTCCTACAGATAATATTCCTGTTGCTATTAACACTATCTGATTGCGATTCTCTGTTACTCCCTTTTTTATTTTCCTAATAAGATCATATTTCATATTTATAAATAAACTCTGGTTTATTTAAATTTTGTTGTAGTTTATAAAATTATTATATTTGCAGGGCACTGAATATTTTGTGCATGCCCCTGCCGAGCGGTTAGGAAAAGTTTAACGCCCTTATTTACTTTAAATTGCTATGAATACCTGCTTTTTAAAGGCTGCTGAACCTTTATTCTTCTTTGGCGTAATATCCTCCTGTCTTTCTGCTTCCTTTTCTCTCTATCAAGCCTTTT
>MFWN01000009.1:8260-16770 GCA_001786395.1 Candidatus Pacearchaeota archaeon RBG_13_36_9
TTGTCTTAATGGGTCTTTCTAGTTTTTCTGAACAGGCTTTGGCCTGTATTCCAGGGCTCTTTGAAATAGTTTCTAAAAGGAATTTTAATCCCTCACTTAATCCCTCACTTAATCCCTCACTTTTCTCTTGCATTACTTCAGGCCTGTTAAAAATAATTCTAAAGTAACCTGCAGATTGCTCAAATAATGCCTTGTCAAGGCCATTTTCCTTCAATGCTCTTAAAATATTCAAGCTGCCTCTGCCCCAAGCATCAATATAACCTGCATAGTAAAAAGCATCAGCCAGCAGCGGATTTTTTGGTATAGACTCGTGCTTGCCGTATAAGTCATTCAAAGATAGCTGCTCTGGAAGCTTTCCAGGATTAGAGATTATAATCTTATCATCATAGATCTTGATGTAGATAAATCCAGAAATTAGATAATCTCTATGAATAAGCGAATTTATAATAGCCTCTCTTAATGCATCTATTGGAATTTCCCATTTTTCCTTTCTAAGCAGCCCTTCAATCTTGGCAGACACCCTTATATGCTCTTTGAGAAAGTTAATAGAAGATTCAAGGCTATTAAATAAATTCCCATCAAAATCCCTTATATCAATAAATTCTTTTGAAGCTTCATCCTTGAATCTTCCGCATTTTACCATGGCATTAACAAAAAACGTTTTTGGCGATTTCCCAAATAAAAGTATCCCCGCATTAGTAACTTTTCCTTCATTTAACAAGCCAAGTTTCTTTAGGACTAATTCAATAGACTCATTTTCAATCTGCACCCTTTTTGAATCTTTAGCCAATCTTATAAATCCCCGCACAGTCTTTTCGTCAATATCTTTTAGTGTTGCTTTTTCGCAGAGTTGGTTATCCCATCTCAAATTTTCTTTATTTTTGTGGAGGATAATATTCTCAAGCTCTTTAGCTGAAATCTGTTTGTTTTCTGTTCCAGTTCTGATACAGACTCTTCCATATGCAAAATAAGGAATCTCTTTGCCTTCAAACTCTACCCTAATGCATGTTTTATCTTCAATAACAACTTGCTCTATTTTAGGAAAGATTTTAGGCTCAATAAAATCTGAAATTGCCTTGGAGATTTCTCTTAAAGTAGCATCAGAGACAGTTTGTCCAAGAATCTCTCCTTGATTGCTAATTCCAAAAAATACTTCGCCTTTTTTATGCTTATTCAAAATAGCAGCAATTGAAATTATTGCTTCTTTTAATTCTGAGGTTGACTTTTTCAATTCCAAGTTTTCAGACTCTTTCATCTTGCATTAACCTGTTTTATAAAGATAAATAATCCGCGATTTTAAAGTTTTGCTTTAAGCTTTATCCCAACTATCTGTAAAGGAAAATTATAAATATGGAAGATTATTGAAAAGATAAAGAAGAAGGGTTAAGATTATGTCAAGATACGGGCTTAATTTAAGTGATGCAAAGCTCTTGCAAAAGTGGGCATTAGAAGTTAGTGGAGCAAAGAAATCTTTAGATTCTATACCAAAATTTCCCAAAACTGTAAAAGTTAAGCCAGGATTATATGTTGATTATGAGATAGACGAATCGGAATTAGAAGATGATGGACTTGACTATTGCACCCCTGAAGTTGCTTCTGTTTGGGCAGTTGATAAAAATGGAGAGGAGACTAAGCTGGGGGTATTAAGAGCATACAATTGGGAAACATTCTGGCTAGAAGTTGGTTACGATTGTGAAGTTGACACTGCTAAAAATTGGTGGGAGATGATTAATGAAGAATACAACAAAATAATAAATAAAAAAAAGAATGACAAGGAATAACAACATTAAAAGATATGAAAAAATAATTAATAGTATCTCGGATAGATTAGATTATTTAAAACATGGTGAAGAAGATATCAAATTAATTAACAAATTAGTAATATCCTACCATAGAAAACGGAATCATAAGTCCTTCTCAGATATTAATGTAATGGCGGGATCATTTTTATGGCTATATTCAAAAATGAATTTTTTATGGGAAGAGAATAAAGAATGGATGCAAAAAAATATCGCCGGACTCTTTAATCTAAAACCTGATACAATATCAGCAAAATCACGAGAATTGTCAAAAGCCCTGAAAATTAAAGTTTTTGATCAGAGATTTTGCAGATCAGAAATTGTTGAACAAGATCCCCTTCTTGCTTTAATTAAATATCCTTATGGATTTATCATTCCAAAAAATATGGCAATTCCTAATTCAAAAGTAGAGAATTTTAACATTGATAAGACAATAAAAGCCTTAAGCGAGATTTTTTCAAACAACAATAAGAATGAAAAGGATAAAACTAAAGAAATTAAAATTTATGATAGTAAACAGAATGTTAAAAGAGATTTTCAAAAAGTTTTAACTGGTTATTGTAAGAGGTAAGTATTAGACTACTTGGGAGATATAAGATGAATAAAGAGATCATATCAAGATATTTAGAAAATAAAGATAATGAAAAAGAATTATTTGAATATCTGAAAAATAAGAACAAGAACTTCTATGAAAAAAAAGAAACTTACCCAGAAGATGACTTTGATCTTTTAGTTAGATTAATAGAAGAGGGAAATGATAACATTAAGTATTATTCTATTGCAATAATTAAAAAGGTATTGATTGAGTATAATTCCAAAAGATTTAATAGAATTTCTAAGATTGTAATTGATAATATAGATTCAAATAATGGGAATATTAGACATTCAATTTTTATGCTTTTAGAAACAATGAATTCCATTATTGCTGCTCTTCCAATGATGACTGAACAGGCTAAGATGTTTAAAGCAGCTTTTTTAAGCATGGGAGATTATATGCCGAAAGATAAAATTAATCCCTTCATTGATTATGGATTTAAGTTTAGTGATGATTCTATTAATGAATTTTATGAATCTTATATTTGTATGTTTGATGAGCTTTATAATAAGTTCAATGAAAGTCATGAGAATGAGAAAATCCAAGAATCGATTTTAAAATCGTTATCAGTAATGATAATAAAAATTAAGGAAATGGCTGAATTTTCTAAAGATGAAAAATTAATGAAAAAAATTGATAAAATCCATGATTTATTAAATATGGGGTTTTAAAAAGGTAAAGAGAAAATCCAAGAAAATTTTAAATTTTGAGCCGGATTATGGTAATCGGAGAGGTTGAAGATGGAAAAAGGAAAAAAGGTTAACATAAAAGATGTTCGGAAAAGAATGTGGGAAGCAGACGATGACTTAGAAATTGAATTTAGGTGTAATAAATGCAATAAAAAGCAAAGGATTAAACCAGGATTAATAAAAAAAATTGGTAAAGAGGAGGAAGAAGAAATAACATACGAATTTGAAAATGAGATAATGTGTAAGAATTGCCATAGTAATGATATTGAGCTTACAGAAGAAGGGATAAATGAAATTGAAGTACATACCATTGGGATGATTTATGGAAATAAAAAAGGAGTTCTGCTTACAGAGGGAAATGTTTATGTGGAAAATAAGAAAATGAAACATTGTGAGGCTTATGATTATATCCTGAAAAGAATTAAAGAAGAATCTCTTAATGGAGAACTCTATTTAAGAGCCGGGAATGTTGCATGTATGTTTAATAAATACAGCGAAGCAATAAACTATTACGAAAAGTCTCTTGAATTAAATCCTAAATTGCTTGGGTCTTTAATGAACCTAGTTGGAATATTTGAATATAGATATACATATTATAAAATCGAAGATGCAAAAGTAACAGCAAGTTTTTATCTTGAGGAAATGGCTAATCTCTTTCGAACTCAGGATTTTGATGACGTAACAATTAGAAACAAGCATGAAATTGTTCAATTTATGGGAGAAAAAGCAGAATCTCTTGGTGTTCATATACCTGAACTTATACAAATGCCTAAGCTACAATTATCTAAATCTCAATTTAAGGCAAGAAAACTTGGGAGGAACGAGCCATGCCATTGCGGCTCTGGAAAGAAATATAAAAAATGCTGTTTAAAAATATAAGATATGAACTTCATAAACGATATAACCAATTAGGAAAATGAAAACTGCAGAAAAATTAATAATGAAAGCATGCATTTGTATTTCCGATGGTAAATATAAGAACGCATTGTCTTTATTAAAAAAAGCAGAAAAAATTGATAGAAATAATCCTGAGATTTATACAAGATATAGCGTAATCTATGAGTTAACAAGAGATAAAAAGAAAGCAGAAGAAATGCTGAAAAAAGCATTAGAGATAGACCCGAATTATCCAAGAGCACGCTACACACTTGGAATTAATTATCAAAATCAAGGAGAATTAACAAAAGCAGAAAAAGAGTTTAAAATTGCAATAGACAATTATCCGAACTATCAAGATATGTTTAGAAATGAGCATTTGTCAGAAGCCCATAATAATCTTGGAACTGTTTATTATCATCTTGGCAGGCATGAAGATGCAATCAGGGAGTGGAGATTGGCTATTAACTATGATAGAACTAACGAAGAGGCAAGTAAAAACTTAGCTGAATTTGGAAATATTGAAGATAAAAAACAAGGGAAAGAATCAAAGTTTAATTACTTAATTGGGAGATTTGAAAGTTTATCTAAAGCCAAAAGATACGTTGAAGCTGTGGATGTTTTAGAGAAAGCATATCAGATGAAACCTAGAGATATAAATTTAAATTATAATCTGGGTTTAACATATGGGTATATTAATAAATTTGACAAAGCGAAAAAACATCTTGAAATTTTCTTGGAATTAGATCCCAAAAATAAGATGGCTCCAAAAATTAAAATGTTAGTTGAAGAAATTAGATCTGGGAGATTTAAACAAAAATAGTTAAAAATGGGAAGATACAATGGATACACATGGGTTTACTCGCCAAAAGCAGTAAAAGTCCCTGAAGAAATAAAGAAGGAGATAGAAACAGAAGCCACAAAGATTATAGAAAGACTGAAGAAAGAGTATATAATGAAGATGCCTAAGAAACTGAAATATAATCATCTTGTTGGTATTTATGGAAAATGGATTCAACAGCGTTTTTATTTTTGTTCTAAGTATATTTGCCCAAAGGGGTATTTAGCGCCTTGGTCTGAAAATAGATTTGCCAGACTAGAGTATACAGGGAAGGAACCCGAAGGAAGGAATAAGTTTCAATTATTCTTTATGAGGCATACTGGAGAATGGATCAAAATATTGGAGGACAAAAAACTGGGTCAATGCTTAGAAGAAATTGAAACATCTCCTTATTTTAGGCCATGAAAAAGAAATACAAAAAAGAACATATAATCAATTGGTATTTTGGCAATTGTTGTGCTAAATGTGGAAAAATTGACTTGAAATCTGAAGACTATGGAAAAAAGTGTTATGAAAAAATGAAGGAGATTGGTGAAAATATAAATTCCAATGAAATCACACATAAGGAATTTGTAAATATAATGAGAAACAGCTCGTTTTGTCATCCCTCTACAAGAAAATTTTGTGAATGCAAATTATGCAAAAGGTTCGGGATCAAGAATGATAGGTATTGGATAAGAAATTGGGCTGGATGGAACTTATCAATAAATAAAGAACAAGGAGAATTAAAAAATGGATGAACAGGAAGATATTTTAGCGGAAGCAGACCAAGAAAAAAGAATAGAAATGGTTTTAACAGATGCTTATGGAGAGGACGAAATGCAAGAGGCATTTTGTTGTTATCTTGGCGATTATATTAAATTTCCTTTTGAGGCAAAGATAAAAAGTGAGGAAAATTCAAGAAAGTTTACGGTCTTAAGATTCACTTCAATAACTCCCCATAGAGTTGTATGCGAAATCGAGTATGGGGAAGGAATAAAATCAAGGATGCCTTTAACAGAAATAGAGCCGATTGATAAAGATTCTTCTAATAACATTGTTATTAATGACTATCTTAAATTCATAAATGAGGATTATGAGTAAGTCAATAAAAATGGATTTGGACATAGACTTTGAGGATATTAAAGAAGCAATTGAATTATCAGATGTTGAGCACCACTATTTTATTGATACAAAAAATAGTAAAATCATTTATATAGGAGGGTACGATGACAATTCTGAAGAGGAGCTTGAAAAGATAGATGATTCTCTTATTGCAATTCCTAAAAGATTTCCGGATGATGAATTTGAAATTATGGAACAGTTTATGTATTCATTAAGAAATTTTTCATTGGCACAAATTTTTGAAAAGGCTCTCAGAAGAAACAAACCTTTCAGAAATTTTAAAAATTTACTGGATAAGTATCCTGAAATAAAAAATCAATGGTTCATTTTTCAAGATAAGGCAATAGAAAATGAGGCTATCGATTGGCTTGATGCTAAAAATATTCGACTGAAAAACCAAAAGCTAATTCCGGAAATAGAGATATTAGAGTTAACAAGTGAAGAATTTAATAATCTTGCAGAAGATGTAAGGGATTTCCTTCCAATTGCCTGCCTTAATTGTAAGAATACTAAAGGGATAAAAGCCAGATTTTTTAAGGTAAATACTCCTCTTGGGAACAAGGCTATGAAAAAAGAGGCTAAGAAAATAATGAAGAATAAATTCGAAATTGGGGATTTTCAAGATTCCGCTTATCCAAATATGAACTTATTAATATCAGAACCCTCCTGCCCAAAATGTGGAAGTAAGGAAATATTTTGGGATTATTAAGAATACACTATGAAAAAGAAATAACCCTTGAAGGAAATTACTCACTGGGATAACTTTATCTCTAATATCCTGTCCACTCTAAATGTCCTGTCTTCTTTTCTTGTAAAGCAGTATCCTTCTACTCCAAGATAAGACTTTCCCAGATAGTCCATTGCTCCAACTCTTTTTGGAGCAATTGTCCTCTTTGATTTTTCGTCATTAGATTTTAAGTAGGTTATATCAAGGTTACATTTGGATTTTATAGCCTTTTTTATCAACCCTATTTTTTCGTCTAAGGAGAGTTTTTTATCTGCTAGGCTATATTGGAACTTTGTAAGAAAATTAACAACTCTCCAGTCCATCCAAATGTGTTTTTTCTCTATTGGTTTTTTTAAAACAATTCCCTGCAAGCTTCTGCATCTGCTTAAAGCAACATACGCCTGTCCATGTGTGAATGTCCCGCTTCCAATATCAATGATTATTTTGTCAAAGGTTTTTCCCTGACCTTTATGGATTGTTACTGACCAAGCAAGCCTTAAGGGATACTGGACAAAAGATCCTATGACTTTTGACTCAATTTTTTTAGCTTTTGCATTATAAACAACTTGGTTTAAGTCCCACTTATGCCTTATTATCTTTACAGTCTTCCCATCCTCTAATTTTGCTTTAATTGTAGTGTTTTTCTTATCCTCTTCAATCTCAATTATTTTTCCAACAGTCCCGTTTACCCACCTGTGCGCTAAATCGTTATTTAGCAGCATGATTTGAGAGCCTTCTTTTATATTTAGGACTTCTTCTGTTGGAAGATAAGACTTATCAAAATCTCCGGCTATTTTTCCTTTAAATGTAAAAAGCTTTGAGCTTAATTTTCCCAGTTCTTTGTTGTTTATTTCTTCAGAGAGTTTGTTTGTTGTGGTAAGGTTAATATAAAATTCATCTGAAGAAGGCTCAAATTTTGGAGCTAATCTTTTATTTATTTTTTTTAGGTCTTCTTCAGTTACTGATTTATTTCTAACTGCATTTAAAAGGCGGATAAACTCCTGGTCTGTTTGCCTGTAAATTTTTTCAAGTTCTATAAATTCTACCTTAAGCTTTTGGAATAAATGAGCATCAAAAAAATAAGGGCTTTTATAATGAGTTTTGAATACTCCTTTTTCTTCTCCTTTAACAACTGGTGGCAATTGGTATAAATCTCCTATAAATGCCATTTGAACACCTCCGAATGGTTTAGAACTGTCCGGGCCATTTAGCCTCAAAAATCTATCAACACAGTCAAACAGGTCTGCTCTCACCATTGAAACCTCATCTATAATAATTCTGTCTACCATTTTGTAAGTTTCACTATTAGGCCCATAGGCTTTTTTTACTTTGTCAACAGTTATTCCTGGCTTAAACCCAAAAAAAGAATGAATGGTCTGCCCTCCAACATTAACTGCAGCAACACCTGTAGGAGCAAGCACTACAACTTCTTTCTGAGTATGGTGAACAAAATAGTCAAGAAGCGTGGATTTTCCTGTTCCGGCCCTTCCGGTAATCAGAACATTTTTTGAAGTATTTTCCAATAGTTCCAAGGCTCTTTTGAATTGCTCGTTAATTTCAATATTTTGGGATTGTATCAATGTACCACTATGAAATAAGCAGGATATAAAAATCTACTTATATCAAAGGACGCAAAAAAGTGCCTTTGATAGATAGGATGAGACAATAAAGATGTTCAAATATTATTGTCTTATACTATACATAGCATTTTTATAGCTTAGTAAGATTATATTCCTATGGCACAAACAAGATTATATATGTTTAATAAGAATGAAGAGGAAAATGAAAACTTTGTCCAGCATCATTATCTTTGGGAAAATACCATTATTGCTAAGGATTATCAATTGAATATAGCCGAAAACTGCCTGCAAAAAAATAC
>MFWN01000009.1:16781-18804 GCA_001786395.1 Candidatus Pacearchaeota archaeon RBG_13_36_9
TTCCTACAGGGTTAGGAAAGAGCATTATTGCTTTTTTAGTTATGACAAATATTCTTCCAAAGAAAGTATTATTTCTTGCCCCAACAAAGCCTTTAGTGATGCAGCATTATGAAAGCTGTAAGAAGTTTATCAAAATTGACGAGTCTGATATTGCAATGTTTTCAGGAAGCATATCCAAAGAAAAAAGGAAAGGCTTATTTGAGAAAGCGAAGATTGTTGTTTCTACCCCCCAAACAATTGATAACGACTTAAAATCTGGATTGTACGACATAAACTCCTTCGCTTTAGTTATCTTTGATGAAATGCACAAAGCAGTTACAAATTACGCATATGTTTCTATTGCTAATAATTTCAAGGGCCTAGTGCTGGGGTTAACTGCTTCTCCAGGCTCAAAACTAAAGAAAATAAAGCAAACTTTAAGCAATCTTAAGATTGAAAACATAGAAAGCAGGACAAGAAGCGACCCAGATGTCATAAACCATATACATGAAATAAATTTTGAATGGATTAAGGTGCCCATGGATGAAGGTTTAAGGAAAGTTCAGGCACCAGTTTACAATCTTTTTCTGGAAAGGTATGCAAAACTTGCAAAATTAGGAATATTAAGCTATAAAAAGCCAGAATATATCTCAAGAAAAGATATTCTTAATGCGAGAATGGCGATCAAAGGGAGATTCGGCAGAACCCCCTATGCCTTTGCTATTTATGTCCATCATGCAGTTTTATTTCAATCTTATCATTGCCTTGAACTAATAGAGACCCAGGGTTCGCAGTCTTTCTTAAAATATATAGACAAATTCAAAGAAAAAGGTAAGCTTACAAAATCTGAGCAGCAATTCATTAAAAGCGAGCACTTACAAACTGCAATTGCTTTAGCAAAAGAGAATAAAGAGTCATCTCATCCAAAACTTAATGTTCTCAAAAGAGTAGTGGAAAATCAATTTAGAGAAGAGCCAAATTCACTTATCTTAATATTTGCGCAATATAGAGATACAATTGAGTCTATTCAGAAAGTATTATGTGATATAAATGGTGCTAAAATCCAAAGATTTATTGGACAGGCAGCAAAAGGAAAGGACAAAGGAATGAAACAGAATGAGCAAAAAGAGATAATTGATAAATTCAGCAAAAGACAAATTAACATTTTGATAGCGACTTCAGTGGCAGAAGAGGGAATAGATGTGCCAAATGTTAATAGAGTAATTTTTTATGAGCCCATCCCATCAGAAATAAGGGGGATTCAAAGAAAAGGAAGAACAGGAAGGAGCCATATAGGAAAAGTGACCATTCTTATAACTGAAGGAACAAGAGATGAAGCTTACTTATATGCAGAAGAAAATAAAGAGGATAAAATGGAAAAAATCATTGAAAAGATGAGAAATAAAAAGTTCAGTATTTTACTGGGAAAAAATAATCAGCCAAATTCAAATAAAGGTTAATACTGCCTTGGTGCCTTGCCTTTTTCTTCCAATATCAAAGGATATTCTTTTCCAGCTTCTGCCTCTCCAAATCCCTCAACTTTAATTCCAAACTGATGGTCGTCTCCAAAATCAAATACAAATAAGAATTTTTGATTATTTTTGAGAGCAAGTTCTTTTAATGCTGTATCTGCAGAATTGGGCTTCTGGCTGTTAAAAATGTCTGGATAAGGGTTATTGGTGTATTCCATTTTGGTGTTCTTTGAATAAGGTTTATTATCCATAAAGAAAGAATACAAATGCAAGTCTGTCCATTTGAAAGATTGAGTAATAATCACCCTTTGCAAGTCCTCAAGTGTATCTGTATCTTTCAGCTCAATTTTTCTTGAGACTTCTCTTCCAAACCCGCAACCGCAGTTGCCTAAGTAATAAACTTGAAAGATGATTGTTTTATTTGTTTCCATTTTGCATTCCTCCATTTTTTACGGGTCTTATTTCTATTTCAACTAGTCCATCATCGTATAATTCCCTAGGGTATTTTGAAACTATTAAGGCCTCTCGGTAATGAATATAGGTTGTCTATATTCATTATAGTGTCTTAAAGA
>MFWN01000010.1:0-3519 GCA_001786395.1 Candidatus Pacearchaeota archaeon RBG_13_36_9
GCTCTTCTATAATTAATTTTTCAAGAAATTCAGCATTTCATTATAAGGATATTTACCTTGATGTTTCCATGTTTGTCTGTGAGTTTGAATAATTGCATATTGTTTTGCACCTTCTCTTGTCTTGTGTCCTCCAAGCATTTTTCTCCATCCAATTGAACCTCTAATCTTTTGTTCACAAAGATTATTATCCAAACTTATTCCTTCTATTTCAATTGCAGTAAGCCAATGCCCTCTATAAGCAATTAGCCAATTATCCACAATACTTTGTGCTTCTTTGCACCAATATTTATAGTTTATTATTTCATTTAATTTCTTCTCAAATTCAATCTTCTTTTTTTGCCTTATATCTGGAGGAGGATTTTCTTTTAGAAAATCCGCCATTTCTCTATGCAAACTTTTAAGCTGTTCATACAGCTTAACAATATTTTTCTTAGGATTTTTTTGAGCTTCAAATTTCACTTTTCTCATTAGATGCACCCAGCATTTTTGATACCATTTTGCAAATTCTCTATAAACTTTAAAACAATCACTGATAATTCCTCCTTGATAATTTTTACCAAAAATATCTATTAATACTCTTCTTGCTCTTGAATTTTGTATTGATATAAATACAAAATTCGTTGTGACTATCATCCACAAATACCATTGCATCCCATTAACAGGCCAAGAAGTTTCATCACAATTGGCATAAGGTTCGTTTTTAATTTCACTTTCCATTTTATCATAAGAAGGTTCAAGCTTTTCTGCAATTCCAGCAATACAGCCATTAATCGCTGGAGGGCTAAAACTTATTTTGCCATTAGTAACATTATCAAAGAATTTAGAAATATTTGCATAGGAGCCTGAAAAATTAAATTTTAATTCAGTAAATAATGTTTGAAGATTGTAACCAATCATTCCTCTTTGAGGAATGTCTAGATGAGTTCCTACGCAGAACTCACCACAATTGCAAGGATAAAATTCTTCTTCAACTTCAATAACTATTGCTTTAATTATAGCATCATAAACATATCTTATTCGCGTATCAATATCTCTTCTGCAAATTATTTTTCCACATTTCGGGCATCTTCCTTCAAGCTTTGCTTTTATTTTTCTATCGACACTTTCTGGAGCTTCTTTGTTTCCTCCATTAGAACCTTCTGGCTTTCCACGGAGTTTTGGCTCTTTTTCAGATTGTTCTTTAGAAGGATATTTGAAAGGCAGTTTTGATGAAGGAGTATTTTCATTCAAGAATTGCCTAAGCAATGCCTGAGTTTTCTTGAGCTCATTTAGAAGTTCATAATATTTTTCTTGCCAGTCTGAGCGTAATCTTTTCTCTTGCTCTAATTCATCCCTTAATCTTTTATTTTCTTCAAAAATATCAAGTTCTTTCATCTTCTAGGATTACAACATACACCTCTTTTCCAAGATAAATCTTGGGGCAATCAATCTTCGCCCCAGTGCCATAAGAGTTAACAGTTTTTTTAAAGAATCCTGCAATGTTTTTAATCTTCAGCTCTTTCTGTGGTTTTACCGGTATTTTTTTCATACATATCCAATATGTATTAAGTATATAAGCTTTTTGGTTATCGTCTATGCTTTATATTTACATAAAACTAAGCAAGTTTAGTAACTACTTTAAAGTAACAATTATAGAAAGGTTTATAAGCTCCAAATTTTCTATAATTGTATAAAAATTACAATTTTGCTGCATTAAAATGGAAAGAAATGAAGGAAAATGCGCCTGGAAAAAGGTTGCTGAAAATGATCTGGAAAAACGGGCAAGGGGGGATAATTGCATTACACTTAGTATAGATAAACGCTGTTATGAATGCCCTGGGACTGAAGAATATGCAAGAAAAGTAAATTGCGGGGCTTATCATCAGAGACGTGGGGAATAAAATGGAAGCACAAACTAGAACAGCAAATGAAGAAGAGTGCATCATAAGAAAAGTTGCTGGAGAAGAGTTGGGAGCATATGAACTAGGTTCTACACTAAATTTTGATAAAGAATGTTACGATTGTGATGGAACAGAAGCATACGCAAGAAGAATGAATTGCGGACATGCAACGAAAAAAGAAGCAGATAAAACAGAACAAACACAACTCACTTTAAGGGGGCATCATTTATATCAGCTATACAAGGCATACCAATTAAAAAAGAGAAGCGAAGCTTTAAAAGAAAGCAGAGCTTTAAAAGTTTGGGATTATCTTGCAAAGAACTTTTATAGTTTACCTGCACCTTTCCCTGATGTTTCAGATAAGGCATTTGGAAATTTTCCTGAGCAAGTTAAAGATATTAAGCATACTCTTGATAATATTCTTGAAAATCCAGAAAAAGAGATAGTATTCACAAATATTGGAATTGCAGATCCCCTTTGTGAGCATTGCCCTAAGATATGTTTCCCTGATGGGGAATATTCCGGACAGGATGATTATGTTATCATAGCAGCAGGTTTGAAAGTTGGAAAACCTTACACTTTAACTGAACTGTCAAAAATATTCTCAAAAAAATATGAGAAATGGGCGTCAGAATATGACCTTGCACTTTTTGATGCGGGTAAAGACTCATTTTTTACATGGGAAGGGGCAATTAAGGAATTAAACAGGAAGAGAAAAGCCAGGGAGGAATAAACTAAAATGCAAACGCAAAAACAATTCAACATCCGCAAGAAAATAGCAAAACACGGATGCAATTCTATAATTGTAATTCCAAAACTGCTTCAGGGAGAGCTGCCTCCAAAGACAATTGTTGACATAAGCATAATTGTGCTGGAAGAGGCAAAGAAAAAGGAGGAGGAAGGAAAATGAAAGTGTGGGATGGTATAATTGCAGTTTCTGCATCACTAATTGATGTTGTCTTAGTAGGAAAATTAAATAAGATGCGCAACGGGATTCATTTTAACAAGGAAAAAAGTTACAGAACGCAGCAAGAGCTTCAAAAGAGCCTTAAAAATGGAAAAAAGCAGCTAGGAATAGAAAATTTAGTTATTGATATTGAAAGCTGGGACCAGCCAATTACTTTTTGCAGGAGAGTTGATAAGAATAATTATCAGATAATTCTTTGTACACTCTACAGGAGGGCATTCTCGCTTAATCATGAATTATACCATATTAAAAAAATGTATGAAAGAGAGTCTATGGTTCTGAAGGAATCTTCTAATTTATTTGTTGAAGCCTTTAAGTATTGTCTTGAAGAATGGAATGCAACATCTTATGCTATTAAAAGGGCCCAGGAGGAAGGAAGATGAAAAATAAAAATAAAAATATAGCATTAAGAGTAGGGGAATTGGCAGACGCTTATGCGCTTGAAACTCTCTACAATGAAATGAAACCTCTTTTTCCAAATGACAATATTTATTTTAGTGTTTATTATAAATCTGATGAATCCAGAAAACTTTTGGAAAAATATCCTCTGCTGAAAAAGGGGACAATACAGCCAGATTACAATCTTCATAAATCAAATCCAGACCTCGTGATAATGGCGAGGTCCGACACTACAAACGACTTATCCAGATATGAGTTTGGTCCTTACAGGAC
>MFWN01000010.1:3526-4231 GCA_001786395.1 Candidatus Pacearchaeota archaeon RBG_13_36_9
ATAGACGCAGCAATATTAAAAGCTATGAGAAGATTACCTACTCCAGAACAATGCAAAAAAGTAAGAGAATTATATGGATTAAGAAAGATAAGCAAACCTTTAATTGTTATTGGATGGCTTGGGGCTTATAATAATCCGAGAGATAAAAAAGGCGAGAGAGAAAAAGGACAGGTAAAAGAGTTATTTAAGTTACTGGTAAAACATGCCTATCTTGTAACAACCCCTGCAAGATGTGAAATGCCTGTTTTAAAATATTGTAACTTAGATGAAATAACCCTAAGCAATATAACTGAAGTTACTGCTTTGGGAGAACTAGCTAAACTATACGCAATAGCAGATATAGCCCTTAGTGGGCATAATTTCAGGCAATATGGAGGAAACCTAAACAACTTTTTTGAGCAGTCCCAGGGGGGTCCTTTTTTTCTTGTACCAACAGAAAACCCAAAACAGTATGGTTACAATGAATTTGTTATGCAAGGATTAGTCAGGCCTTGTAAAAATATTGAAGAAATAGCAGAGCAAGCCATAGGATATCTAAATCAATTAAAAAATAATCCCAGACTTAAAGAACAGCACAGAAAGAAATGGCTTGCCCACAGAAAAAAAACAAGGGAAAAATTTCTCCCGGAGATATTTAATGGGATTGACTGGACTTTAAAGTCTGGAAACGCAAAACAATTATTCATCTATACTCACCCGGATTCT
>MFWN01000010.1:4299-6129 GCA_001786395.1 Candidatus Pacearchaeota archaeon RBG_13_36_9
TAGAAGCGGAAAAGCCGAGGAGGGAGAAAAATGAAATTTGGATTTTTATCCAGGTTATTCTCGAGTTCGAGAGCCGATAAAGTATATAATATTGAGAGAGCTATTTTAGGGGAACTAAATACCCGGGGGTATAATCTTCCTTTAGAAAATTATGATGCTCAAGATGACAGGTTTATAGCAACTCCTCAAACTAGTGCAATTTATACTCTCTTAGGGTTTGATCCTAATTCAGACCCTTCTGTTGCCGATGGTTTAGACAGCAGGGTTGAAAACCATGACTCAGCCAAATCTGTTAGAGAAGAGTTTGAAGAAGAATTTATGACGAGCTGTGCAAGACTCTTTTTAGGTTCTGGCCAAAATAGTATAGTAAAGTCTGATAAACCATATTTAAGAACCTTAGACCCAGACAGCCCGCAGGTACTCAAAAAAATTGGGCAATACAATATAAGAGACCCTGAACTTCCTTACCTTAGATTTAATGCTTCTAGAAGGATTCTTCAGGATGAAGGCACAAAAATATTTTCATGCGTCATAACAGATATTGTAGAACCTTTATGCATGTTGAGAAAGGAAGAGCAGGTTGAATACTTAAAGGAATTAAAAGATATAAAATTTGAGGATCACCCTTCTATAATTTGTGTTGCCGCAAGTTCAGATTTATTTAAAAGGATACTGGAGAGTAGATTAAAATGAAAAAATCATCTAGTAATGCAAAGATGTTTAGGTATGCAAGATGTGCTTTTTTAGCAGGGATTGTTGGCTTAGGGGCTGAGGTAGGAATAAAAGGGAATAGAAATTCAAAACCAAAAAGCTTTTCTGGATTAGAAACAAAAGTTGTGCAGACTGCTGATACCAATGAGATTAATAATTCTAATAAAATTTATGCTGAGCCAAATAGCTTGAAAGTCAAAATAAGCGAGGTTAATGAACCTAATGAAGCAAACGAGCCCAATGAACCTAAGGACTACAAACTAAACATTTCGCAAAGAGGAATTGGGCTTATAAAGAGATATGAGGGTTTTTCTCCAATTCCTTACCCTGATGGAAACGGGTTTTCAATTGGTTATGGGCACAAAATTAGAGAAGGGGAAAATCTCACTAATATAACTGAACAAAAAGCAAATGACTTACTTTCACAGGACTTAAGAGAAGTTTATGAGCCTTTAATCCATGAGCATGTTAAAGTGGGGTTAACTCAGGGGCAGTACGATGCCTTGTGCAGTTTTGTATATAATCTCGGCGAAACTAAGTTTTCTAAAAGCAGGTTGCTTAGGGGTCTGAATAAAGGAGATTATAGGGGCGCTGCAAAAGAGCTTAACAGATGGATTAACTTTAAAGGTAAGCACAATAATAACCTGATAAGCAGAAGGGCAGAAGAGAAAAAAATATTTCTTTCAGAATAATTCTAATTAACTAAAATAAAAAACAAGAAAAAAGGTAAAAAAATAAAAAATAAATTTATGCAACTATTGCTTCTGTAATTGAACCACTGGCTGTCAGCTCAAGGCTGCTTCCTGCCTTGGTGTAGTAGACTACCATAGAACCCTTATATGTACCACCTGCACTTCCAGGGGTACACAATATCGCTGCTACAGTTGTTTCTCCAGCAGCAACAATAGCTGGACTAGGTACTGCTCCTGCCGTACACCCAGTGCCAGTAACATTAACGTTAGTTATTGTGTAACTCTCTCCACCGTTGTTCTTCAGTTCTATATTAACTCCATCAGTCTTGACATTAATTGCATTCAAGTAAAATGGCGCGTTGACAATTGATGCTTTGGGTGTCAATGTATCTTTTGAAAAATAGTAGTACCCTAAAATTCCTATAAC
>MFWN01000010.1:6154-6511 GCA_001786395.1 Candidatus Pacearchaeota archaeon RBG_13_36_9
CCATAAGTCATCAGGAACTCCATAGCTGCCTGTCCTTTTGTTGTTTTCATATTTACCTCCTTTTTTTGTTCGCTTGATTAATATTCCGAAGGTTAAGCACTTTATAAATATTACTATTGGTTTTGCTATTGTTTTTTCCTATTTCACACCCGCTTGCAATAGCAACTTCTCCCTTCCTGGGTGCAAACTCCCTCTTCACAGCTGCCGTTGCATATTCCGTAGGCTGTAAAATAAATCCCGCATGGAGCTGTGTACAAGTCTGATGGCAGCTTTACTTCAGGGGGGTTTGTGCTTTCACCACCGCCTCCGCCTCCTCCGCCTGCACTTCCTCCTCCGCTGCTTCCTCCTGCACTTCCA
>MFWN01000010.1:6519-7758 GCA_001786395.1 Candidatus Pacearchaeota archaeon RBG_13_36_9
GTTGCCTGAGAGCGGTGAAATTGTTCCCAATTCTCCGCTACCTCCCCTGCTCCCACCACCCCCGCCACCTGCAGAATCAGAAGACTCATCTGAACCTATATTGGATTGATTTTCAACTGGAGACGGCTCAATTTTTAAAATGCCGTAAAAGACAATGACAGACATTGCTACAAATAAGACAAAGAAAAATCCTATAATAACTTTTATCATATGCCTTTCCATTTTTTCTTCTTTTTGATTGATAAAAGAAGAAAAACAGGTATAAAAATGTTTAGCTAGAGGAGATAATCATAAGTGAATCTCGCATCTGCCGGAGATTCTCCATGGGCTATAAGCCTCTGCAGGTAAAGAGCTGAAAGATGGGTAAGTCTTCTGTGATATCTTTGACGAACCCCCTCTAATTCTTCTGGAAAATAATTGCCTTCCCATGCTGCCCGTGCCCACAGCGGAAGGTCACTTTTTGTGTCAACAAAGGACTCTTCATCAAACAAGACTCCCTCTTGGTCCGCTTGCTCTGCTTTTTTTAAAACTCCAGAGAATCCATCTTCTAAAATATTTCCAATCTTTTTTCTTTTTCCCTGCGAGAACCAAAAAGCAATAAAGGCATCTCCCTGTGGGCCTATAAAAAGATACGGTTCTCTGTTATAATCTCTTACTCCTACAAACCTAATCCTCATATCTTTCTTTTTTTGCATCCTCTCTTCCATAAGCAAAAAGTCTGCAAACAGACAGTTTACTCCCCCATCCTCTTCTGTAGCATAATCTCCCTTAAGACTTTCAATTTCCTGCAACCTTGCTGCATCTTTAAATTTGCCTTCAACTAAATCTGAATTGAATTCATAGACTTTCCAGTAATCGAACCTTCTTCTATTGAGAAAACTATAAATCTGCGGCAGATGGCTTATATTTTCTGCAGTGGCGACTGTATGGACTCCTATTCTTACTCCCTTGCCTTGCAATTGTTTTAATGCCTGTTTAACAGATTCCAAGCAATCAACGCCTCTCAAATATTCCTGCGCCCTCCTGTCTGTGCTGTCCAAAGGCAGTGCAATCTCTTCAACCACCTCACAAAGCGATTCCACCCTTTCAGGAGACAGCAAAAGAGCATTGGTATGGACACTTACATCAATTCCCGCATCTTTTAATGTTCCAAGGGTCTTTTCAAGATTGGATAACAAAAGAGGCTCTCCTCCTGTTGCTATAACTTTTTCAACTCCATTGTTTGCAAGGCTCTCTGCT
>MFWN01000010.1:7786-7899 GCA_001786395.1 Candidatus Pacearchaeota archaeon RBG_13_36_9
AGTGCGGCCTGAAGCAGAACCTGCATTTCTCATTGCAGTCAAAAGTTACAAACCAGTGGACGGTTTTGCCAAAATCCATACTCTTAGAAAAAGAATCTATTAACCCAACTTTG
>MFWN01000011.1:0-5750 GCA_001786395.1 Candidatus Pacearchaeota archaeon RBG_13_36_9
TGCCACCAGTCTATAGCGAGCCAGCCGCAGATATTGGCGAGCGGTGACTGGTGGTAGTTGACGAGAAATTTTTTCTGCCTCATTTAACAGGACTTCTGCATCTCTTGCATATTTTTGTGCATAAACCTCCTTGTCATTTACTATACTGCCAATCCTGTGTCTTAGTGCTACAGCTAAGATATTTGTTAGCTCGTTTATTGTATCTTTTTTATTCATCTTATTTTTTTGTCTATCTTTTTTAATTTTATTTTAATTATTTTTTTGAGCCTTTTTATGATGGCATCTCCCATTTCCTCGCCAAGCCTGATGTTTTTAAAAATAGGCTCTCCAATTAAATTTTTTATTTCTTCTTCTATGTTTAGGGGGTTCAAGTCTTCTTTTTTCAAGAATTTTTCTATTGTAACAAGCCTCCTAATAGAGTCATAAAAAACTTTTGGGTTCAGTCTTAAATTAAGAAGGTCTTGAGGCATCATCAAAAGAAATTTTATGTGCTCTTTATCAATCTCAGTTTCTTTGGGAACTGAATATGATTTGTTGGAAACAAAAAAATAGAGCATGCTCCTTGTCAGAGGGCAGGATTTTTGCAGATAATTGAAGTTTTTTTCTTTTATGCTTATAACATGAAATTTTAGCTCAAATTTTTCTGTTAAAATAAAGCACACTTCCTTTTCTAGGCCTTCTTTTTCAGCTATTAAAAGCACATCAATGTCATTGTACTCGCTTTTTTTAGTTAAAAAAGACCCGAATATAAATGCTTGTTTGATATTTTTGAATTTCTCTAATTCAGAAAATACGCCCTTTATAATGCTTAATTTGAATTCACTAAGGTTAGGCAGATTTCGTGAATAATGAAAGCTTAATTTTTTTTCAAGAAGGATCACCTGCACTGTGTCCCCCACCTGGAAACTCTCTTCCATGCCTCGCGGTATATATATCTGGTTAAACCTGCTTCCCTTAGACACTTTATGAACAAATTTCAGCTTTTCCATATACGTACATAGTACGTACTATTTATAAACCTTGTGTTTTGTTGAGCAAGTAAAACTTTATTAACTTCTTTTCTTATTCAAACTCATGAAACGCCACGCCTCCAAACGTCTCGAAGAAAGGTACAGTGCAGAAAATTCAGACAATCTTCTAAGGAGATTAGAGCGCGAGATTTCCAATGGCAATTTTACAGCAGAAGCCAGCTTTGAAGATTCCACTTCAAAGGGTACAGTAAACCTGGACGGGGAAACTTTTGAAGTTGTAATTAACAACCAGACTTCTAAAGTTATAACAGCCCTTCCAAAAGGTAGCATGAACGAGGAGAAAACAAGAAAGTACCAGGGAAGGGCAAGGCTCCGAAGCCAGCAGGATTATTCCGGCAGAAGAACATAAACATTTATTAATCTTATTTCTTTCTATTAAATTATGAAAAAAGAAGGAGCAGTATTGGTTTTATTTGCCCTAGTTTTTAGCTCGTTGTTCTTTTTAGCTTCTGCTGCAGAGATAAAATTAAGCAAGGAGGTTTATCAGCCTTCTGAAACTCTTCAGGCAGAGATATCTGGAAATTTTCTTGAGGCTGTAACGCCAGAGAACATTCATTTTTACAGGGAGAGGAATGTTCCTGTAGAGTATGATATATTAAAACTAGGTGATAGGTATCTCCTTTACGCCCTGCTTCCATCTAAAGAAGGTAATTATACTCTTTCTATAGAAGATATAAGGTACGAGGAAAGTGATGTAGTCCTTGAGAAAAATATAGCCAGGGAGTTTAAGATACAAAAAGGCAACGAATCTTATTTGACAATAAATCCTGGTTTTGTTGTGGCAAGAGAAGATTTTTATATTCTCGTAGAATCTCAGGAAAGCAGGCAATTGGATGTTAGTTTCCTTGGGGGAAAACAAACAGTGGACTTGATTGGAGAAAAAGAGAAAAAAATATACTTTTCAGTATCCAATGTAACTAATTATACAGCAGCAAATATATCCCTTCTTTCTTACAGCATCCCCGTGCTAATTTTTCCAAACCAGTCCAGTTTAATTGAAGAAACGCTTGATTTTAGGTTCAATCCATTAGAGTTTGAAACAGCTGTATTAAAAGATGGCAAATTCACCTTTGTTGTAGCCATTGTTAATTTTGGGACTAAAAATGTAACTGGCCTGAATATAAGCTATAACTCTTCTCTTTCCGTTAAAATAACCCCGGAGTTTATCCCTTTGCTTGAATCAAGAGAAAAACAATTCATTAATTTCACAATAAGCTCAAATAAAACAGGTAACTTTACAGGAAAAATAATCGCTTCTTCCTCCAATTTTACAGCTGAACTGGGTTTAAGGGTAATGGTGACTGAAAATAAATCTGAACTAATTTCTTTTATAAATAACAGCAATGGTTCTTCTGGTTATATAGAAGAGAAAGGCTGCGCAGAGTTAAAGGGGGTTCAGTGCCGGGAAAAAGAGGAGTGCAATGTTGGAGAAGTGCCATCCACTGACGGTTCTTGCTGCCCGGGAGCATGCATTAAATCTTCAAATGGCGACAGTTCCTGGATTTATGGAGTAATCTTAATAGTTGTTTTAATTGGTGCTTTAGTCGGAGGTTCAATCTACATGAAGAAAAGACAGGGAAATATAGCTAATTTTCTGAAAAAAAGAGAGCAGAAATTTCAAGATAGAATGTCTCCCTCTCCTTCGCCGCCAAGCACTGAAGTTCGGGGAACTTTATCAAAAATATAATTCACTCTTTTTTCTTTTTCCTGCTTTTTTTAACCTTTTTTTCAGTTGCTTTGTCTTTTGTTTCTTCTTGTTTAACAGGCACAGCATTCATTTTTTCCTGCAGTTTGCTCTCCAGTATATGCTTCTCTATCACAAGCCCCTTGGCCAGTTCATCGTACCGGTGCATCTTTATCACCAACTCGTTCATGAAGCTGTTTAACTCAAAGTTTTTCATGTTAATTTCTGCAGGAGAAATAACTTCAATGTGGGAAGGCATATAAGCAAAAGCTGCTCGCATTAAGCTTGTCAGATCTTTAAAATCTGCCTCAACTTCAGCAAAAGTGCTGTATAATTCTTGCTGCGCCTTTTCAACTCTTTTTGGCTCGTTTATCCGGCTGTTAATAATTTTTACCCCTGTTTCTTTGCCAATTTTATCAAGGAAAAGCAAGAGAGTTTCTTTTAGGTGCTCTGGAGGCCTGCCAAGCAGTTCAAAAATCAGGAGAGTCTTTATTTCAGCCATGTTTAGTCTTGGTTTTGTTTCTTTTTAAAGCTTATCAATAAGAAGATTATTATCACTATAAGAATAAGGTTAAGTCCATACATGGAATATTTTTTTATCTTTTCATTGCCAGACTCGTATAAAATCTCTCCCCCCTCTCCTGTCTCCTCTGCGCTCTCTTTTGCCGTTTCCCTCTTGCCTAATTTAATGACGTTTCCAGTACTCTCTGATAACCTTGGACCAGGGGCAATGTTCTCGCTCTCGTCAGACTGTTCCTCAGTTGTGTTTTCTTCTTTTGTCCCATCTTTAGTTGCTGTATCCTCTTTTTTTTCTAAAATATCAATAGAGTATGCTCTTTCCGCGATTATGGGAGAAGTTCCTGAGGCCCTTATCCTAACTCTTATGCTAGCTTCTCCTTTAAAATCTGCGTAATTTTCCCTGATCCTCAATTTAGCTGTTTCTGTCTGATTTCCAGGCCCCTGAAAAAATTCTGTTATAAAGTAGCTGCCGGATTTCCATTTCTCCTCTTTATTATCATATATTTCCGATATTACATTTCCGTCTTCATCATAAACATAAAGCCGGATATCATATTCTTTGTCTTCTAAATTAAAAGCCAGCGCATCTATCTCAAAATCTTCGCCGTTTTGAATATCTTCTTCAATTTTTTCAAGCTCGACAGAAATCTTTTCTTTTTTTGGTTCTGTAGTGTTGTTGTTTTCCTGGCTGTTGTTATTGTCTTCTTCCTCTTCGCAATCATTTTTTTCATTTTTAGAAGAATCCAAGAAGCTCCAGTCCCCGTCACAATACTGCCAGGTGCGGTTATCATTATAGCTGTCTTGGAAAGAAGTGATAGAGTCCTTTAATATATCTCCTTCATAAAGGCTTAGAGACTCCTCGCTGTTGTCCAGCCACTGCGTGCTAAAATTTATTATTATATACCCCTGAAAAACTCCTTCCAACTCTTTGCTTTGTTGGTCGCTGTTTTCAATTCTCCAGCCCTCCAAATCAATTTCGCTTTCAGAATATAGCTCTACCCACTCGTTCTTTGCGTCAAAACCTTCTGGATTCGAGTCTACCTCATTAATTCTTAAAGCAGGAACCAAGTTGGCAAGAAAAATAACTAGTACTAAACTAATTCCAAATACCATCCACTTTTTCATGTTAAAAATGTTAATTTTTAATATGTCCAAAATCCATAGATTTTGGCATGACATTTAGGGCATTTTCCTTTGTTTAAATTATTTTCTGTAATGGAAAATAACCTTCTTTTTATCAGCATTTTGCCGCATTTAGGGCAGTAAGTGTTGTTTCCTTCTTCATCTGGCAGATTCCCCGTATAAACATATTTCATCCCGCTTTCAATTGCAATTTTTCGTGCTTTTTTCAGTTTTTCAAGGGGGGTAGGCGGCAGCTCCAGCAGTTTATAACACGGATAAAACGCAGTAAAATGCAAGACTGTTGCAGTTCCCAGGTTTTCCTTAATCCATTCAACCAATTCTTTAATATCTTTTTCAGAATCGTTTAGAGTAGGAACGATTAAGTTGGTAATTTCTGTCCATATTCCCTCTTGTTTTAGAACTTTCAGTGTTTCAAGAACAGGCTCTATTTTTGCAGAGCATATTTCTCTGTAAAATCTGTCACTTATGCTTTTTAAATCAATGTTTGCACCATCAATATACCTGCATAATTTTTTTAATGGCCCTGGATTAATAAATCCATTACTGACAATAATGTTTTTTATGCCCTGCTTTTTGGCTAGTTTAGCTGTTTCATAAACATATTCCAAAGAAACTAATGGTTCACTATAAGTATAGGCTGTCATCGGGCAATTGAGTTCTTTAGACCGTTCAATAACCTCTTTTGCACTTACCTTTGGTGTTGGAAGCTCTTCTGGCCCTTTCTGTGAAATATCCCAATTTTGGCACTGTTGACATTTTAAATTACAGCCAGCCATTCCAACAGAAAAAGCTTTCTCTCCAGGGAGGAAGTGGTATAGTGGTTTTTTTTCTACTGGGTCAACATTTAAAGCTACTGGGTGTTCGTAAGATAAGGAATATAGTCTTCCGTCAATATTTTTTCTGACTTTACACTTTCCAAAATCATCGTTCTTTATGATGCAATAATGGGGGCATAGTACACATTGAACGATGTTATTCTTTAATTTGTGATAAAATTGTGCTTTCTTCATTTTTTACTGGTTTGATAAACTCTTGAACTTCTAATTTTGATTTATTTCTAAATTCATTAAGTTTTGTGTGGACGCTTTCCCAGTCTTGGTCCGCTAAGGGCTCGACTATCCTAAACTTCTCTATCTTTTCTCTATGTTTGATCGGTAGAGTGTTCATTAATCTAATCACTTCTTTCTTAGAATAGAGCACCAATGCCCACACATCTGTACCTCTTTTATAACCTTGCGTTGTATCTTGTCCTTTTTCGAAAGATTTATTTAGCTTCGGGTAAAACCCTTCTTTCTCTAATCTCTGCTTAATTTTTTCAAGCAATTCTTTATCGGAATTATAAACTAGCCACGATAATCCTATTTTATTGTGGT
>MFWN01000011.1:5789-6427 GCA_001786395.1 Candidatus Pacearchaeota archaeon RBG_13_36_9
CCGCGAGAAAACTATAGAAGCCCTCATTAATCTCAAATTCATCAGAGAGTATAAAATAAAATGAGCTGTTTAACAAAATATAGGCTCTCCATTCACATCTTTCTGTTTTTTTATTATACTTTAGATATTTTTTAGGTGTGCCGTATTTTTGAAAAACATTAAAAAATAGGTTAATCATAGCAGGGTGTGTGGAAGTCAATTCAGCTAAAATCTGTCTGCCATGCTTTTTTGCATGAATATCTCCCGCAACCAAGCCCAGAATATATGCTTTTTCTTGATTATCTCCTAAGAAATCTGTTTTTTTATATCTAAATCTTCTTGAAGGAACAATCCCCTCTTCTTTTAGCCATCTAAACATAGTGGTTACTCCGATGTTTAGTTCTTTTAAAATTTTATCAAGAGACTTGGTCTTATCAAGGTATAATTTTTTTAGTTCTTCCTTTGTGGGTTTCCTTAATTTTCTTTTTCTGCTCTGTCCTCTATTTATTCCCCACAAAACCATATTCTTCTTAATCAAACTAGCAGAAACTCCAATTTTTTTGGCAATTTTGGTTAAAGAAATCTTTTCATTACAGTATAAATATTCAATCTCTTCTTTATGCCCTTCAAGATTAATTTTTCTCATCTTTCAATTTCTC
>MFWN01000012.1:0-3718 GCA_001786395.1 Candidatus Pacearchaeota archaeon RBG_13_36_9
TTAAAAGATTTTATTAGAAGAGAATCTGAAGCGCTAGGCAAAGAAGCTGTAAATTTGGGGATTGTTGGCTATCCAAACACAGGCAAGAGCTCAATAATTAACATGCTTTCTGGAAAGTCCGCAGCAAAAACCTCTTCGCAGGCAGGGTTTACAAAAGGGATACAAAAAGTAAAGCTCTCAGACGGGATTTATCTAATTGATACCCCCGGCATCATTCCATTAAACGAAAGACTAAAACTAAACCCTGCTTATTTAATAAAGCATTCTGAAATTGGGGCAAAAAGCTGGGACAAGACAAAAGAGCCAGAAATGGTTATTCATAAGCTATTAGAAAGCTATCCGAGAGTTTTGGAAAAATATTACAACATTGAAGCCTGTGGTGATTCTGAAATTTTGATTGAGGAGCTCGGAAGAAATCTCAGCTACCTGAAAAAAGGAAATCAGGTGGACACAGACCGCGCTTCAAGGAAGATTTTAAGGGACTGGCAGGAAGGCAAAATACCCTTTAAAAGAAACAAAGCTTAAATACCTCAAAAGATTAATTATCTCATGAAGCAGTTTTTCAAGTCAGAAAGCGGAGAGATTCATTTTGGAGATCTTGCAGAACCAGGCTTTTTAGCAGCAAAGATAGAAAATATAGACAGCATTCTGGAAAATCTTGGAGCAAAAAAGTTATGGAGATGCACTGTTTGCAACGATTTGCACATAGGAGAGAAGCCCCCAAAAATATGCCCCACCTGCTTTGCTGAAGAAGCTTATGTTGAAATAAACAAAAAAGAATTTCTGGAGATGGTAAAATGAGCATAATTATGTTTCACGGAGCATCCTGCCCCCACTGCCACCATATGATGCCAGTAGTAGACCGGCTTATAAAAGAAGGATTTAAGATTGAAAAATTAGAAGTCTGGAATAATGAAGATAACGCGAAAAAGATGCGCGGCTTAAGAGATATAATAACTCCCTCCTGCGGGGATGGATTAGGAGTTCCTGCTTTTGTTGACAAAGAAAAAGGCAGGGTGCTCTGCGGAGAGTGCAGCTACGAGGAGCTGAAAGAATGGCTGGAGGAATAAGCGGCACAGAAGTAATTGAGAGAGAAATAGACGAGAAAGAGATAGAAAGCCAGATTAAAGTATGGCAGGAATGGACAGGCAGGCAGCCAGAAGGCAATAAATTCATTTTAAATCCAAACCAAGAAACAGTAAAACTTCTTGCGCAAGGTGTCCTAACCAATGAAAAAAACAAGGGACTAAAATTCTGCCCTTGCAGAATGACTTTAGAGGACAGAGAAGCTGACAAAAAGCTGGTCTGCCCATGCAATTTCAAGGCACAAAAGACCTGGAGAGAAAAAGGAGAGTGCTGGTGCTCTTTGTTTGTAAAGGGTTAATGGAGAAAGTTTTTATTTTAACTTATTATGTATATAAACAGGTTTACTTAATTCTTTAATATATCTCTTTCTAACCTCTTCATTTTCTTCAATTCTTCCATTTAGCCATTCCGGCTGCTTCCAATCCTTCCCCCAATCCCAATTGATATAGCAGAATGCCTTTATTATCGGATGAGCATGTATCCATTTAAAATAAGGATTGAACCACTCATCCCAACTTTCTTCTCCTTTATCTACTCCGGTTTTTGCTGGACTGGATTCTCCAACCATAACTGGTTTTTTGTGGGTCTTTGCTAATTCTAAAAAATCTTCAATAGGCGAATAATTTTTAAAATATCTTGCTGAAAAAACATCTATTCCAAACCAGTCAACATAATCATCTCCAGGATAATAAGGTTCAACTGATTCTGTCCCATTATAAGGACAGGCACACCAAACCGTTGCAATATTATATCCTTCATTTTTTTTAATTAAATCTGTGATATGTTTCCATGTATCAACAAAATCTTTTGAGTTATATTTTCCCTTTGCATCAAATTCGTATCCGATTCTGATAAATGAAGGATTTTTTATCTCTTTTAAAACTTTAATAAAAAAAATTATTTCCGAATCATATTCTCCTTCTGAAACTTCCTTGCAGATTGCCCCCTTAGATCTTGATTTTAAATTTAATCCAATTTGAGGCATTAAATTTTTTGAAATTTCTAACATCTTTTTAATTTTATTTTGAAATTTCTGTTTTACCTCATCAACTCTTATATACTCCATATAGATAACCGGCTTATAATCTCCCACAGCATTCCAATAATTAGAAAAAGTCTCAAAGCTCTGTCCCGCCCCATGAAGAACCTTATTCCCCTTCGGCTCAAATTTCCGATTAAAATTTATTTCTGGTTTCATTTTTTTCTCTTTTCTATTTAAAAGAAAAATGAGTTATTAAATTTAATTAGAACTCTCCCCTCTCCCCGACTTCTATCTCATTCTCCTTTACAAAACCCGCATTTACCTCTATAACATATTTTACAGGAACCTCTGAAAGATATAAAATACAATTAGAGCTATTGCAGGGCACAGCATTTTCAACAATATTCACTATTTCCCCATCTTTGTTTAAAAAAATCATATCTAGGGGAATTAAGGTGTTTTTCATCCAGAAGTTTGTTTCCTTTTCCTCCCAAAATATAAACAGCATGCCTTCATTTTTGCCAAGAGACTCGCGGTACATCAATCCCCTCTCTATTTTCTCAGGAGTATCTGCAATCTCTGCATTTATACTAACATTTTCAAAGCTCACACTTATAGAGTTTATTTTTTCCTCGCTGTTTCTTGGAACAAAGATTATAACTAGGAGCAAAACAACAATTAAAACAATTATCCAGTTCCATTTCTTCATGTATAGCTAAAGGAGCATACATTTATAAACCCCTTTTTTTTAATCAATTGGTAGTAAATAAAAACATGTGAAAAACTATCAAGTTTTTGAGCATGTTCCAAATTTTAAATTTGGACATATTAAATTATATAACTGTTAAAGAAATACAAGAGGCTATTTCTTAACTTTATTGTTTGGATATGAAACATTTATCAAATGGAAACCTTTGAAAACTTACTTGGGAAAGAAAACCCTTTATTTAAGGCTATTTCCGACAGGGGGTTTGAAACTCCTTCAGAGATACAGGAAAAGTCAATACCTTTAATTCTTAAAGGGCAGGATATTATAGCCGGAGCGTCAACTGGTTCAGGAAAAACCATGGCATTCGCAGCAGGCCTGATAAATAACATAAAGAAAGGATATGGAATTCAGGGACTCGTGCTGACACCAACAAGAGAGCTTGCAGAGCAGATAACAACCCAGCTCATGGATTTTGCAAAATATAAAGAGCTTCATACAATCGCAGTCTATGGGGGGGTTTCTATGAGTAATCAGCTCAGGGGATTTGACTATGCAGATATCGTTGTAGCGACTCCTGGAAGGATGTTAGACCATCTAAAAAGAAACTCTTTAAACCTCTCAAAGATAAATACCCTTGTTTTGGATGAAGCAGACAGGATGTTGGATATGGGGTTTGTAGATGATGTTGAAGAAATAATAAGGCATTGCAATAAAAACAGGCAGACCATGCTTTTCTCTGCAACAATCTCCCAGGATGTGGCGATAATGGCACAAAAGTACATGAAAAATCCAGTGGAAGTTTCTGCAGAGCCGCAAGTTGACCCAAAGAAACTGCATCAGGTGTTTTACGATGTCCAAGACGGTATGAAATTCTCTCTTTTAATACATCTTTTAGAGCACGAAAAAGCTAAGCTTGTGATGATCTTCTGCAACACCAGGAG
>MFWN01000012.1:3731-6045 GCA_001786395.1 Candidatus Pacearchaeota archaeon RBG_13_36_9
ATATCCAGCAACCTTAATCAGGCAGGCATAGAAGCAATACCCATACATGGAGGCTACTCTCAGGATAAAAGGAACCGTATAATGGAATTATTCCACTCCGAAAAAGTGCATGTCCTTGTAGCAACTGACGTTGCCGCAAGAGGCCTTGACATCGAAGGAGTAAGCCATGTGTATAACTATGATATCCCCCCAACAGCAAAAGAATATATTCACCGGATAGGCCGTACTGCAAGAGCAGGCAAAGAAGGAAAAGTTATAAACATTCTTGCAAGCAGGGACTACGAGAACTTCAACAACGTGATTAACGGCGAAGAAGGGTTAACAATAGCTGAAGAAAAAACACCATTTATAAGAAGGGTAATGATAAAAGTAACGTATGAGAGAAGGAACGATAGAAGTAGTTTTAGGGGAAGAGGCGGTGGAGGATTTAGAGGCGGCGGCAGGGCTGGAGGAAGATATGGAGACAACCGAGGTCGCGGAGGCGGGGGCGCAAGTTCAAGATATGGGGGGCAGAGAAGCAGCCCGATGGGCAGAGGAAGAAGCTACAGCCGTGATGGGGACAGCAGGGATGGGGGAAGCAGGAGAGATGACCGAAGAGACGACAGAAGAAGCCATTATGGCTACAATATGCCAAGAAGAAGATACTGATTCTAACAAAAGAAAAAAATTTATAAATAAGCGATAATTATCGTTTTTATGTGGTTTACTAAATTTAGAGTATTTGATGAAGAGAGCGTATTAAGCAAAATAATAAGGAAGAATAAGGTTAAAGTTTTTTATTATCCTGTGAACCATTATGTAAAAAAAGGAAGATATTCTTTTATAACAATTTGTTTAATAAAAGGTAAAGAAGAAAATAAGAAAAGCTATTTTAACGATCTGAGAAAATTAGAAAAAGCTATTCATGGAAGAAGATTAGAATTCTTGGAAAAAAATGAGGACTTTTTTATTATGGTTACTTCTCATTCTGCAAGCCAAGAACTAAGGCTATATGTGAGTGTTGCATATAATCCTGCATTAATACATCTTAAACCTGTAATCTGGCATGAAGATGGTTGGGAAGAGTTTGAAGTTGCTTCTACAGATAGAACTGACTTGAAAAAGCTTATAGATATCGGAGAGAGAAAATATAATCTTAACCTTTTGGAGTTTAAGGACAAAAAAATAAAGAACTTTGGATTTTTAACAATGTTCCCGGAATTGACAGATAAACAGAAGAATGCCTTGGAAACTGCATTGAATAAAGGTTATTATGAGTATCCAAGGAAAATAAGTTTGGACAAACTTGCTAAAGATGTGGGGCTTGCATTTTCAACTTTTCAAGCTCATGTAAGAAAAGCTGAGAATAAAATTCTAAAATTTGCAATTGATGCTTTAAAAAAAGAGTAACCCGCTAAAAAGCGATAATTATCGCTATAAAATTTATATTTCTCGTTGAGACTACTAATGGATGACAAATGAAATAAATACGCAGGATTTAATCCTAGTAGATAGTAATGATAAGGTTCTTGGAATAGAATCTAGAGAATCGTGTCATAGAGGAATTGGTAAAAAACATAGAGCTATCTGTGCATTGATATTTAATGATGACAAAAAAGTTTTAGTTCAAAGAAGAAGCGAACATAAAAGTTTATGGCCTGGAAGTTATGATGTTTCATTTGCTACGCATGTTTTTCCTGAAGAAACTTATAAAACTGCAGGAGAAAGACGATTACCACAGGAACTTGGGTTTTCTGGTCAATTAGAAGTTTTGTCAAAGTTTGATTATGCAAGTGCGTACAATTCTAGTTCATCAGAAAATGAGCTATGTACATTATTAATTGGAAAGCATGATGGAAATGTGAGCCCAAATAGAGATGAAGTTATAGAACAGTACTGGGTAAGTCTGGATGAGTTGGCAACAGATATTTCTGCTAATCCTAACAAATATACTCCTTGGTTGAAATTATCCTTAGAAAGTCTTGATAAAAATAGAAAAAAAGCAGATTCGATTTTAGAGAATCTTTCTTTATTTGAAGAAAAAGTTCACAAGCCCAAAATTGGTACAAATCTAAAATTGGATTATTATCATACACTTACAAATATTGGAAAGGTTGTTGATGATTGTGTAAGAGAATTTTATCAAAGTGAAGTATTTAGAAGATTTCCTGAAAAAGAGCAGCTTTACAAAAAGATGCTTGAAAGAAAAATAGGAACACAAAAACTTCGTGCTATGGCTGGATATCTGGCTTTTGCAGCGTTTAATGGAGAAGAAGTGATCAACGAAGAGCCTGTGAAACGAATTATAACTGCAATAGAATTAGAAAATTATTCT
>MFWN01000013.1:0-853 GCA_001786395.1 Candidatus Pacearchaeota archaeon RBG_13_36_9
TTGGTCTGATATATCTTTTTCTCTGTATGTCTGTCAGACGGGTTTGGTTTAGTTCGATAATGGTATGGATTATCTTGGCGATGGTTCTAATGATGTGGACGGTTGCAAGGCCTGCATCAGAGCCGGCTGCAGTAGCCGCAACTCCATGGGCAATTGCTCACGGCATCGCGATGATTCTTGGTGGAGCATCGGTAACATTTGCGACCGCAAGTGCGTTTCTTTATTTGCTTAGCTGTCATAAACTCAAGCAGAAAAAAATCATGCATATTCTCGGCAAAGTACCCAATATCGAAAGGCTTGAATATTTGAACCTCTTCGGAATAAGGGCCGGTTTTTTATTGTTCACTGTCGGGTTGATAAGCGGCCTTGGCATGGCGCTAATGCGTTTAGCCGTAATTGGAACAAGTATTGCCGAGTGGCTAACCGATGGAAAAGTAATTTGTATAGTTGCAGCTTGGGCTATTTTAGCTCTCATCTTAGCTTTGAATCATTTGTTTTTGCTCAAGAGCAAGACGAGAGCAATGTTAACGCTGATTGTGTTTGTTATCGTTTTATTTGCAATTTTAGGAGTAACGATTTTAGGTGCAACGCATCATAATTTTCAGCTTAATACCGGCAGCATGCTTCAATGACAAAATGAGTATAAAATGAAAATAATAGTTACAGGACTCAGCCACAAAAAAACTCCGATACAGGTTCGTGAAAAACTGGCGTTTGATAGTTCGCAGGCATTAGCTGCTTTATCTGAGCTTAAAACCCGATTCCACGAAAGCGAGTTTGTGTTATTGTCAACGTGCAATCGTGTTGAGCTGTATTGTGCAACTAAACGAGATGGAGGACTTACCTCTGGGGA
>MFWN01000013.1:986-5783 GCA_001786395.1 Candidatus Pacearchaeota archaeon RBG_13_36_9
ATCAATACCCTTTCTTATATCTTTAAGTAACTTTTTTATCTTTAATCTATCTGGAGTGTTCTTTAATAAATCCCTGAGAATTATGGCCTTTGTAAAATATTCTTTATCAAAACAATAGTCTGCTGCATTTGCGTGTTCTTCTAGTTTCTCTAACTTATTTTCCATAAGGTAATCCAGATATGTCACCAATCCCTCATTATATTTCCAATTTTTGAAGTGGATATTATTTTGTTCTAGCAATACATGAATCCATTCATGCCTTAAAATCTCATTCACCAAATATTCCTTTTCTTCTTTTATATCTGTTTCTGTTAAAACAGCTATTTTTTTAAAATTGCCAATCTTTTTATTTATCCTATTACAAAAATTTAAAAGTATACTTTTTATCTCCTTATTTTTAAAATTGCTCATAATCTCTCTGTAAGTAGTTAATGATTGTTTTGAAATTACCTGTCCTCCACTCCTTTTTATGAGGCTTTTGTAATTGTTTGAATTATAAAACTCTTCAATGTTATTCACTCTTTCTAAAATCTCGTGTCCGTATTTCTCATAAATTGGATCCCTGCAATCACTTAAATAAACAGTTAGAATTTCTTGTTCTTTTGTTATCCACACATATCTAAACCAGTCTTTATTGAAAGCTAAGTTTAGTTTTCCAGATAAATTTTCTAAATTATTTAAAATTTCCAGCATTAAAATAATAATAAATATCTTCTTATAATCTTATCGGAACTTTTTTTCGAGTCCCTCTAAAATCATGATTGACAATTAGTTTTATAAACCTTCATTTGTTTTAATAACCATGAAAAGAGGCAGGGATGGAAAGTTTGTTCTTGAATTTGAAGAGATTGGAATAAAGGATGTTCCGATTGTCGGGGGGAAAAATGCCTCTCTTGGGGAGATGTACCAGGAGCTTAAGAAAAAGGGCGTTAAAGTACCAAATGGATTTGCAGTTACAGCCTTTGCCTACAGATATTTTCTTGAAAAGCAGGGGATAAGAGAGAGAATAAAGCAGGCCTTAAGAGGATTGAATACTCACAAAACAAGAAATTTAATGAGAAGAGGAAAAAGAGCAAGAAAGCAAATATTGAAATCAGAGATTCCAGAAGAGATAAAACAGGAGATAGTAAAAAGCTACAGGAAATTATGCAAGGAATACGGGCATGAGGTGGATGTTGCAGTAAGGAGCTCGGCAACTGCAGAAGACCTTCCAGATGCAAGCTTTGCAGGGCAGCAGGAAACTTACCTGAATATAAGAGGGGAGAAAGAGCTTCTGAAAGCGTGCAAGAAATGCTTTGCATCACTATTTACAGACAGGGCAATTTCTTACAGGGAAGACAAGGGATTTGACCATTTCACAATTGCATTAAGCATAGGTGTCCAAAAAATGGTGAGAAGCGATTTGGCAAGTTCCGGAGTTGTGTTTTCCATTGACACTGAATCGGGATTTAAGGATGTTGTGTTCATAACTTCTGCGTATGGGCTGGGAGAAAATGTTGTCCAGGGGGCTGTAAATCCAGATGAATTTTATGTGCACAAGCCTACTTTGAAACAAGGATATAATTCTATAATCTCAAAGACTATTGGAGAGAAAGCAGTTAAGATGATATACCACAAAGGGGGGGAACGCCCCGTGAGAAACATAGTGGTGGAGGAAAAAGACAGGAAAAGATTTTCTATAAACAACAAGGAAATAATTCAATTGGCAAAGTGGGCAGCAATAATTGAAGAGCACTACAAAAAGCCAATGGATATAGAATGGGCAAAGGATGGATTGACAAACGAGCTTTTCATCGTGCAAGCGCGTCCTGAGACTGTGCAGAGCCAGAAAGATTTAAGCAAGATTGAGGAGTATAGCTTAAAAGAAAAAGGGCAGTTGCTGTGCGAGGGGGCAAGCGTTGGAAGCAAAATAGGCGCAGGAAAGGCAAACATAATACTAAATGTGAAAGACATTCATGGATTCAAAAAAGGAGAGGTTCTGGTCACAGACATGACTGACCCTGACTGGGAGCCCATAATGAAAATAGCCTCGGCAATTGTAACTGACCGGGGAGGAAGAACTTGCCATAGTGCAATCGTAAGCAGAGAGCTGGGCATTCCGTGCGTTGTCGGAACAAACCTTGGCTCAAGAAGAATAAAGCAGGGGCAAAACATAACTGTTTCATGCGCAGAAGGAGAAAGAGGAAAAGTATATTCCGGAAGCCTTAAATTTGACATTAAAAAGACAGACATTGCAAAACTTCCTAAAACCAAGACAAAAATCATGATGAATGTCGGAACTCCTGCGTCTGCATTTGAATACTCTTTTATACCTAATGATGGATGCGGGCTGGCAAGAGAGGAGTTCATAATAAACTCTTACATAAAGATTCATCCAAATGCGCTGATAAATTTTGAAAAGATTAAAGATATAAAGCTGAAAGAGCAGATAGAAAAGCTAACTTACGGCTATAAGGATAAAAAGCAATTTTTTGTTGATAAGCTGGCAAGCGGAATTGCAATGATTGCCGCTGCATTTTACCCAAAAGATGTCATTGTAAGGACAAGCGACTTTAAGACTAACGAGTATGCCAACCTCATAGGCGGAAAAAATTTTGAGCCATCTGAGGATAATCCAATGATTGGGTGGAGAGGCGCTTCTAGGTATTACAAGCCAGGATACAGGCAGGCATTTGAACTGGAGTGCAAGGCATTCAAGAAAGTAAGGGAAGAATTTGGATTGAAAAACGTTAAGATAATGATTCCTTTCTGCAGGACAGTTGAAGAGGGCAAAAAAGTGCAGAAAATAATGGAAGAGCAGGGATTAAAGAGAGGAAAAGATGGTTTGGAGATATATGTAATGTGCGAGATACCTGCGAATGTCATACTTGCAGATGAATTCTCCAGGATTTTTGACGGGTTTTCAATTGGGAGCAATGACCTAACACAGCTGACCCTTGGGCTGGACAGGGACTCTGAAATAGTTTCTGACATCTACGATGAAAGAAACGCTGCTGTGAAGAATTTTATAAAAGAGGTAATAGGAAAAGCGAAAAAGAACAAGAGAAAAATAGGCATATGCGGGCAGGCTCCTTCTGACTTTCCTGATTTTGCACAGTTTTTAGTTCAATGCGGAATTGATTCAATAAGCCTGAATCCTGACACAGTTATAAAAACAAGGCTTAAGATTGCAGAGACTGAAAGAAAACTGAGGAGATAATTGTAACTTTATAATTAATACAAACAAAAGATTTTTAAAGGTTAACTTTGTATCTGCTGTATGAGCGATATATTTTTTCCTAAACCAAGACTAGTTCATACATCCAAGGCAAAGCCGGGGCTTATAATCAAAAACACAAGTGATGATGAAAAAGAAACGCGTTATGGGTATATTGCAGGATTATTTGGGTCAGACCCTTATTTTGGAGAGATAGCAATAGACACAGTTTATGAGCCTAATTTACGCCCAAAATTCAGGGAGGATAGCCAGATGCATATTTCATCGCCATATGTCGATTCTGCAAAAAGTCCTTTTTTAGCTATTGGCCAAATAACCTTATCTAATTATTCAACAAGAAGCGGATTGAAACATGGGTTAATGAAAAGCAGTAAATTGCTTGCACCAAGAGAGAGGAAAAACCTCCTACTAGAATTAATACAATATCATCTAACTCACCAGGAACAGCCTGTTTTTGAGATACCAAAAGCAGGGACTTATAGTCTTAAAGAGCTCAACAGATTTCTAAGAATAAGAAGATAAACATTTAAATAATCCTTTAATTACTGATGTTTATGGTTAAACAAAAAAATTTGTGGATAGCAATCATTGTTACCTTGATTGTGGCTGTAGTCATAAATGTAGTGCCTTTTGTTTTTATAAAACAGACATCTGGCTACTTTGCTTATGTAGGAGCTACAGTAAGCGCAGCCAATCTGGTAGTGACAGGGTTTGCAGCAGGGCTCGGATTTTACCTGGCAAAAGAAATGGTTGGAAAGTAAACTCTAAGAAGTATAACAATATTTAAATATGCCTTCTTCTTAGCTGAAGTGAAGAAAAATGGTGAAAAGAATCGAACTGCTACTTGTAGGATTATTAGCCAGCTTGTTATGCCTGGAACTAGTTTCTGCTGAAGCCTGGCTGGTTAAAGAGCCGAGCAGTGCCTATAGTTTTGGAGATAATCTTGAGCTTACTGTCAAGCTTTCTGAAATAGGAAAGCAGCTGGAAGCGCGGCTTAACTGCCGGAACGAAAGCGAGATTATTTTTTTCCAGTACATAGACAACAGAACATCCGTAGAGATTATATACCCTTTAACCAGGGCGCTTCTCGGAGATTTCAAAGGAGAGTGCAGGGTAGAGCTGGAATACGGGGAAGATGCGGCAGCAAGCCAGTATTTTTTTATTTCTGATATTATTTTTCTTAATGCAGAGTTAAAAGACCAGTATTTTGACCCTGGCAAGGATGTTGAAATAAAAGGGACTGCAGAAAAGGCTAACGGGCAGCTACTTGAAGGGTTTTATGAAATTGCTATTCCAGAAATAAACTTGAGCAAGGGAGGCAGTATTGAGAATGGCGTCTTTAATGCCAATGTCTCTCTCCCGGAAAATATGAAGGCTGGAAACTATCTAATGAACATAAACGTATATCAAAAGAACGGGGGAGAAATTATAAACAAAGGGGAAGAAAAATTAAGCATAAAAATCAAGCAGATTCCAAGCAAGATCGACATTGCACTGGACGACCAGAATGTAAAGCCAGGAGCTAACCTCAGCTTTAAGATAATGCTTTATGACCAATCCGGAGAAAAAATAGACGGAGA
>MFWN01000013.1:5793-9165 GCA_001786395.1 Candidatus Pacearchaeota archaeon RBG_13_36_9
CTGATTGAAAACAGCGAGGGAATTTCGTTAATAAAGTCCCTGAGCAAGATTGATGCACAGGAACTGTTTTTGCCTGAAAAGAATCTTACCATGGGCTATTATAAAATTAAAGCTTATTCAGCAGGGCTATCCACTGAAAGGCAGTTTTATGTGGAAGAAAACGAAGAGGCAGAATTCAAGATTGTCAACAGCACCTTAATTGTTAAAAATATTGGCAATGTACCTTACAATAAGGCAGTACAAGTAAGCATTGGCGGAACAGTGGAGATAATAAACAACGAGCTTCCAATAGGGGGAGAAAAGGAATATCAATTAATTGCTCCTAGAGGCACTTACGGCATTAAAGTCACAGACGGGGCGTCTTCTCTTCAAACCGAAAGCGCAGGGCTGATAACCGGAAAGGCAGTTGCTGTAAGGGAAGCAAAATCCGGATTTTTTTCCAGGAGCAAAATTTCTGCGTGGGTTTTCCTGTTATTCGTTTTAGGCATATTCATTTTTGCCACTTCGAGAAGAACTATCAAAGGAAAATTTGTTTTAAATGACCGGCTTTTCGGCAGAAAAATGGAGAAAGAAGAAAAGAAAAGCAAAACTATAAAGGCATCAGAGCTTGCCATAACCCCAAGAAGAGACGCAAGAATTGCAGAGCACAGCCTGGTTCTGAACGGCAACAAGCAGGACAGCGCAATAATATGCCTTAAAATAAAGAATCAATTAGGGGGCATGGCTAAACTGAATATTGAAGGAATTTTAAGCCCGGCTTATGATAAAAAGGCAACAGTCTACAGGAGCGGGGACTACATAATTCCGATATTCTCGCCTTCAATGACCCGCACTTTCAGAAATCATGTTCCTGCTGTAAAAGCTGCTATGGAAATCCAAAGTAAAATAGAGGAGCACAACAAAAAATACAGGGACAAGATTGAGTATGGGATAGCAGTCCATAATGGAAACTTGGTGAGCAGGATTAGCGGGGATAAAATGATGTTCACGAGCGTTGAAAACACAATTGCCACAGCCAAGAGAATAGCAGACGCTTCTGATGGCGAGATACTGCTCAGCAAGGCAATACATGAGAAAACAATAGCAGAAGTAAAAGCAGATTCGGTAAAGAAAAATGAAATGGAGCTTTTCAGAGTAAAAAGTGTTGTGGACAGGGATAAAAACACCTCTTTTATCCAGGGATTCTTAAAAAGACAGGAAGAAAAGAAAAAATAAAATTATTTTTTAGAATTATATTTTCAATAGGGATAAGATTTAAAAATCCCTCATTTTTAATATTTCTATGAAATCAGAAAGAGTTATAACCAAAAGGTCTAAATCAGAGATAGCTCTGCTTATTTTAATTTAAGCCTTCTATTTTTTTAAACACTTATAAGATTTTTATTTTTAAAATGGCCAAAAAAATAATACTTCCGGTTAATTACCCTGAATTTGAGGGGAATGTGATATTCTTAGCAGGGCCTGTTATTGGAGCGCCACGATGGCAGAATAAGGCAATTGGGGTAATTAATGACTTGGACTCTAAAGTAAATATCGCATGCCCAAGCTATGAGCTGGACAGGGAATATTTCAGAGATTCCTGGATATTTGTGGAAGATATGCCAAGAAGAACTTTTGATAGAGAATGGCCTGAAGTTGACTGGCAGATGCACTATATTGAAGAGGCATTTAACAAAGGATGCCTGCTTTTCTGGCTCGCAGAGGAAGAAAAGCACTGCTGCGAGTATCCCTATGCACAGGGCTCAAGAGCAGAGCTGTTCGGAAAACTGACTAGAAAAGGCAACCTTGTTTTAGGAATTGAGAGAGGATTTCCAGGAGATGAATACATTGTTTATTACTTTAGAAAAAACAGGCCAGAAACTCCGATTTTTTCAAGTTTGGGAAAAACCTGTGAAAAAGCAATAGAAATAGCAAGAAAAAACAGAAATGAATATTTTTAAAAATATTTATATATGCAGAAATATGGTTTAATGTAAAAGAGGATGAAAATGAAACTGCTTATTTTTGATTTTGACGGCACAATTGTGAATACAAAGGCTCTTTATTACAATGCAGTCTATAAAAATGTGAAGAAATTTGGATATTCTTACAAGGATGTGGACAGGGTCATTGATTTGGGGGCGAATATCAGGCAGACTCTCAGAAAATTGGGGCTTAATCCCTTTGTCACTATGTTCATGAAAAGAAAAGTCATGAAAGATGTGCTTATAGATCTGCCAAAAGTAAAAAAATGCAGGGATGTGGATTCTATAAGAGAATTAAGGCAGGAAAAGATACTTGTTACTAATTCATTAAAATCAGCAGTATATCCCCTGCTGAAGCATTTTAAGCTGAAGAAAGAATTTAAGGAGGTGTATGGCTTCGAGGATTTCATAGACAAGGGGAAATTTCTGAAAGAATACATTGAAAAAAGAAAGCTGGATAAAAACAAAGTTTATTACATAGGAGACAGGGCAGCTGATGTCAGGACAGCAAGAAAAGCTGGCTGCGTCAGTGTTGTTATAACAGGAAGCTGTGCATGGGACAGCCAAAAAGAGCTTTTAGAGCAGGAGCCTGATTTTATAATTCACAGCATAAAGGATTTAAAGAAGATTGTAAAGTAAATGTATACTAAAGGTTAACTTTTGCAATAAAGATTAAAGAGGATAAAAATTTAGTTTATGTTCTTCAGTAATATGCAAAACCTCATAATCCCTTATTAATTTATCAAATCTATTTCTTATATTGCCTATCATTTCATAAAGTTCTTCTTCGTTTTCTATTTCAACTTCTATTTCAGCATCCCAATTACCGACTAATCTGATATACTGGACAGTATTCTTCTTAGCCCTACAATAGTTAATTAAACTTTCTTCATTTTCTTTTGAGAAGTTTTGCAACCTAAAAATTATTTTGTATAAATGGTATCCTATTTTTTCCAGATTTATCAAAGAACGATAGCAGAGAATTATACCTAACCTCTCTAATTTTTTTATGCGATAACTTACTAAATCTCTTGTTAAATTTAAATCTTCCATAATCTCTAAAATAGAAATTTGAGAATTATTTGATAAAACCTTTAATATTTTTTCATCAGTCTCATCAATCTCTTTATTTTCTATGTGATTCATATAAACAAATTCCAGTTTTGTTTCTTTGGGTAAGAGGTAGCTTCGAGAATAAAGAGGTGAATAACTTACTATTAAAACGTCTTTGTCAAGAATGAATTTTCCAAAGTTATCTATTATTTCTTTCATTATCCTATCAAATTCGACAATGTCTTTAGATATTAAAGTTAGTGTTAAATCCCATTTTCCCCTGCAAGAAGAGACCCAAATTATCTTTTTTTTATTAATAAAATAATCTATAATCTCTTTTTCTTTTTGAGGATTA
>MFWN01000013.1:9220-18023 GCA_001786395.1 Candidatus Pacearchaeota archaeon RBG_13_36_9
TAACTAAAGCATAGGTATTTTTTAGAATACCTTTTTTTTCTAAGGAATTTATTCTGTAATAAACTACGGTCTTAGGAAGTTTAACTTTTTTGCCTATTTGTGAATAAGACCGCCTAGAATTAATATCTAGTTCATATAAAATTCTTTTGTCCTTTAAATCTATTCTTTCTATTTCTGCCATATTGAATATAATCGTGTTTTATTTATAAATCTTACTAATATGTTCAACTATTTGATAATAAATTGTATATATTTGTAATTATTATAATAGATAGAGTTAAAGAAAAGTTAAGTAATACTGGAGGAAAGAAAATGAATTTACCCATAATTGTAGATATAGAGGCACAGAAAATAGCAGAAGAGGGTGTTTGCAATATGATTGCTGATGCACCAAACTCTGCAACTAGGGGAGTTTATTCAATTTATGGAGACAATCCCCCTGAATCGCCTGATGGGCCTGGTATAGATTACATAAAAATTTATCGTAAGAGATGGTAGGATAATCTATGCTATCAAAAGAACAATTAAGATACTGGAAGGAATCTGTAGACAAAATAATTAAAGAGCATCCACTAAAATTTATTCAATTAGAGGTAACTCGAGCATGCAACCTTAATTGTATACATTGTGGGTCTCCAAGCGAGGGAACTAATTTTAAAGAGCAACTATCTAGAGAAGAAATAAAAAAAACACTAGAAAAGATAGCAACTGAAATAATAGATCCAAATTATTTTAATCACTTAATGTTTGTTGGAGGAGAGCCATTTTCCAGAAGAGATTTAATAGATATTATTCAAGACACTTCAAAGATACAAGTTAATGGAAGAAGAGTTTATACAAATACTCAAATTCAAACTAACGGAACTTATTTAGGCGATAATCCTAAATTGTTGGACAAACTTAAAGAATTAGGAATAACTGGCTTTGGAATAAGTATCGATGGATTGGAAAAAACACATAATTTATTCAGAAGAGGAAAGGATGTTTTTAGAAAAACATATAGTGCCGCTCAAGAAGCAATTGCAAGAGGTTTTAGTGTCTCGATTTCAACAGTAGCCAATCAGTCTAATATTTCTGAACTTCCCGTCTTAAGTAATTTAATTAGAGATGAACTGAAACCTAACTTTTGGAGGATAATGCTTTTAGACCCTATCGGGAGAGCAAGATTGGATAAAAATTATCTACTTTCGCCTGAACAGGTGAAAAAGATTATTGGGTTTATTTATAAAGAGCATGTAGAACATGTGAAAGAAGTTTATCAAGAAGGAAGAGGAACAAAGATTGAGTTGGGATGCGGAGGGTGGTGTGGAGAACAATTAGAAGGAATGATTAGGCCTTATCTTTGGCATTGTATTTCGGGAATAAGCATGCTTGGAATAATGTATGATGGTGCAATTGGAGGGTGTACAAATATTTCAAGAGATTTTATTGAAGGTAATATAAGGACAGATGATATTACAAAAGTTTGGAATGATAGATTTGAAAAATTCCGAGAATTTGATTGGAAAAAAATAGATGAGTGTCAAGACTGTAAAGAATTCGAATTTTGTGATGGAGGACCAATGCATTATAGATTAGGTGATAGAAAAATGATTTTCTGTTTGTATCAAACGTTAGAGAATGACATGGATTACAGAGGCATGGCCACAAATGAAGTTTTAAAAACAAAAGCAGGAAATTAATTCCTGTCTGAAGGTCTATAGAATGTCAATTAAAAACATCCAGGGCTTTTATTATATTGTGTCTTATGTCCGGGTTTTTTTCCTCTATTTTTTTTATGAAATTATTTATTTTTTCTTCTCTTCTATCTTTTTTTTCTGCTCTTTTTTTCATTTTTTTCCTGGCTTCTTTAATGCCCTTGATTTTTTTTATTTTTGCGTACAATTCTATTTCTTTGTCTGAAAGAAAATACAACGGCTGGTTTTTTGGAAGAAATTTTTTGAGATTCTCAGCTTTTCCATGCATCAGTTCACTCAATACAGCAACTGAAATATCATCCAGATTTTCCTCGCTTATTTTTCCTTTTCTTTTTGGGAGGTTTTTTATTATATTATTAATGACTTTTGCATTTAAGCTGTCTCCATCAACAGCATGAATTGGCATTTGATATTTTCTTATTGTTCCTCTGACTTTCTTCTCAAAATAATCTGCAAATTCGCGAGCTGTTAATTCCCGCTTGTTTGTGAATTTCCAGACAGTTTTCATAGTTCCTCTTCTGTTTTCACACTGATTTTATTTTGCTTTAAAAGCCTGGCGAAGAAACCATCTCCTTCAACTAAGTTCCCTGAAAAATTCCCATCGTATATTCTCCCACATCCGCAGGAAGGAGACATAGCTTTTAAAATAGCCTTCTTACAGCCAGTTGATTTTGCTATTTTCAGGGCTTCCTGCGCTCCCCTGGAAAATTCTTCTGTCCTGTCCACCCCTGTTTCTGAAATAACCCTCCCTTGTTTAATTTCGTGCTTTTCTTTTGGCGTGGACAAGCCGCCAAGCTGCTCAGGGCAGACTGGAATTGCTTCCCCTTTCTTTACCATTTCAATTATATTCTTATTCCCGCCGGATTTTCCATCGTACCTGCAATTTATTCCAGCAAGGCATGCGCTTACAATTTTCATATAACAAAAAGAAAGACAGAAGATATAAAGGTTTTTATTCTCTTCCGAACTGGGCATCTGATTCCAGGAATCTTCTATAAAGCCTTGAGGTCCAGTATTCGTCAGCAGGGCAGATAATCTCGTTATGGGTATGGGCTGAAGCACATGGAATTCCTACCCAGGCATATTGGCCTACTCTTGACAAAAGACTGTCTTTTCCTGAAAAATTCTTTAACCATGAATCAAAGTCATCCTGATTATAGAAATCTCCAGAAATCATATGGCAGATGTTCTGCCCTCTTGCTTTACCCCTAAGCGCAAGCTCCCTAAGATACCTTATAAAATGAGGGTGAGAGGATTCCAAATCGTCCCCTAAAATATAGGTTCCAAACCCGACTTTTGGAGCAGATTCTGCATCCATCACTTCCCGATCCGGACCATACGGAGCTATATTTACATCACCTATCAAAACTGAAGATTTACGCAATAATCCCCTTTTTTGCCTTTCGTTTATTTCAGTGCCTGTTTTTTCTACCTGCTTATCAATTAAATAATCAAGAACCCAATCAAAAAAGCTTCCTTGCGCTCCTCCTGGAGAAACATCTCCAACTTCTTCTCTGTCTGTAATCCAGACTATTGAAGTGTACTCTGGATTTCTTGCCTTAACTAAAGCATCAACAGCTGAAAATGTGCACGCTTTATCATCCTGCCCGTATCCTACCAATAATCTCCAGTTATACTCATCTATCGGAAGAACCTCGTTCCTGGGAACTGCGTATAAAGCAGCCTGAGAAAGCTCGTCTAAAGATTTAAGTTCCAGTCTTTTTAAAAATTCAGCCACTGAACTATGCCCTGTAATTATCTCGACAAGCCGCTCTTTCTTAAATGCATCACGTACTTCCTCTGATTCTCTGCGATCAACATGCCCGGAATAATCCCCAATAAGTCCTGGAAACTGAATCTCTCTTTTTCCCTGCTTGGTAGAAATATAACCTATAACATCTACCTGCTGCCCTATCCAGTGATGCACAGCCAATCCGCCTCTTATTATTCCTGATAATCTTAAACCTAAATAATGATACAATATATCTGCACTCCACTCCAGCCTTACTGCTCTTGGCTTTACCCTCACATGCGGAGTGTCAGAGTGAGTCATTATCATATGAATTCCTTCTGTTATAGGCTCTCTCCCTTCTTTAACAACTAACATGCTGTTTCCCTCCCAAGGGTCAACAAAATAAATCTTTTGTTTTTTTGAGCCATCAAAACAATTATCAAAATCCCTCTTTTCGAAATGAGAAGCGCCTGTAATCCATCTTTCAACAGCTTCAACTGTCTTATAAGGCACTTTTCCCTCTCCTTCAAAAGCTATTAATTTCCTTACTCTTCCTTCCAGCTTATTTAGTTCCTCCTTGCTTAAACAGTCTAAAGAAGGATACTCTCTTTTAGCATCACTAAGAACCCAGTTATCATGAGTTTCTGTTGGTATTTTTTTATGAACCATCCTCTAAATTATAAAAATTCCTTTTAAAAGAATTGTTGTATAAGGAAAGTTATATTCTATATTTATCGTACTCTGCCTGTTTCCTGTTTTCAAAGGCTTCCTGAAGCTCTTCTGCTTTTTTCTGGTTTTCTTTATCATGGTAATAAACAGCTGGTTTTCTTTTTCCGCTTTCTATGGACTGTAGGGAATCAAGAATCCTGCTTTCTTCTTCTGTCCTGGCAACAATCAGCCATCCATTAATCCAGAAGTGCCTGCCAATCTTGGCTATCTCCAAAGTTTTTTCATCAACCAGGTTTTTTTCCAGAAGAAACTTGAACCTCTGAGCGAGCTCTTTTTCGCAGAGCAAACATCCGCCTCCAGGAGTCGGATAGGTTATATTGAACTTTTTTGCAAGCTCCATCTGTTTTTCTCTTTTCCTTCCAGCAATTCCCGCTTCAATCAAAGGGCGTTTTATATTTAGAAGCTCTTTATCTATTATAGAAAATGCCCTGTTTGTCTGGGACATTGGGCGCTGCCCTAAAACCTCGCCTGTTGCAAGGAAGTCTGCCTTTATTTTTTTTCTCAAATTCTCAGCTCTTCTGAACATAAAAATTTTGCAATCTATGCATGGATTAATTCCAGAGCCCCTCCCATATTTCGGCTTTTTAAGCATTTCAAGGTAATCTTTCAGATTATTTCCTTTTGTGCAGTCAACAACATGCAATTTTACTTCGTTTCCCTGCGCGAACTTAAAAGAGCACATAACATCCTTGCAGCAGCCGCCTCCAAAAGGCAGCTTAAAGAAAACTGCCTCTACTTCTATTCCTTTTTCCTGCAGCAGCTTGACTGCCAGCCTGCTGTCCAGGCCTCCTGAAAATAAAACTAGTGCTTTCATGAGAGAAGATAAGAAAAAGGTTATTTAAAGTTAATCAGGATGTTACTTCATCCACGGCAGATCAAGAGAAGGCCCGTAAACCTTTCCCCGCTGCTTTTTTATAGAATTTTATGCCTGATTGTAAGCATCCCACCACCCATTTCATAAGAAAGATCCAGTGTTTTTACATCCTCTTTTTTAATTTTGAACTCTTGTATAGGAACGACCAAAACCGGACAATAAGCCTCGCATTCACCAAGTGTCAGACCTTTTACTAGTTCTGTCTCTGTGGAAATCCGAATAACGTTTATACTTCCATCATTAATTGCTTTGAGCGTTACTCTATTGGTTAAGCTACACGGGTTTATCTTATTAAAATCTACTCTTGCAAACAATTTCGATTCTGTCATTGCTTCTGCTCTGCGTCTCGCATCCTCGAAATGCAGGTAGGGCAGTTCATAACCGAAATACAAATAATTATCATGAGCTAACTCTGCCATTATTTTTGCATTAGTGGGAATAACAGAGCCATCTTTTTTTAAGAATTTTAATAGGTAATTTAAAACCGGAACCTGCGATTCATCTATAAGACCCGCACAAATCATTTCACAGATAATTACATCCACTTTTTCAGGAATTTCAACTTTTAATGCGCTGCCTTCAATAACCTTTATTTTGTCCACAAAACCTAATTTTTTAATGTTTCGTTTGAGTTGCGGGATTAGCAGCTTGTTTTGCTCGATTGCGTAAACTTTCTTTGCGCCAGCTTCTGCTGCAGCTATTGATAAAATTCCTGTTCCAGAACCTGCTTCTAAAACTAGCTGGTCTTTTTTCACTGTTTTCCTCACAGCATCAATAAACGTTTTAGTTCTTCTTTCTGCCAGAAGGCAAGAATAAGATAATTCCGCACCCCCGCAATAGTTGCTAAATTTTTTCATATTTAACAAATATAAATTAACTTTATAAATTTATTTAGCAGGCTGTCAGAATGTTTTAGCCAGCAAATTTATTTGATATTTCAAAAAACTATTTAAAGATTGTTTTGCTGCTAGTTATATGCAAAAAAACAGGTTTTTCATTTATCTTGGAATTGCAGTTTTAATAGCAGTTGCTGGAGTTGCTGTAAATAACAAAACAACTCTCGGCTCTTTTTTAGGGGCAACAAATAGTATTGATGCGCCTACAATAGATATAGAATACAGCAATCTTCCACAGGTCTTTTCTTCAAGCAGGATGGTTAATGAGCTGCCTGCTGATGCAAATGTTGTCCTAAGGTTTTATAATTTTAATTCTGGAGAAAGAGAGTGGGAAAAATCCTATATTATAAGAAAAGGAGAGGCAAAGGAAGAATATAATACAGATACAGACATGATTGTTTTTATGCACTCCAAGTATCTTGGGCCACTAAATAATAAAAATTTTTGTTTGATAATCAAAGAAGCCCAAAAAAACGGGGATTTTGGATACGAGAGCAAGGTTTCAGATGCCAGGCTTTTATGGAAGTATAAGAGCATGATAAAATACCGAGAGTGTTTTGGGTTTTAGCTTTTCGTCCAAAAAACTAGCATTAAGGCACATTTTTTTCTGATTTCATTGATTTTAAGTAATAACGAATATTATACTCCATAATATATACTTTATTATATATGTCAAAAAAAGCATATTTCTTATTGTAACAGTGTTTATATAGGGCGGTTTGATGAGTGTAACTTATGAGTGAATTAAAAAAAGGTAAAGACTATTGGAAAATGAAAAGTATTTATGCTCATCTAACAAAATTAGATGTTTTAAGTGTTAATTTGTTGAAAGGGGGTTTAAAAAAATGAGGAAGATATTCACTTTAATGGTGATGGCTTTATTGGTATTTTCAGTTACACCTGCTGTATTTGCAGCAACTGTTGGAACTGGCATAACACCAGACATAGAAACAGAAGACTTTCCACCTGAAGTTTGGATGTGCGACCATAGAGTAGTCTATGATGACGCAACTGAGCCAGGAAGGATAAGCGAAGACGGACAGACATTGGTTGAGAGAATAAACAACTATGCTTTTGAAGGCGAACAAATTGCCTGGAAAGTATTAGTTATGGACAAGAACGGCGTTGAGAAGATAGAAGATGTATTTGCAACTGTCGGAGGCGTACAGGGCGAAGGGAATGAAATTGAAGTTAACTGCCAGGAAATTGGCTTTGACAAGATAATACCTTCATGCAATGCAAGAATCCTTGAAGAAGAGCTTACAGAATTCAACAAGGATATGATGCAGTATTATGTATGTACTTTGACTGTAGAAACACCTGAAAGCATGTATGGAGAATACTGGATAACAGTAGAAGCAACAGACTTGGATGGCTTGTCTGGAACAATGGACGAGAACGAGTATTGGTTCTTAAACCCGGTCATTGCATTGAGCATTGATGGGGAAATGACCTTTGAAAATGTAAGGCCAGGAACAGATACTTACTCAGACACCCTATTGGTAGGGAACGATGCTGATGAAGGAAGCGGAGTCTTAATGGATATGTTCATATCCGGAACAGACTTTTACGATTCGTCATCAAGCGGAGCAATGTGCCCTACTACAAACCAGCTAGAACTTGATGCATTCAGATACTTTGCTACAAACGGAGCTTACTCAACTGGGCAAGACCCAAGAAAAGATGCAGAAGGCTATGTTGGAATAGACTATGGAATTGGATTTAACAATCCAAACCCATTCTATAACAACAATGAGATAATACAAGCTCAGAAACAAGGACCATACTATGCTGCAAACATACTTGCACCAGGCGCTGAGATGGCATTAACTTTCAAGCTTAGCTTGCCAGAACCATGCAACGGAGACTTCGATTCAGGAAGTATTTACTTCTGGGGAGAAGCTATATAAAAATTAAATTTTTTTATTTTTTTATTTTTTTATTTTTAATAATCTAAGGGAAAAAGAGTCCAAATTATGCTTAAATTAAATAAAAAAAACAGTGAAAGGAGGACTTATAAAAAATGAAAAAGGTAATTGGCCTGATAATGACGGCCATATTAGTGGCTTCAGTGATGCCTGCTGTATTTGCAGCAAGCGTGGGGAGCGGAATAACTCCAGATATAACAACAGAGGACTTTCCACCTGAGGTTTGGATGTGCGACCATAGAGTAGTCTATGATGACGCAACTGAGCCAGGAAGGATAAGCGAAGACGGACAGACATTGGTTGAAAGAATAAACAGCTATGCTTTTGAAGGCGAACAAATTGCCTGGAAAGTATTAGTTATGGACAAGAACGGCGTTGAGAAGATAGAAGATGTTTATGCAACCATAGGAGATGTACAGGGCGAAGGGAACGACATAGAAGTTAACTGCCAGGAAATTGGCTTTGACAAGATAATACCTTCATGCAATGCACGGATCCTTGAAGAAAAGCTGACAGAGTTTAACAAAGATGTAATGCAGTATTATGAATGTACTTTGACAATAGAAACACCTGAAAGCATGTATGGAGAATACTGGATAACAGTAGAAGCAATGGATCTTGATGGTTTGAGCGGAACAATGGCAGAGAATGAGTATTGGTTCTTAAACCCGGTCATCGCTTTAAGCGTTGATGGAGATTTAACCTTCGAGGATGTAAGGCCAGGAACAGATACTTACTCTGAAACTTTGCTGCTGGGGAACGATGCAGATGATGGAAGCGGAGTCTTATTGGATATGTTTATATCCGGAACAGACTTTTACGATTCGTCATCAAGCGGAGCAATGTGCCCTACTACAAACCAGCTTGCACTTGATGCATTCAGATACTATGCCACAAACGGAGCTTACTCAACATTGAATGACGCAAGAAAAGATGCAGAAGGCTAT
>MFWN01000013.1:18075-22919 GCA_001786395.1 Candidatus Pacearchaeota archaeon RBG_13_36_9
ACAAAATTCAATAAAAAAGATTAAAATAAAAAAAGAACAAAGCTAAAAATTAAAAAAGGAATAAAAATAAAATGGATATAACAAAACTGCCATCACCTTTACCAAAGCTAAGAAGAATGTTCCATGACTCTATAATGGAAGATATCCAAAAAGCCAGGGAAGAAGGTGCAGGAAGGGGGTATATTCTTGGGTGTACTGTATGTTGTATTCAATATGAAGTTCATCAATTAACGGAGTTAGCATCCGGGGAAAATAATGCAGGCTTGCTTGAAACAGCTATTAAAGACGCAGTGCTTATCTTAAGGGATATTATGGACTTTAAGAGGTATTTAGAAAGCATGCCGGATGTAAGAGATGGAGCATATAATAATCAGATGGGGGAATTAAATACTGCTATATCTTCTTATGATAGGGTGGTTGCTGATATAAGACAAAATCAAACAGCAAAACAAGAAGGAACATGAATAAAAAAGTAATATTATTGGCAATAGCATGTTTATCGTTGCTTTCAATTGTATCAGCCTACAGGCTTGTATGCCTCCAACGTGGAGAGCCGTATCCTGCAGGAAACAGGACATGCCTGCACGACATATGCCAGATATGCACGACTGATGACTACTTGCAGGCACATTCCAGCCACTGCAATGATATAGGGGCGTGCGAGCTGCTGAACGGCACAAGTGTAGATGGAGAAGCTCCGAATATCACTGTGAGATCTCCGGTAGATAACACGGTTTACCTCTCCACAAGCGTTTTGCTGAATTTTAAAAGCAATGAGCCATGCACTCTTTACTATATTGACAATCTAAACGGAAGGGGAAGATGGAAAAGGACATGCAGCGACTGCACAGAATATTCAAGAAACAGAAGGTTCGAAGAGGGGCTTAATGATATAACAATAAAATGCGTGGATGACAATGGCAATAAAGCAGAAGTAAGAAAAGTGTTTAGAGTAGACAGCAAAAAGCCCAAGATAACTAAAACAGAGCCTCTAAACGGATTTTCCAACGGGATATTTGAGGCACAGTTTGTAGAGGAAAATCCATTTTCACTTATACTTAATTACGGAACTTATTCTGTCATAAGAAAAAAGCCGCTAAACATAAGCAGGGACTGCTATAAAAAGAATGGAAAGAACTATTGCAGCATAGATGCAGACTTAAGAGAGTTTGACGGCAAGGAGATTGATTACTGGTTTGAGCTGAAAGACATGGCAAACCAGCTAGACATCTCCAAGCATATAGACCTGCAGGTAGACACCACTCCGCCGGTTCTTAATAATCCAGGAAGCTTCTGGCAGCAGGGGGCTGGCAGAGAAGTCAAATATATCTATTTCAACTTCAACGTGACAGAAGAGAACTTTGACGAAATAACTTATTATGACTCCAGCGATTCAAACCCAAGATGGAGAAGGCTGTGCGGCAGGCTCAAGGATGGAATCTGCCAAACAAAAAAATCCTTCAGAAACGGCAATCATATAGTAGATATCCAAATCAGCGATGAAGCCGGAAACGCAATAGCTGAGAGAATAAGCTTCTTAGTAGCTGATTAAATAGTTCTGCTAACATATGCGTTTGGCGAAGTTTGAAATTTCCTCGTGAATTTTTCCCTCGAAATTCCCATATGGCTGAGGCTCAGGACAGAGTGAGGATTTTTCAGAATGGAGTGAGCAATTTGGGGAAATTGGGGAAATCGCTTGGCGATTTAGCGGAAGCGACCCAATTTCCCGTTTAGCGGCTGTTATATTCTTTTTCCGTTACGAGTGACATTGTGAGCGTAGCGAACAAGGAACGGAGTTCGGAAAAATTTCGTCCGAAAAGTTCAGAAAAAGCCATTTATATAGATATGGAAATATTTAAATATTTAATATGTATTCTATTATTATCATGGGCAAAGATTCAATTGATGTTGAAATAATTAGATATAATGGCGAACAGGTAGTATCCATTGATGGAGATCCTAATCCAAAATATTTAATTTTTAATAGGGCTCCAATAGGTACTCCTGTTGTAGTTGGGAATAATCCATTAGAAGCTGCTGAGTATGCAATGAAAAATATGGGTGTAAAAGAAACATTCACGGTATATAATAGAAGTGAAACTGCCCTATATCGTGCAGCTTAATTCTATTTATTTAGGGCTTTTTCTGAATTAGATATAACAAACGACATTTACAGAAGTTTGCAATATTATCTTGAGTGAAGCGAACTGTCTTAAAAGTGCAAATTTGCGGATTTTCCGAGCTGAGGAAAATTCCTGTAAATGTCTGTTCAGGGATTTTTGATTTATCAAAAACACAAGCTGAGCCACGAAGGCTTCTTGTGAGTTGAAAATTCTAAGGAAAAAAAGAATATTGGGGGCTCAACAATAATAATATTTCACCTATATCTTTATAAATAAATGAAGTAATATTATATTATGAAAAAAATTTATCAATCAATTTCAAAAGGAATTATTATGACATATTTAGGACTTGTTGGTGTAAATGTCGTAATAAATGGGACAGAGGCTATATATGCAGTGACAGAAAGTAAAAAAGATCACTATGGTGCAAATTTACAACAACAATGGAAAGATTATTCAAATTCAAGCCTAGAAAAATTAATTGATGGAAGAATGTTAATCCCGTTTAGTTCATTTGTAGAATCGAGAGAAAGACCATTGAGTATAAAAATGTCAGGAGATAGTTTTGGTATAAAATTTGATTCTGATGAATAATTAATTTTTTATAAATTCTAATATAATACTATAGATGCTAAAGAATTTTCAATTTCCCTTTTTTCTTTAGAAAAAGGCGCCAGCCTGAACAAGAGATTAAACGAAGTAAATTTCTTTTAATGCCCAAAAATTGGATAAGAGAAGTTTTTGCATAAACTCCAGTTTTCTATTTAATTTTTTTAAGGCTGCTGCAGAAATCTGTAATTTTGCTTTTGTAAGCGTTTTCTCTTAGCTCCCTGTCACTTAAAGCTAAGGTTGCTATTGGATTAATTCCAAGCTCCTGCAACTGTTTCATTGCCTGGCTTATGTTTCCGCTTCCAGACACAGAGAAAAAAGCTGTTTTCTTGAATTTATAATTAGAAAGGTAAGATAAAAGGGGGTTGTTAAGATTTCCCCAGGCCCAGAGAGGGCCTCCGAAAATGACCAAATTATAATCAAGCGGATTTCTGGAAGCATTTATCTTTACTCTTTTAAATTTAGGGGCACTATACCCTGCCTTAAGCCAGCCCATCATTCCGTGATAATCTTTTTCAGGAACTATCCTTTCCAAGTCTGCTTTCGGAAATGAAGAAGCCAGCTCATCTGCTATCTTTTTATTGTTTCCAGAGCGTGAGTAATAAACTACCAGGGTTTTCACAGAAAAAAGAATAAAAAAAGGTTAATAAATGTTATTAAAAGGCTACTATATAGCTGACAACAGCAATCTTTTTAATGCACTAATGAATTAAAGATTCATGAAAGAAACCCTTTTATTTGTTAATGGGGGTTTTTAGCATCTCAAAAATATAAAAAGAACATTTTTGACATGAAAAAAGAGATATTGAAATTTATTGATTCCAATGAAATAAGCCCGTTTGAGCCAGCTGGGCTTAAGCAGTCTGAAAATCGTGTTTTCAAGACAAAGGATGCCAAGGAAGTTTTCAACCGAACAATAAGTAAGTTATCTGAAGGATTCTGCTTTGCTTCGACAAAAGCAGTTTGGAAATTCTTTTCATTTACGCAGAATACAGATGATATAAAGAAAAGGCAGGAGTTTTTCAAGGACAACGAGAAGAAAGAAAACAGGTTTTTGAGACAAATGGAGACTCCTAAAAAAACCTGGAAGCCCAAATACGGGATTGTTGTTGTCACAGAAGATGAAAAGACTTTTCTTGAGCTTAAAAAACTGGACTGCCCGGTGAAGATAATAAGCTCGGAGCAGGACTTGTCAGAGCTGGAGAGCTACGACATTGTGCAGGCAGTTGATTGCGAGGATATGGCAAGAACCCTCGAAAGCCTGCCGCAGTCAGTCTTTCTTGATACAGCAGAAGAGGCTTACCTGGAAAGATTTCTTGAAATACTTTCTGGCTGGAAAAACAACCTGGAGATTTTAAAACAGAACGAAACCAGCGAGGATATTAAAAAGATTACAGAACAGCTTGTTCCTTTAATAGAAATTATGAAAGATGACGGGCAAGAAAAGATTACAAGAGAGAAAGTTGAAATTGCAACAGAAGAAATCAATGGAAAAATAGAACAGGAAATAAGCAAGCTGAAGATTTCAGGCATGCAGCTGATTTCCATACTGAACAAAGGGAAGCTTCCTGATGAGATAAGGGAAATAAAGGAAAAAGCAATAAGAGAAAGCAGGATACCGGAGCAGATATTCAATGAAAACCTGCCCATAAGCCTGAACGAAGCAGAGCTTGAAAAATTCATGAAGATTCAGGACGCAGAAGAGCACACTTCTGTTGCAGAAAGAATAAAGAAAAATTCAGAGAAAATAATAAAAATTCCAGGCCTTCTGAAAGAGCTCTCCAATTTATTGGTTTTATTTGACTTTTCGTGCGGTACGGGAAAGCTGCAGGGAGAGTTTCCAGAACATTCCGAAGAGCTTTATTTTGAAAATTCCAGAAACCTTTTTCTGGACAACGGGCAGGCAATCTCGTTTAATTTAAGCGGGAACAACCGGTGCTCAATACTTACAGGGGCAAATTCAGGAGGAAAAACAACCCTGCTGGAGCATATAATACAGCTTGCTGTCCTGTTCCAGCTTGGCTTGCCTATAACCGGGAAGGCAAAGATGCCTATTTTTTCTGAGGTCTATTATTTTGCAAAAAATAAGGGGCAGAGCGGGAAGGGCGCTTT
>MFWN01000013.1:22927-23077 GCA_001786395.1 Candidatus Pacearchaeota archaeon RBG_13_36_9
CTCCCAGCAAGCTCTAGAATTGACGGTATAGAGGCAAAAGGACTGAATGAATATTTTGAACTGATGGTGGACCATAATCCTGTTTTGGGAAAGCTGGCAAGCTCAACACCTGAGTTAATAATTGAAAAATTAGCTTCGTCAAAAAAGACA
>MFWN01000013.1:23131-24237 GCA_001786395.1 Candidatus Pacearchaeota archaeon RBG_13_36_9
AACCCAAAAAACCTAGTTAGGCTATAAAAAATGGTGATTGTAATAAACCCTAAAATAACAATTTCAAACAGAACTGCATACACCTTAATTGCAATAGTCATTTTACTAAGCATTGTGGGGGTTGCCTATGCAATTGGCTCTGGTGACCCCTATATCCACGGGCATGATGCCAGCGAGCTTAACATTTCATTTTCTTATAAAACAAGCACATACTCTAGAGATTCTGATGGTGATGGTGCCCAAACAAGAAATATGGGCAGTCATTTATTTTGCGTTTTATCCAAAGTAACCCCAGGAGGATTTAACTCACATTGCAGGGTTTATCTAAGTGGAAATAACTGGAGGTTAGAAGCTGTGGACCCAAATGATCAATATCCTGATACTCAGCGTTGCGAGGCTATTTGTTTTGACTTAAACTGACTGTTTAAAGTATATAAGGATAGTCTAATCCTGTTCCTGTTTCTGGTAAACATAAATTTTAATAACAGGGGATTACTATCCCAAAAATGGAAAAAGAAATACTAAAAAGAATTAAGGAAATAGAAAAGGAAAAGGGAGTTACTGTAATCTTTGCTGTGGAAAGCGGGAGCAGGGAGTGGGGATTTGAAAGCGAGGACAGCGATTATGATGTAAGATGCGTGCATGTCGGGAAAAGGGACAAGTATCTTGGATTAGAAGGAGTTCCAGAGCAGATAGAGTCTATTGAAGGCAAGATAGATATTGTAAGCTGGGACATAAGAAAATTTTTCTCTCTGTTTTTGAAAAGCAACCCAACTGTAAGCGAGTGGCTTTCTTCAAAACTCTCTTATGTAGACAAAAGATTCGGCAAAAAAAGCAGGAGAGACCTGTTTGATATGTTCTCAAGGCATTTTTCCAGAAACAGAATTAAGCATCACTATCTAAGCCTTGCAAAACAGAACTATGATAAATACATTAACTCAGAGAAAGAAGTTCTTTTAAAAAAGTATGTGTATATTCTCAGGGCGCTGGGATGTGTAGAGTATATCAACAAAAACAATTCTCTTCCTCCTCTTAACTGGAAACTTTCTTCTGTGTACCTGCCTGAAAACATAAAAATGCATTTCGAAAATCTGGTGAAGCTGAAG
>MFWN01000013.1:24267-24409 GCA_001786395.1 Candidatus Pacearchaeota archaeon RBG_13_36_9
ATAAAAGAACTGGATAGATGGATAGAAAACAAACTTAAAGAAAAAGTAGAAGAAGATAAGCATAATTTTGATAAAACTCTAATTAATAAGATTGTTGTAGATACTATAAATTTTGGTGATTAGTGTAAATCCGGACTAAACT
>MFWN01000014.1:0-4326 GCA_001786395.1 Candidatus Pacearchaeota archaeon RBG_13_36_9
AGAAACGAAAATGTTTATAAGTTGCTTATGAATATATGTATTGTAAGGGGGCAGTTTAGTCCGGATTTACACTAATCACCTAAAAATATTAAAGGTTAAAAATAAAATTAAAAATTAAACTGATTTTTCTTTAAGAACAGATTTTAGAATCCTTTTTTCTTCTTAAAGCATTCTTTGCAGAAAACATCTCTTCCTTCTTCTGGTTTAAATGGTACTTCACATTCTTGACCACATTCAGAACAAGTTGCTTTGTGCATTTCTCTTGGGCCAAAATCTCTTCTTGGTCTAAATCCACCGCCTCTTCCACCGCCTCTTCCGCCACCGAAGCTTCTTGGACCCCTTCTATCTTCATCCATACTATCCTCCTCATAGGTGCCTTTATAGGCAAATTTGTAAATAGTATAAGGTTTAAAAATGTTTGTTTTTTCTTTTCTTAACATTTAAAAACCCTCTTTTCTTGGTAAAAGCATAAAAGAGGAAAATGAAAAAGCCATTGAAGACAGCTGCAATCTGCGGAATAATTATGTTAGCTGTTGGTTTAATAATGATTATTTCTGTTGCTATCTTTACAGCAGCTGCTCTTTTAAATGCAGGTTTAGAAAGTTCTTCAGATACCTCTTCTTTTTTGATGCAGGAGCAATTTAAGCCGTTATATTTGTATTCTGTGATTGGCTCTTTAATAATGATTCCTTTTGCAATTCTTTTCTTTTACGGCTTTGCTGTTCTTGGAAAAAGATTCGATAATAAATTAGTTTTTGTTCTGGCATGGATTTTTATTATTGTCACTCTTCTTGGAGGCATTACGAATTTGATTTCTATTTTTACAGGAGACATTTATCCCAAGTTCCAGGCAAGTCTTGATCCTGAAAATTTTTCTTTTTCAAGCATCACTAGCACATTGAAACAGAGCATTACTAGCTCTTCTGCTTATGCGCCCATCTTTAGAGTAGTGGGAGATTCTGATGCTTTTTTCTGGACTTTCCTTGCATTTATTATTTTGGGAAACCTTGCAATCTATATAATCTTGGGCATAGGCATTATTAAGCTAAGGAAAAAGGAAGTTCCTTTGGCTGTCGCAACAGGGATATTTTATATCCTCACTCCTTTTTGGGCGTTGTTCTCACTGGTGGCTACCATTCTTGCAATAATAATGTTTTTTAAATTATCGAGAAAATTAGAGGCAGGAAAAAAAGTCGAGCCTGCAGAGAAGCCTGTTGAAAAAACGAGGGCTAAAAAAAGCAGGAAGAAATAAAATTATTCTCCTTAGTATTTCACAGTATTAATGTCATGTATCTTGCATATCAAAGAAGATTCTATTTTTTGGATGTTTTTTGGGAACTTGTTTTTCAATTGCTTTAAAAAGTCGTGCAGTTCAAAATGTGAAGGAAAAACACACTCAAATTCCAAGTCCCATTTTCCAATTTCCTTTACTATTTTTATTGTGGATGGAAATGAAGCAATAAAAGAAATAACCTCTTGCTCTTTTTCTTTATCTACATTTGTCAGATTTAGGAAATTATAAAAATAATTTAGCCCAATTAAGGAATAGTCAAACCTAATCTTATATCCCATTATCATAACATCTTTTTCCATTTTCTTAATTCTATTCCTTATCACTTGCGGAGAAAGTTCCAGTTTTTCCATTAGCTCCAGCATGCTTATTCTTGAATTCTGCTTCATTAAATTTATTATTTTAATATCTGTTTTGTCTGGTTTTTTAGGATTTTTTTCTCTTTTCTTGAAACTTACCTGCTTTTCTAATCTATTGTAGAGAAAATTATATGGAAAATGATAGCCTTTTACTTGTATTGCAAGCTCTTTGTCTAAAATAAAATTATTGAAATGATATATTATTCTGTTGTAAGCCCCGTACATTTCTTCTATATTCCTTGCAAGAAAAATAATGCAGAAATCATAATTCCCTTCGAGAGTTGCTACCCAGTGTATTTTTTTTGTTTTTTTAAGAAAGTCAAGAATTTTTTTCTCTAATTTTTCATTAAAATGGTGAAATTTAAGCAGTATTTTGCAATTCAAGTATCCAAGTCTTTCTTTGTCAAAGATAGTGCAGAATAAGGTTATTAGCTCATTGTCAATTATCTTCTTGACTCTGTATGCCACAACATTTTTTGGTAAGCCAACTTTTTTCCCGATTTTTGAAAAAGACTGGCGGGAATTTATAAATAACTCTCTTACTATTTTTTTATCTTTTTCGTCTAGCTTGATTATTTCTTTATTCATTATTCCATAAGGTAAGTATTGTTTATAAATATTTCCTTTTTGTTCAAAAAAATGAAGAAAAGTTTGATATATTTGAATAGTCTAGTATAATTAATTAAATTTTTGGAGGAAAAAATGACAAACTTAACAACTCTTGTTGAACCTGCTGGATCTGCTTGCCACTCTCACCAGTCTAATGACGTTTACAGGCAGAGAGTAGAAGAAATGGAGAAAAGTGACACTTACTATCAATGTCCTGATTCAGCAGACTGAAGGAATAGAAGATGCTGCTTAGAAATCTTTTAGTTGGGAACCCAGAAGAAATTTTCCTTTATCTCGAAAGAAGAGTAAATTCAAAATTTCCGCTTTCAGGGCCTTATACAGGCGTACCTGCCTGTTATCGGGCAGATTTAGGGGCTGAGAGCTACCCGCTGCCTTTTGTTAACTTGGAGCCAGGAAAAGTAGAAAGCTTTGAGTGCTTGCCGGATGAGCGGGTTAAAAGCGAAATAGTCAGTAGAAACGATGTGAAGTTCTTTGTTCATCCTTTAATGGTTCCCAACTATCTAGACAAAGAGCTCTATGACCTTTTAGGGTTTTGCGGAAATTTTAGGGTTTCTTCAACTTCCTCTACAAGGACAGTCATGACAAGAGATAAAGAGAAAAATTTTATGATAAAATTTAATCTTGAGAAAAGATTGGGAGAGAGAACAAGAAAATTAAAAAGAAGGCAGGTAGAGCACAGCAACAAAATAATGCAGGAATTAAGCACTATAAACTTGCCAGAGGATTTTGCATATATGCCTGAAAGTTTCGGTGTTTTATACGCTAAAAATGGCAGCGAAATCGGAATGATTATAAGAGAATTCCAAGCCATGCCACATGTTGAAGAAAAAAGGTTTGTTCTTCCATTATTTTCACTTTATTCTCTGGATAAAAATAATCGTGAGCATGATCCTCTCCTTGCGCAAATTGTAGAAAATGCTTCTGGAAAAGAATATGAATTTTTTCATTCCAGAGTGCTAAGGCCGCTTATTTCAACTTGGGCATACTTTGTTTCTGAGAGGGGAATAAGCCCTGATATTCACGCACAGAACTGTCTGTTGGAAATAAATGAAGAAGGAATTCCTACCAGAGTAGTTTACAGGGATTTGCAGGAATTTTTTATTAATTCTCAGATAAGAGAACAAAAAAATCTTCATATGAACTTTACAAGAAATATTATTGGCTCAAGCGATTCTACACCAAAAAGAGTCAATGGCGAGCTTGTTAAAGATAAAAGAGAATGTAGAAAAATTGGGTACAGCATCAGATATGACTATACAATCGGCAGAATCTTAGATTACTTTGCAATTGTTTTAAGCAAATTTCCTTCATGCCCAGAAGAGAGAATCATTGATGGGGCAAAAGCTGTTTTTAAAGAGAGCTTTAATGGCTTAGAGAAAGAAATTTTTCCAAAAAAGGCGTATTATCTGAAGCCAGAACAAAAAAATATGGAAGAAGAGTTTGAATTAGAGGAGGTTGAGCCAAAATACAGGTAAAATGAAAATGGGCTTGGAAAGGAAAATAGATATTGTTCAGATAGGGGATAGCGAGGAAACAAGAGGGTTAGCCAGCGCTTTTGCTAAACAGGGAAAAAGTGTTGCTATGTTTGGCTTCAAAGAAGGAATCGGGCAGTATGCGATTTATAAAATGCCTGGTTTAGAATATTGCTGCTTTGGAAACGTTAACCTGAGAGCATTGCCTCATACAACTCAAATGCTTGACGTTAGGGATTATAGCGACCCTGTTGAGTGGGAAAAAATGCTTGATTCTGTAACCACCAATAAGAATGTTGATGGTCTTTTTAAGAAAGTTTCAGAGTGTTCTGGGGATTTGGCAAAAAAACTTTTGAAAGAGCATGGCAAAGAATATACTGGATTTAAGGAAATTTTAAATAAATCCCTCTCCCCTAGATATTTGTTTTTATCCCAAGACTGCCAAGTATACTGTTCAGAACAGCTTTTGGATAAATTAGACACTGAAACCCTGGGGAATATTGCAAGCCTTTTTTATCATCTGGTGGCTGTAGAAGTGATTGAAAATACCAGAGACAGGCTTGAAAATAATAGG
>MFWN01000014.1:4366-6242 GCA_001786395.1 Candidatus Pacearchaeota archaeon RBG_13_36_9
TAAATGAAGCCAGAAAATACAGAGAAGCTTTACCTTTTCTTGAAAAATCTATCAATATTAGTCCAAGGTTTTGTCTGGCATGGATAAATAAAGGAATAAGCTTAAAGAACTTAGGAAGATTAGACGAAGCGATTGCTTGTTACGATAATGTTCTTGATAATCTAAATCCGGAGTACAAGAAAGCATGGTACAATAAGGCTAATGCCCTCTTCTTAAAAAAAGATTTTGATAATGCAGGGGAGTGTGTTGATAGCGCCTTAGCTTTAGATCCATTTTATCCTCATGCATTAGGTTTGAAAATTAGACTGGGAGTATGATTTAAAAATGAAACAAAAATTTGAAAAAGATATTGAATATTCTGTAAACTTAAAAGGAAAAGAGCCAGAATTTTTAATGAGAATCGGGTTTGACAGCCTGGATGGATGTTTGTTGTCAATTGCTCATAGGCAGTTGAGCAATAGAGGAAGCGGTTTAAAATGGGACAGCAAAACTAGAAGTTGGATGAGAATTGTAAATGGAATCGAGCTTCCAAATGCTTACGTAGAGGAAAATAAAGAAGACACAAGGATTTATCATGAGTCTTATGAGAAGCATATTAAATTACTAAGATTAGATAAATTAGAAAGAGGGCAGGAGTTTGTGATTGTAGGGAATGGCAATCTAGGGAATAATCCTTGGCATGTTGCATGGCAGTATGACAAAAAAAAGAAGCTTTATTGCCTTAAAGATGAACCTTTTTTAGAAAATGTATACAGCTGCTTTGTTGTTCCTAAACAAGGAAATCCAAAAATAATGCAAGTAGGATTTGATAGAGGTGAAGAGTTGTTAGATGAAAATAACAATCAAATCTCTGAAGAAGTTAACTGGTGCACTTACGGGCAGCAGATTGTTAGGGAAAGCGAAAGAGTGAGCATAGAAGAAATTATAGATCAGTTTGCTGATGCAAGGCACATATTTGACTTAAAAGATTGGTCAGATAAAACTGAAGAAGGAAATTCCAGGATGGAAAGGGATCTTGCAATAATGAATGATATTTATGAAAACTATCCTGAAAAATTTGGAGAAAAAATGTTAGGTAAGCTAAGAGAAGGATTTCCAAGGGCAGAATATTACCATTCCACACTTGGAATAGATGAGAATGGAATTGTGTTTTATCATTCTAAAGGCAAAATAGAAGAAATTGCAAAAAAGCTGATAGATAAAGGTGTAAAAGATTCTATTATACTTGACCAGGGAGGGAGTGTTGGAGTTTATGCTTCCTGGGTTTATCCAAATGGAGGATACTTAAGCGCTAGTTCTTATTTTAGGCCTAATAGGATATCAATAATTGCCTTCACTTTAAAGTAAAATGGGATATGAAGAAAAACCAAGGATAACTTACGAATTCTCAAATTGTCTTAATTATCATTATGATGTTAATATTTTCGATGATGCACGAGTCAGCATATCTATACAAGATGATACATATTATGAGACAAGAGGAGGTGGAATTTCAAAATGGGGTGAAATATATGGTGAAAAGGAAGAACTTGAATTAATTGAAAAAAATGTAAGAAGCCTTATCTCTGTTAAAGAAAATCCTAAAGAAAGAGAAGAGTATTATTTTGTTATAATTCGATTAAGAGAAGATGATGGAAAAATTTTGAGCAATAGCTTTTAGTCTAGAAACAATAATGAAGACTTAAAACGTTTAGAGGGATTTATTAAAGATATTGTATATGATGAAAATATAGAATATTCTGTAAAGGATGAGGGATATGGTGATAAATATGGTGATGAAGAAGAAACTAGCGGAATAATAGATAAAAGAGACTGGGAGCCGTATATATGCTTTAGATTTCCACTAGTCTGTGACTAGTGGCGTAAATTCAGCAGT
>MFWN01000015.1 GCA_001786395.1 Candidatus Pacearchaeota archaeon RBG_13_36_9
TTATTGACTGGGATGGAAGCTTGGTTGGTTGGTGGAGAATGGATGATGTTAATGCAAGCGGAGACCCAACAGATTATATGGGAAGGAATAATGGGACAGCTTACGGTAGTGCTGTGCAGACTTCTGCTGGGAAGTTGGGGAAAGGGTTTAGTTTTGATGGGGAGGGGGATTATATAAAATTTAATGATATATTCCCGACTGCTTATCCTATAACTTTAACTGCATGGATAAATCCACATGCTGCGGGGACGCATCAGGGTATTTTCGGTAATTATATGCTTCAATTTTATTCTACAACAAATAAGTTGTCTCATTATAATGGTTCTAGCTATATATATACTGCTACTAATAGTGTTATGAAGGATACTTGGACATATGCCACTATTATTATAGATTCAGATGGAATAGCACAATTTTATATTAATGGAATAGCATCAGACTCTAATTTTACAACCACTCAAACATTTACAACAGGTTGTCATCTTATTGGCATCCAAGTTGCAGGAGGGGCTTATGATTTCAAAGGTACCATAGACGATGCCATGATTTTCAACCGCTCTTTATCTGCTGAAGAAATACAGGCTTTATATGCAAACCAAAGTTCAAGATACTTAGAACATAACTTTACTGGTTTAAGTGACGGAGCACACACATTCAAAGCATATACACAAGATTATGGGGGAAATGTTAATACAACAGAAGAAATAACAGTTACTACTGGCAACACAGCTCCAAATATTACCTATTTATCTTCAATTCCTAACACAGACTTAACTGAAGATAATTATACGAGTGTTCAGTTTAATGTTACTGTTTATGATGAAAACGGCGCATCTGATATAAATGTATCGTCTGTTGCTGCAAATTTCTCGAGGGAAAATGAACAATTGAGGCAGAATTTAAGCTGCGCAAACATAAGCGGAGAGAATGAAACAAACAGCATGAACTTTTCATGCACAATAGAAATGTGGTATTTTGATGGAGATGGAGACTGGAACATAACTGTTTCTGCTAAAGATAATTCTGGAGAGGGTGCTGTTAATGACACTGAATTCTTCCAGATTAATCAGCTTCAGGCGCTCAAAATATCTCCTTCTGAGATATTCTGGAACATCATCTTGACTGGGGCTGTTAACCAGACGGCTGCTAACTCTACTGTTATTAATAATACTGGAAACTACAATCTTACTGGAAAAATACAGGTAAATGCAACTAATTTATACAATGGAACAAGTTTCATTGATGTGGCCAACATAAGTATTGGAATCGATGTTGGAAGCGAGTGCAATGGGACTGTTATGAGTGCTTCGCAAGACACAACTGTTTCTGGATTAATTTTGGAAAAGGGGAACTTAACAGCAGGAGAGGCAAATGCTACTATATATTATTGCATGATCGGTGTGCCAAGTAATATCCCTTCTGGAACTTACGATACTACCACCGCAGGAAGCTGGACAATAAGGCTGTTCTTGGCTGCATTTGCTGTTGCGGGGGCCGGTGCAAAAGGCAAGGGAAGAAGAAAGAAGAAGATAAAGCTGATAGGCATGGTAAGCATACCTATAACTGTATTCTCCAAAGATCTTGGAAGCACTGAATCTATTGTGAAATATCTAAAGGAAAACATGAAATTAAGATACAGCCAGATAGCACAGCTGCTGAACAGGAACGAAAGAACAGTCTGGACAGTATATAACAAGGCAATAAGAAAGAAGAAAGAAGAATTAAAGGTGGCAAACGCAGAAATATTTGTTCCAACTTCTATATTCCAGAATAGAAAACATACTATATTAGAATCTTTGATTGTCTTTTTGAGAGATAATGGAATGAGAAACATAGATATAGCTAGAGCTTTAGAAAGAGACCCAAGGAATACTTACGCTGTTTATAACAAGGCAGTAAACATGGAAAAGAAAAGGCGGGATTAATCTTCACACTCATCAACGGTGATCAGGTGAATTTTCTCATAGTCTTTTTTTCTTTGGGCAGAACATTTATCGCAGTACTTCCTAGGATATCTGGTCGTTTTAGGGCATTCAAATTCTTTTTTGCAGTCTTTGCATACTTTTGTAACCATATTTACAATAGAAATTAGGGGTTTAAAAGGGTTGCTGTTTGTTTAAACAGCTGTTTGAACATCAGATTTATTAACAAACAGCAATTGAGTTTTATATGGAAAAGAGACTTTTTGTTTATTCTGATGGGGGAGCAAGAGGAAATCCTGGAAAAGCTGCAATAGGAATAATAATTCTGGATGAAGACGGAAAAGTTATTGAAGAGCACAAAGAATTTGTTGGTATAAAAACCAACAACGAGGCAGAGTACCTTGCTGTAATAAAAGCATTAGAACTTGCAAAAAAATACTCTAAAAAAGTCCACTTGCACTCTGACAGCGAATTAGTGGTAAGGCAGTTAAATGGAGAGTATAAAATAAATAAAAAAGAGCTTAAAGAGCTGTTTGAACAGGTTGAAAAATCAGAAAAAGAGTTTGAAGAGGTTTCTTACCAGAATGTCCCAAGAGAAAATGAATATATACAAGAGGCTGACAAACTAGTAAATAGGGCATTGGATGAAAAAGCGTAAAAAATGGATAAAAACGGCCTATTTTACAAATTTTTTGTCTTCTTCGCTATGAATATGTATTTCTCCTTCGCTGCTAAGATAACTGTAAAGAAATCCTTTTTCTGCCAGTTTTGGAAAAACATCATTTTCCAAAGAATAACCTGAATAATGGAGAATTTCTGGCTCTGCAACAAAAATAGAGGAAAAAACTAAGGTATCTTCGTCCACCTTGCTGGTTTGCTTGTGGAAAGCATTAATAACTACGTTTCCTTCTACTTTCACTGGAGATTTTTTAATTGGCGTCTTACCTCCCCCTTTTATTAAAGAAGAACTGGTCACCATTAAGGTTGCAAATCCTTTATGCCTAAAATGATGTTTCCATAATTTCTCTATATCCATCTTATCAAAAATAATATCACCAAAAACGACTAAAAAAGTTCCTTTCAGCTCGTCTTTCAGCAGCCTTATTGACTCTGCAGTCCCGGGAGATTTTTCCTCTTCAATAAACTTGATTGAGACCCCATATCTTCTTCCGTCCCCCACTAAGTTAAAAATATCTGTTAAAACTTTCTGTTCACCTATAATAAATATTTTTTTAAAATTTTTCTCTCTTAGCTTTTTAATTGCCAATTCTATAACAGTTGTATTCCCCAATTTGGCAGTAAATCTGTACTCTTTACTGTTAATCTTAAATTTCTTTTCTGGGCCTGTTGCCAAAATCACGGCTACCTTATCTTCATCCAGCCTTTTTTCAATCAAATACTCTATTGCCTGAGACCTATTGCGGATATAAATCCTATCAACTATCGCATCAACATTTTTAAGAATCTTTCCATCAAGAGTTATAGTTATTTTTTCTTTCATGATCTATATAAGCATCAAGAATATATAAAGTTATCCTTAGTAAGATTAAGGTAGGATAATATAAGATAACTTCTTATGCAGTAGGAATTTATCGTCGTAGATATAACAAAAAAAGGGTATAAATAGAGGTATTGCATGGATAATTTATGAATCAAGATTTTGAGCTAAAACATAAAACAAAAGGGTCTGAAAAATTTGTAGAAACTTTTCTTGGAAGATTAGAAGAAATTACTCTTGCGCAAGGCCTGCATCCTGGAATGCTTATAGCAATAATTGCTAATCGCAATTATCATGGCATGGATATTCCTTCATCTATTATCAACGGGCCAAACTATTATTTAGACTGGGAAACAAAAGATGACCCAGTAATAGTTGGAGAGGCATTAAAGAGGATTAAAAGAGGCAAGATAATCATAGATCCTGCTGAGAGGTACCCTATAGGGGAATTTATCCTCCAATACAATTTTGTAAGAGGATTCAGACCATTAAGAGGCGCCCAGTTAGAAGACGTTAAACTCGATCAAGAATTTGGAAATCCAAAATTCCACTATGGTTTGCCAACTGTGGACCCAGAAGTTTTTGACACTGTCAACCAAGAATCGGGTGTCGAGATAAGCCTTATATTTAATAGATATCCTTTTGCCCCTTACCATTTTTTATGGGTTCCAAATAGAAAAATAGAAAATAAACATAACCAATACCTTGATCCTGATGAAGACGGCCATTTGATAGAAGCTGCCTGGGATTTTGTTACTAACTCTGGGCTTGGTGGAGGGATCAGACTGTGCTACAATTCAAACGGAGCTCATGCTTCTGTAAATCATCTCCATTTTCAGGGATTCTTTTTAACACAAGGGTGGGAACCTCCTTTTGAAAAAATACTCGAAAAAAGGAGATCAGAAATACTGGGGGCAGTACCAGAAGAGGGACTTGTTTTAAATGGGGAGAAAGTTAGAGCGAAAGACATCAGGTATAAAATTGATCAAAGTGGTCCTATTGACTGCTATTTCCCCGGAACAAGGTGGATTTCTAAAAGAGATGGCGTTGGAGCTTTAAAAGATTTCATTGGAGAGATGAATAAAAGATACGCAAATGGAGAAAAAGTGGCTTTTAATTTATATATGACTCCAGAAGGCGCCGCGTGTTTCCCGAGAAAACATCAGGCAGATAAATCTTATTTTGAACTAATTAAAGACTCGCCATTTACAACAGGATATGCTTTTTCTGAGATGATTGCTGAAATAATCTGCCCGAATGTGGGAGTGTCTATTTTTGGCCAAGATAAAACAGAAAAAAGAATAAGGGAGATTTATCAAGCAGCATCTTTAGGTTGAATTGATTTGTTTTACCTGCTAAAAAGATTTAATCAGCTGTTTAAAGCCTGTCTAATGGGCTTTTTACTTTTTTTATTTGCTCCTGGCTTACATGGGTATAGATTCTGGTAGTTTCCAGGTTTTCATGACCAAGAAGCTGCTGTATAACTGCGAGATTTTCTCCGTTTTCAAGCAAATGGGTTGCAAAACTATGACGCAAGGTATGGGGGGTGACTCTTTTGTTGATATTTGCTCTTTTTGCAGCTTTTTTTATTAATATTTGGATATTCCTTGTTGTTAATGGGTTACCTTCTGAAAATATGTACTTATTGTCTGGATGATTTTTTACGTACTTTTGCAGTTGTTTCGAGAAAGAGTCTGCTATTTTAAACAGCCTGTCTTTTCTCCCTTTCCCTTTTCTAACCCAGCCTGAACTTTCATTAAAATCAATATCCAATGGTTTTAAGTTAACTAATTCGCTTACCCTTAAACCTGCGGAATAAAGCATTTTTATAATAAGTTCTGTTTTTGCAAAACCTGCCGCCCTTATCAAAGATCTAACTTCTTCAACTGACAGTACAACTGGGAGAGTTCTCTGTTTTTTTGGAACTTCTAATTTTACAAAAATATCTGGCCTATCTACTACTCTTTTGAAAAAAAACCTCAAACTGGATATTGCTAAAGCTCGAGATTTGTTGCTATATCTCCCAATTAATCCTGCTAAAAACTTTTTAGCATCATCAAGAGCCATGCTTTCTGGATTTTCAATTGATTCAAGAAACGGCCTTAGGAAAAAGATGTAAGATTCAATTGTCCTGTTGGAGCAATCTTTAAGTTTTAATTCTACTGTTGTTTTTTCCAAGTATTCATTGACCTTTTTTTCTTCCATAAAACATCTAAGAAAACAGAGTTTTTAAGCATTTCGCCTAGTCTGTATTAGACGAAGTTCTTACGAATAAAGTGATGTTTGTGTGTAAAAAGTCAACTTTATATGTTTTTAGAAGGTTTTTATGACATTATAATGCCTTGCTTTTCATTTTTATTACCCCCCCTTTATCCAACATCATAAATAAAGGGCCTTTTTGCCTTAACAGTTCATCGTCTTGTTTTTCTTTTTCTAAAATTTTTTCCATATCTTCCCCGTATAACCTCTTGCACATCTACCTCTCTCACATATTTTTAGGAAAAGGCCCCTGATGACAATAATCGCCACTAGACCCAACATGATAACCAATGCAACCAAGCCTACAAATTATTACGTCTTGATTTTGTTGAACCATTTTTCATTAAATTTGCTCAGTTTTTATTGATTTTTTTGAAAAATATGCTTGCTAAAAGTTTTAGGCAATGATAGAAAGATTTAACAAGGAACTTATCTCATTATTCTATGTTCATCACGATAACCCTTTCCAGTCAGATAAGGATCTAGGGGAAACTTGTTTGAGGTCCTGAATGTCCAGTGTCTTGGTGATGGTGTTGTAAATGCATGCCCTCATCTTCTTCTGGTTGCTCTGATGTTTTGCCTGTTTTTAAAATAGCTGCCAACCCATTTTCTAACCAAACCTTTCTTCTTTTAGAATTACTTATTTCTTTCTCAAAATCTTCTTGAGTCATTGGCCTGTAATTTTTGCCTTCTTTTAGATCAAAGATATTTGCAGATCCTCCATCAGGACCATATTCTACTCTAAAACCTGCTGCATCTCTAAATAGTTTAATAACTTCTCTTTTTTTAACATGCATATAGAATTGGTCTTCTGTTAAGGGATGCCCATTTGCATCTTGGCCTAGTTGATATGATCCCATATTTACCTTAAGAATCTTACGCTTTTTAAGTATTTATGTTGTTTAAACAGTGTTTTTCTATAAACAGATGGAAAAACACCTGGAAAAATGCAAAAAAACTCTGGTTTTTTATAAATTTTGTTAAGTTTTTAAAAATTTTACTCATGCAGGAAGTTTTAGGCATTGCTAGAATATTACAACATTAGTTTTTGAATAGTAAGGTACGCTGGAAAATGAAAATTTAAACAGAGGTTTAGGGGTGTTTAAGCAGGTGTTTGAGCTGCTTGCTCCAAAGACCTTATTGAACTAGATGTCATATCATTAAGAGTTTTTAATTTTCGTTTAGAAACTGCATTTGCGTAGTTTAGTGCGCAGGTATAGGTTTTGTGAGGAATTCTCTCTTTATGGGAAGTAACTCCAATAACTAAATCGTGGTTTGGGTCTGCCAGGGTTTTAATCTCCTCATGCAGCCTAACCAACCAGTGTCCATCAATTTGCGCTTCCGGGGTGTAAATTGTTGCATTAGCTAAATAACTGGGATAGTTGATGTCTGGCAAGTCAAGATCCTCTTGAACTTTAAATCCTATTACTGCACCTTTTATCAGTCTCCTTGCTTCTATCTGTTCTAAATTGATCATTAAAAGAAAAAGATGGGTGAATTCTTAAGGGTTGTTATAGTGAAAAATAGTGATTTTTTATGAAATTTCCGGGTTTTTTTGGATTTTTGAGGTTTTTAGGCATGCAGGAAGTTTTAAGCTTTACTAGAAACATTTAACATTTTCTCCCCATAGGGATAAGAGAGAACGATAGTCCTTTAACAGGATTAGGCATTTTTTTCTTGCAGGAGAGGTAGAACGTGATCTTCAATAACTGCACCCAAATCCCCTCCTATACCTTCCTTGTAGCCTCTTGCATTTTCCAGAACCCTAGATTTGGAGGTATTATCATACTTAAAAAATATATTCCTAATTGTTGGCCCATAGGTTTCAGAATTATCAATTACACGAAGGACATACTGATTCTCACCAGGATCCTCTTTCAAAATAACCTTGCTTTGCCCCATAGAAAAAAAGATGCCTTAAATATTTAAGGTTTGCTGTTTTCGAATATAGACTTCAGTTATTTATAGGTTTTTGCGGGCTTTTTGCTGTTTTTTAGAACACTGTGAACATGCTAAAAGTTTTAAGTATTGATAATAAGTTTTATTTGCGCTATTTTGGACCTAAAAATCAAGAAAACTCTTAAAAAATGATTATTTAAACCTTGAAACGACAAAATCAGCCTAAAGAGAGGGTAAAAAATGTAAAAAACAAAAATTTAGGTTAGATTTACTAGCAAAACCCAGGCATATGGGAAATCAGGCCGCAGTTTTGTTCTTTTCTAAAGTCCTCCCTTAAAAATTCTGAGAAAAATAAGAAAGTTTGAACAAAATTGAGCTATTTTCTCCTATTTTTTAAGAATTTTAACAAATTTTTGCAGGTGACTATCTAATTTAAAGATTTAAGCACATCAAAAATGCTTTATTGTGCATTTTTGGGGTGTTCAAAAATCCTTTTGAGATTTTTGACATGATAAAAACATTTAATCACGCAAAATTGAAAAAAAGATGTGCTTTTTTGCAGTTTTTGACATAAAAAATGCAAAAAATACGGGCAGAAGAAAAAAATTGAAAAATAAAAACAAGAATTCAAAAAAAAGAAATACAAATCTTGCAGGAATTTAAGAAAGAAGGCAAAAGAGGTTGTTTGCAGAAAAAGGTTTTAAAATACCTGAAAAGAGCATGATAAAATTTGCAGAGAAGATGCAAAAAATTGCAGAAATTTTAGGAAAATTGTGAAAAAATGAGCCATTGCCTTCTCATCATCAAAATTTTGTTAGGCTGTGTTGGATTATATGCTGTATTTTGTGGAATACCCTGTTTAAACAGCTGTTTTTTATTTTATCGTCGGAAAAATAGAGGGCTGTTTATGTTTTAAACAGTAATAAACAGCTGTTTAAAGGTGTTTGTTTATGAAAAAAATAAAAAATTTAAAAATAAAAACAAGAAAATTAAGAGGTAAGCATAGAAAGGTATTTAAATAGGGTTTTTCTAGGTATTTCATGTTTGGTTGGTTTAAGAAAAAAGCAGATGTTGATGATGTTGAAAGATTGAAGCAAGCTGTTCAAACAGGCTTCAACAATGTTAAACAAGATTTTTCAAACACCTCCACCTGGATTAAACATCTCAGCCAAAAGGGAGAACAACAAAAAGAAGAGATTTCTGAGATATATGATGAATTATCCTCGATTAGATCAGAGATAGAAAATATAAAAAATATGATAGACATACTTGGCAACAAAAAGCTGTTTAAACAACCACAAACAGTGTTGGTCAAACAAACAGCTGTTCAAGCTGTTCAAACACCTGTTCAAACAGCTGTTCAAACATCCTTTTTGGATAATTTTTTAGATAATTTGTCTGTAACTGAAAGAGCAATTGTGTGGGTTATACTCAATTCAGAAATGAAACTGAGCTATGATGATCTTGCAGCAATGCTAGGAAAAGAAAGAGCAACAATAAGGGGACAAGTAAACAGCATAAAACAAAAGAGTGATGGATTAGTTGAGGAAATAATAGGGAAAAACAACAAAAAAAGGTTCTTTATACCTGACCAGGTAAAAGGAATGATGCTAAAAAAGGTAAAAGTGAGGATAAAAAGAAATGGGACTGAGGATAAAGGGGAGTCTAGGGAAGAAGGAGAAAGAGGGGAAATAACTAAGGAAGATATAAATTAAGCTTAAATTAGGCTAAAAAAGGTAAAAGTGAGGGTTTTTAATAGGGGATTGACCTTAACCGAACCTTTTATTAGATTATAAGAACCTTTTTAATGGAAAAAAGGTAAAAGTGAGAGTTAAAAAATAGGGGGAAAGACGCTTTTTTGGAGAAAACAAAAGGGTGATTGGAAAAGGGAGAATAAGGAAAGAAGTAAATGATGGCGAATAGGGGGAAAAAGAGAGTAAAAGCAAAAAAAGTAGGCAAAACAAGCCAAAGTGAGAGTTTTGCCTACAAAAAGACCTAGAAAATTTAAACTAAAATAAGGAAAAATGAGGCTTAAACCCTCTAGAATTTAGAAAAAAAGAAGCAAGGAAACAAAGTGAGACTAAAAAAAGAAAGAGATTTATACCTATAGTGGGAAAGTGAGAATCTAAAAAACAGTATATTCAAATAAGGAGAGCTTTATTTAAGCAAAGAAAATAGCCTAATAAGGCTTAAACCCCTTGAATAATAGAGAAGACAGGGGGTTCATCTTAGTTAGCTGTGCTATCTAATTTCGTTACACCGAAAAAGTATGAGGGGAGCAGCTTTATTTTGTTTTTATACCAAAGGATAAACCGAAAAAGCTCAGACAACTGAAACAAGGTTTTTAAGCCTTATTCAACCAATTCTCAGGGATTAAAGGCTTCTAAGCTTAATTATAGTGTCTAAAGTGGCAATTTTCTTGAGCTCAGGAGAAATATGGAGAATTATCTTTTTGTTGTTTAACTTTTCCTTTTCTATGGGTATACCCTTTTTGGCTATTCTTTGAACATAATCTCGTATAGAAGACTCACTTAAACGCAGCTTGGAGGCTATTTTTTGATAGTCTGGATCAGGATCCTGCTCTTCGAGGGTGTAAATTGTTGAAAAAACTAGCATCTCCTGTTTAGTTATGGATTTGAACTTTCTCCTTATTTCTCTCTTAATATTGTCGAGAGACGCGAGGATTTCAGAAGCATCTGAAATCTGCTGTTTTATGGGCCTAGAATCTCGGGGGAGTTTTTGGGAAAAAATAGGGGTGTTTTCCAAGGGATTCTCTTCGGTTTTATTAGTAACTACATTTGAAGGAACTCGGGGGGCTGGAAGAGATTTTGTAGATACTAAAGGGGGTATTTCAGGCAAAAAATGTGTCTGTTGGACTGTCTGTCTGTCTGTTTGTCTGTCTGTTGGAACCCCTTCATTTCCTATGGAGATTGGAAAATTTTGGGTATTCCACCCCCCTATTTCTTGTCCATGTGTTGGATTATGTGTTGGAATAACAGAATCTGTCGTATTTCTAGATTGGTCTGTCGGACTATTTGTTGGAGTGCCTGCCTGTCTAACTGTTTGTCTGTCTGTTGGCAAATTAGATGGTTTTTCAGCTTCGCGGAGCATAATATCTATTTTTATCTTAGTGAGCTCTTCATCCATCTGCCTTACCAGCCTAGCTGTTTCTTGCATCTCTCTTCTTATCTCGGACAGCTTGCTTCCGAGGCCAAACATCTCTTCCTTTATTTTCAAAAATGCTTCCTTTATCTTAATCTCATCCATATCAAGCAAAGATGAATGGTTTATTTAAATATTAACTTACTAGAAAACATATGTTACTGATTGGATTTGTAAGCTTCATAAGCTTTACTGCCAATTCTCCACTTAATCCTTCTGCTAAAAGTAACTCCTTCAGAATTCTTCTTAATTGCCACTACCAGATTATTCTTCCATAACTCCTTAAGGAGAGTCTTGGTGAATTCTTCGTCTCTAGCTTCTAATTTGCTGATTTCGCTTGTAAATAGGGCTTTTGGAAAACACGCATAGAGATGCGCTAGAATATTTGATTTAATCCTATTCTTTTTTTCTTCAGATATTCGCACCATTTTTTAAAACTCCCAGTTTGAGAATATAAACTAATTAAAATTGAATAGGTTTTTAAAGGTTGAGATTTAATAGATAATGTTTTTATATTCAGAGTCAAAATGATGCAGAGTTCTCAGAAACAATAAATCAAAGGAGATTTAAATGATAGAACAAATAAATAAGCCTAATTCAGACAAGGAGATACTCAATTCCCTCACTCCTTTAGTTGGAAAATGGTTTAAAGAGAAATTTGGGGGATTTACAGAGTCTCAGAAATATGCTATTCTCCCAATAAAGGGCAGAAAAAACATACTGGTAAGCTCACCAACTGGAAGCGGCAAGACTTTATGCGCTTTTGCCTCAATTTTAGACTATCTAATAAGCCTCGAGGAAAAGGGGGAGCTGGAGAATAAGACTTACTGCATCTATGTCAGCCCGCTCAAGGCATTATCAAGAGATATAGAAGTTAATTTAAACACTCCCCTAAAGGAAATGGAAAAAATCAGGGGCAAGAAACTAGGTATAAGAGTGGGGCTAAGAACCGGAGACACTACAACAACTGAAAGGAGCAAGATGCTCAAAAAAGTACCCCATATATTAATTACAACTCCTGAAACCCTGGCAATTGTTTTGACTACGAGAAAGTTTGTAGAGCTGCTAAAAGGAACAGAGTTTGTGATAGTGGATGAGATACACTCTCTCGCCAATAAAAGGGGGGTTTATTTAAGCCTGAGTTTAGAGAGGCTAGAAGAGATAAGTAAGATAACTCCTGTAAGAATAGGGCTTTCTGCTACAGTTGCTCCGCTAGAGGAGGTTGCTAATTTTTTAGTTGGGCAGAAAAGAGATTGCCTTGTTGCAGATGTCCAGTTTATTAAAAAGACAGATATAAAAGTAATAACTCCTGTAAGTGATTTAATAGATGTGGAGGGGCAGTTTCTTCATTCTTCCCTTTACGGGCTTCTTGACAGGCTAATTCAAGAACATAAAACAACAGTAGTATTCACAAATACCAGAAGTGCGACTGAAAGAGTTGTTCACCACTTAAAAGAGAGATTCCCTGATAAATACCTGGAGAACATAGGGGCACATCACTCTTCTTTAAGCAAAGAGCATAGGTTTAACATAGAACAAAGGCTTAGAGAAGGAAAATTAAAAGTAGTTGTAACTAGCACTTCTTTAGAACTTGGAATTGATATAGGGTATATTGATTTAGTTATTCTTTTGGGAAGCCCGAAAAGCGTGGCAAGAAGCTTGCAGAGAATTGGAAGGGCAGGGCACAAGCTGCACGACATTGCCAAAGGAAGGTTCATTGCAATGGATAGGGATGATTTGGTAGAATGCTGTGTTTTAGCTAAAGAGGCAATGGAGAGAAAAATTGACAAAATCCAGATACCTCAAAACTGCCTGGATGTTTTAAGCCAGCAGATTTATGGCATGGCAATCTATAAAATCTGGGAAGAAGATGAAATGTTCTCGATTATAAGAAAAAGCTATTGCTACAGGAATTTAAGCAGAGAGGATTTTCTTAATGTTCTCAGCTATTTGTCTGGGGAGTACGAATTAGAGGCAAGAAATGTCTATGCGAAGGTATGGTATGATAAAGAAACCAGGCAAATAGGGAAAAAGGGAAAGCTTGCAAGGGTGATTTATATGACTAATATTGGGACAATACCTGAAGAGAGCTTTGTTAGTGTTCAAATAGCTGCTGGCGAAGGAATTGGGCAGAAAATAGGGGTCATAGATGAGGCTTTTCTTGAAAGAATGAAAAAAGGAGATGTTTTTGTGCTAGGAGGACAGAAATACCAGTATATGTATGTAAAAGGAATGAACATATATGTCAATTCTTCTGTAAAAAGACCACCTACAATACCTTCCTGGTTTTCTGAGATGCTCCCATTAAGCTTTGACTCTGCAAACGAGATTAATAGATTTAGAAAGTTAGTGGAAGAAAGATTAAAACAAAAAAATTCTCCTGAGGAAATCAAGGGGTTCATTGAACAGCATCTATATTGCGAGAAAGAAGCTGGCGAGGCAATTTACAATTATTTTTACGAGCAGTTCAGGTATGCAGTAATACCTCACGAAAAAAAGATAGTTATTGAGCGCTACAAGGGAGAGAAGAATTATGCTATATTTCACTCGCTTTATGGCAGGAGAGTGAATGATGCACTTTCAAGAGCGATGGCGTTTTTGGTTGGCAGAGCTGGAGGAAGAGATATTGAAGTTGGAATAAGGGATAATGGCTTTTACCTAGCGGGGGAGAAGCTAGAGATAGAAAAAGCACTTAAATTCCTAAACAGCAAGAATGTGGAAGAGATATTAGAAGAGGCAATAAACAAGACAGAAGTATTAAACAGGAGGTTCAGGCATTGCGCAACAAGAGCGTTAATGATACTGAGAAATTATAAGGGAAGAAGGAAAACAGTTGGAAAACAGCAAATGAAAAGCCACTTTTTGCTTGCCTCTGTAAAAAGAATTTCCCATAATTTCCCGATATTAAAAGAAGCCAGGAGAGAAGTAATGGAGGACTTAATGGATATTAACAACACGAGAGTGGTTTTAGACCGGATTAAAGAGGGGAAAGTTAAAATTGAGCAGATAAATGTAAAATTACCTTCACCATTTGCGCTTTCTATTGTTTTGGAAGGATACACGGATTTATTGAAAATGGAAGATAAAATAGAGTTCCTGAAAAGGATGCATAAAGAGCATTTGAAAGAGATTGAGGAGAGAAAATAAATAATTGTTCTAGAGTATAGATTTGTTTTTAAATGGGGGTTTTTATTTAATTTTATGAGAGAGGTTGCCCTTATTGTTGATTCTAAAAGCCAGGGATACGATTTTGCTAAGGGGATTTATGACTATTTAAAAAGAAAAGAAAGCAAGGAGTTTTCTGTTAGCCTAATAGACTTGGAAAAAAAGAGCTTTAAAGACGGGGAGTTCAAGATAAAAATAGTTGAAAACATAAGGGGGAAGATATGTTTTCTTATACATGATTCCAATAAAAGTCCTTCTGAATGGTTCACTGAACTTATTTTTATGCTGGAGGCAACGACTTTCTCTTCTCCTGAGGAAGTAAATATTGTTCTTCCTTACACCCGGTTTGCACGACAAGACAGAAAAGATGAGTCCAGGGTGAGTGTCAATGCCAAAGCTTTAGCAGACAGTGTTTCGCTTTATGCAGACAGGGGAATGACTGTTGATTTACATACTCCGCAAATACAGGAGTATTTTAAGATACCTTTTGATAATCTTTATTCTTTAACCAGCCTTCTTAACTACTTTCAAAAAAACCATCCGGATTTTTTGAATGATTTAGTTATTGTTTCTCCGGATTTAGGAGGAGGAAAAAGGGCAGATTATTTTGTGAAAAAGCTTAAAGAAAGAGGAGTAGAAGCAGGAGTTGCACTTGGGCATAAAACACGGGAAAAAGACAACGAAGTAGCCAAAATGGTTATAATCGGGGAAGTGAGTGGAAAAAACTGCCTGATTGTGGATGACATTATTGATACTGGAAATACGATGATAAAAACTGCTGAAAAGCTAAAAGAAAACGGGGCTAAAAAAATATTTGCCTATGGGACCCATGGGCTTTTTACAGAAGGGGTTGAAAAGTTTAAAGTTTTTGATAAAGTATTTGTTTCTGATACATTGAAAGTACCTAAAGCAGACAATATCGAAGTGGTTAGCATGGTAAAGTTATTTGGGGAAGCAATATACAGGACAGCTACCGGGCAGTCCTTAAGTGTACTATTTGACAATGTCCAGGACCCTGGGCAACACTCTCTGGAGAAGTATGATATCTAACCTTTATCCAGATATTCTTCTTTCCAGATTGGTTTTGTGATTTTTTCGAGTTTTTTGTCGAAGTTTTTTAAAAATTTATCATGCTCTTTAGATTTTAATAGAAATTCTGCATGCTCATCTTCTGGCTTTGCTGTCTTGCTTAAAATATTCTCGCGGAAGTTTTCCCAATGGTCCCTTATTGAGCAAGGCATTAGCCAATTATCTGGGTTTTGGAGATGACAAAGCCCATATTCATCCTGCCATTTTCTTCCATTAACAAACAAGTCTGAAAATAAGGCGTCTGCAAGTTTTTTTCCTTGTCCATACAAGTCAAGCACATTATCTTCGAAAAATGGAACAAAAGCGCAGGGGGTTATATTCCCATTCCAGTCGATGTATAAATACCCCTTCTCTCTCCCATAAGCTATACACCCATCTGCCAAAACGCCAGAATTCCAAAAATCAGCAATACAATACTTCTTCTCTTCAAGAAGGAACTGCCATTTTCTAAAAAGTTTAATTCTTTGCTCGGGGGTTAACATCAATTCTCTTAGTTCTTTTGCCTGCCCAATAGGCATTAATTGGAACATCCAAGCATATGTTGCACCTAACTCTTGAAAAAGAAAATCATAAAATTGGTCATCAAGCAGAATATCAATATTTTTTTGGGTCGCGGTAATGGAAAAACCAAATGGAACTCCTGTTTTTTTTAGATTTTCTGTTGCTTCTTTAATTTTGTTAAATATTCCCTTGCCTCTTCTTTCATCTGTTTCTTTTTCCCAGCCTTCTATAGAAATTGCAGGGGTTACATTCCCTAACTTTGCCAATTTTTCAGCTGTTTTTTCATTTGTTAAGGTCCCATTTGTGTAGAATAAAAAGAACATATCGCGATACTTTTCCCAGATATCAAACAAAGTTTTTCCATGATCTTCATACATCAAGGGCTCTCCTCCAGAGATTGTCATAAAACGATTCCCCCATTCGTTATAAACCTCATCACAAATCTTATCTACAATCTCAAAAGTGAGTGTCGGAGCGTTTATTTTTGATGAAGCGTAACATCCCACACATTTTAAATTGCATTTTTGAGTTGGGGAAAAAACAATGAATGATGGAGGGCGGAGATTATATTTTTTCTTAAAATTTTCTTTTTTTTCTTCTGTTGCATCTTGGTTTAAAAGACTATACCTAACTAAAGTGTCTATAACCCTATCCAGGGTTTTTAAATTAATAGATTTTTTGTCTACATTCCTCTTTATGGACTCTAGCATAGCGACTAAAAATTGAAATTTTTTTTCTTGAATCGTTTTTAAGGAGTCTATGTTTTCTTCTACTATCATTCCATGCATCTTTTCTTTTAGCTTGTTTGTTAAAGAATCCCTTCCAATTTGCGTGTGGAGAATTTTTTTTAAAAGGCTAATATAGATATCAGACTTAATTTTAGAAAATTGGGAGTTCTCTACTTTTAAGATTGGTGTTTCTTCACCCTTATCTTCTTTCATCTTTGGATTAAGAAGGGGAGTTTTTTAAAGGTTGTTGTTTTTAACTAATTATGAAAGATAATTTCAAATTTATAGGCAAGACTTTGTATTTTCCAGAAAGAAAGGTTCTTGTTTTGGGAGACTTGCATTTAGGATGGGAAGAAAGCTTAAATGAGCAGGGGATTTTTGTTCCAAGAAGGCAGTTTCAAGAAATTGTGAGAGATTTAAACGAGGTTTTTGAAAAAATAAAAAAGGAAAAGATAGAGGGAGAAGGGAGAATAAAAGAAGAGTTAGAAGAGAAGATAAAAGAGATTGTTGTTTTGGGAGATTTGAAACACGAGTTTGGAGAGATTTCTGAACAGGAGTGGAGAGAGGTGAAAGGAATTTTAGATATTTTCAAGGCAAAAGCTGAAAAAGTGGTGCTTGTCAGGGGAAACCACGACACTATTTTGGGGCCAATTGCCGAGAGAAAAGAGCTGAATGTAGTGGATTATTATATAAAAGAAGAGATTTGTTTTTTGCATGGTGATAAAATATTTCCTGAATGCCTGGATAAAAAAATAAAAATGCTTGTAATGGCACACAGACACCCGGCTGTTGTGCTTTCTGATGACTACAAGAAAGAAAAATACAAATGTTTCTTGGTTGGAAAATGGAAGAGCAAAAAAATAGCAATCTTGCCTTCGTTTTTTCCATTTGTCGAGGGCATGGAGGTAGCAAACCTTGAGGATAACGGGATGTTTATTCCGGAAGAAGAGCTGAAAGAGTTTAAAGCATATGTTGTCGGAGACGAGGTTTATAAGTTTGGGAAAGTCGGGGAGATAGTATGACTAATTTGTTATAATTACAGGATGGCCTTTCCTTCTAGACACTTTTCCCGGTTCATTCACCCATAATAAAATTCCGCGAACTTCTGGAAAAATATCTTTTTCTTCTTTTTTTATTTTTTGTCTTAAAGTTATTGCATTTTTATAAGTGCTATCCTTCTGCCAGGTGGGCTGCTTTTCTCCATCTTGAAGATGATAGCGGAAATCAGTAACTATGTTTGAACTATCTGGAGAAGAAAACTGATAATCAAACGCTTGTGGGAATTCCCCTACATGATAACTATGACCTGAGACTTTAAGAACTACTCCTCCTTCAAAATATGTACTTAAACAACCTATATCTGAATGGTCAGCCTGCCATACTCCAATTCTTGCTATTCCATTAAAATGTATTTCTCTTTCTCTTTTTTTTAATGTACTTAAATCTTTTTCTAATTTAGAAAGAGAATCTCTTAGCTGTTGAGGGGTTGTTACCTGGATGATGGGGGTTTCTGTTTTTGGCATTTGTTAAAAAGCAGGATTCTTATTTAAAGATTGTTGTAATCATAAATAATAATAGGAATTAATTGTTTTAGGTTGGACGCCCAGACCAACCTCTCTGTTAATTTAGCTTTCTTACAATTCCCTTATTCGCGTCCAATTCCACTAAATCTCCATCCTTAAAGACTTCGGTTGCTTTTTCTGTTCCAGTAATGCATGGAATATTGAACTCCCTTGATACGATAGCCGCATGACTTAAAACTCCTCCTTCATTTGTAACAATTCCTTTTGATTTTTCAATTAAAGGAAGGTAGGCTGGAACTGTTTGTTCAGCTATTAAAATGGGGTCTTTAATCTTAGATATTTCTCTCATTTTACTTAGCAAGTTATCTTGTAGTTTAACAATAAATGCTACTCCTATAGTTTTTCCAGAACAGGCTACACTCCCTTTAATAGAAGTTAATTTTTCTAGTGGTTTTATTATAAAACTTTGAATTTTTTTAGCTTCTTCTTTGTTGTACTCTTTAATTCCCCCCTCTGAAATAAGAAATGTAGAGAATTCCCTCTCTTCAAATTCTTTGTCTAGAGGTCTGTTTGTTTTTAATAATTCCGAAATCTCACTAAAACTATAATTCTTAAGTTTTTCTTCTTTAATTCCTACTTGCCTTGAAACTTTATTGAAGACATTAACAATTAAAAGACACAAATTAACCCAGGTATTTTTACCTTCAAGCCTTAGAGCCCCTATTTCTTTTAGGTGATTGATGCATTTACGGACCAAAAAAGCTTAAATAATAGCTAAACTACGAAGA
>MFWN01000016.1:0-401 GCA_001786395.1 Candidatus Pacearchaeota archaeon RBG_13_36_9
CATTTCATTTTACCACCCCCTTTAATAATAAAGGAGATGTTTGTATATAAATCTATCTCGCGTTAACTATACAGTATCGTGGTTTAAAAACGTTTAAATATCCTATAATTATTATAATAACAGCAGAAAGATGAAAAAAAAGAGGGTTGAAAAAACAAAAAAAAGAGAATGGATAATAATAGGAGTAATAGCTGCAGAAGTCCTGATATTCTTTGCATTACTTGCTATTCTGCAGTATATTCAGCCGGCCCCTTCAAAAGGATTGGATGCTGAGCTTGCTGAAATTGGCATTTTTGCAGGAGAAAAGGATGAAGAAGATTATATCTGCAAAAGCACAGGTGAGTTTAAGGAAAGTGAAAGCGGCCATGATATTGCAATAACTTCAATGGAAATTCTTAATA
>MFWN01000016.1:423-1361 GCA_001786395.1 Candidatus Pacearchaeota archaeon RBG_13_36_9
TACTGGAACAATTAGAGTAATTATTTCCAATCTTGGATTGTACGAAGAGACAATAAATATTTCCTTACGTGAGCATTATTATCGCAGCAGAGAAATTGAAAAGAGGCAAATAACCATCTCCCCAGGAGAAACCTTAACTCTGGATTTCAGCTTTACTGCGATGGCTGGAGACAGAAGTTATCACATATCTCCGGAAATGGATTATGATGATAATTGGAGCAATAACTATGAATATGAGTATATGCACCTGCGAGCAGAAAAAGATGTTTCTGCAGAAGGGGTTGGATTTTATGATGCAATCTTACAGAGAACAACTGAAGAGTATTTTATAGGCTCAACAGATTTCATTATAGGTATTAGAAAAGAGGGGAGCCAGCCAATAAGCAATATAGCTTATAAGCTAGAAATAAGCCCGTACGGAGATGGATGTTATTGGGATGATAAAACTGGTTGTACTTACGCGGAAGTTGGGTCTGGCACAATAGAGATTATGGACTTTAAAGATACTGAAGAGATAAAATTAGAGGGAAATATTCAGGAACCTGGAGAATACATTTTAAAACTAACTGTAAACTCAAGTGAAGATGAAAATCCAGATAATAATGTCAGAATGGGAGGGGTTGAAGCAAAAGAGGCTGGAGCAGATTTAAGTATATCTAGTTGGAGAGAATATTATGAAAATAAAAATATTTACCTAAACCAAAAAGAAAACCTGACTATAGAAGCCCACAACAGGGGCAATTCAAAAGCAGAAAATGTTACTTTAAATATTTCTGAATACTTGGACTGCCTTTATTGGTGGGAAGAAGAGCCAGACTGCGAAGAGAGGTTTATTGAAAGCAGAAGCCTTGGGAATATAGAAGCTGGAGAGCATATTGAATTAAAATATCCATTAATAACAGAAAGTTTAGGGCAGAAGTTATTAAAATTTGAAATAA
>MFWN01000016.1:1379-6171 GCA_001786395.1 Candidatus Pacearchaeota archaeon RBG_13_36_9
CTTATCCTGAAGATAATATAAACCATCATTATTACGAAGTTAAGCAAAATGGACCAGATCCTTCCTTGCGTGTTTACTATGACTGCACTAACTTTCTATTAAATGAAGAAATGTATATTGAAGGAGAGGTTTATAATAGCGGGAATGAAATAGCCAGAAATGTAAATGTTTCATTTTATGAAAGAGGGGATGAGCAAGTTTTTAACCCAGATACCTACGATTGGGAATGGCAATATAATATTATTGGTCATGTAATAATTGATGAGCTATTGCCTGATGAAACAAAAGAGGTCAATATCTCCTACACTCCTACTAAATTAGGCAATGTTGATATCTATACAAACATTAGTTCAGAAACAGATGTTAATGGGGACGACAATGAAGATAATGGAGGGATTTATGTCGTAAAAAATGAAACAGATGTTGAAGTAAATAGCATTTATACTTCTTATCCATATCCTACTGTTGGGCAAACTTCAGAGGTTAGGATAGAACTAAATAATTTAGGTTTAAGCGTTGAAAATGCAGAACTTACTCTCTATGATAATAGCGTCTTAGTCAGTAGCCTAATTATTCCAAAAATAAATTTAGGAAAACGGTATGTCAGTTATTCTTTCAACTGGACTCCTTCACAATCAGGGGCTCACTCATTAAAAGCAGAACTTAATGTGCCTGGAGACGTTAACTTAAGCAATAATCAATTAAAAAGAGATTATTATGTTTATACAAAAGTTGATGTAACTATTAGTATAAAAGACTCCCAAAATAATCCTGTCAGCAGGTACCTTGGATCGGATATACTCCAAGGAGGTTATTGGATGCCAATTAAAGTTGATGGTCAAAAAACTTTTGCTGCTCCAAATTTAAGCGAAATGGGAAGAACAACTTTTTGGATGGGGGTATATGAAATTTATGGGCTAGAAGAAGAGTTTACTGATGAGGAGGAGATAGCAGGGGCTTTTATAATGGAAACAGAAAGCAATTTCAGCGAGAATATCAATATTATTTCAGAAGTCTATAACAAGACAAGTTATGACTATGTAGATTACTATCTGGTTTTTGCAAACAGGATTTCAACAAATGTCCAGACTGACGACTATGGTATATCATTTAACAAAACATTCCTTGAAAACCTTGGAATTAAGAATCTAACTGAAAGTACCAATGAGGGAGAGCACATGACTGGAAATTATGATTTTGTTTACTGCACTAATTTTGACTTTGCAAACAAAAAATGCTCTGTAAATTGGGAAAAAGCAGAAATAGGTTACGTAGATGATGATGAAGATAGGTTATATATCAGCGCAGATGGCGGAGAAGTTATAGAAGCATTTGCACTCACTGATTTCACTGGGTTTGATGACTCTTCAACAAATCTTAGTGAGGAACAGGACATCATCAATAACTTCACTCTTGAAAGAATGCCTTATGGAAAAATAAGATTCTTAGATAATGTAAATATCTCAAGATTCAAGGCAGATTCCGGGCTGCTGACAGATTACATCAGGATAGGCAAGAGCCTAATTAAAGTAGACACAGGCAACTTAACAGAATTAAAGGATAAAAGAGCACAATTAACATTTTGGAATATTAGCCTTCATAAACCTCTAATTTCGTATAATGGAAATGCATGCAACGGCACTATATGCACTTCAACATCATATAACAATGAAACCAAGACATTTACAGCAGAAGTAAGCAGATTTTCTTATTTTGAAATTGTAGAAGGGCCTTATTGCGGGGATGGGACATGCCAGAGCAGCATAGGAGAAAATTGCAGCTGCTCTGACTGTGCTTGCTCCTCTGGATATAGCTGCGTTAGCGGGGTTTGCCAAGCTCAGGATGATGACAATGATGGAGGAAATGATGGAAGAACGCCAACATGCACTCCCAACTGGAACTGCACATGGACTCCATGCAATAATAACATACAAACTTATAATTGTGTGGATAAGAACAGATGCGGCACTACTGCCAGAAGGCCAAGCAACCACGGAACAACTAAAACCTGCCTGATAAACAAGAACTGCACTGATAATGATAAAGATGGATATGGTGCAGGGCCAGACTGCCTAGGGCCTGACATAAACGACAATGATCCTGCAATTACTGATACTTTAAAGTCAGAAAACACAGAGACTCCAGACACTACAGAAGACAAAATAAGAGAATTTTTAAGGGATAATTTGTTTTATATTGTAGTCTCTTTAATTATTCTGGTTTTTATCATCGCAACAATAATTATAATTATTATTATCCTAAAGGTGTTTAAAAAAGCCCCCGCCCAGATAGAGATTTCTGAAAAGCATGGAAAGGGAAAAACAAAGAAGTTTGAATAATTAGTTTTTATTTCTTAATAACTTAAACAGCACATCTAACTCGCCTCTTGCTACAAATACCTTCTACAAAAGCTGCACCTGTTCGCTTTTCCGAAGTTAACATTACTTTAATTTTATTGCTATGTTCTCTATAATTATTAATCGTGACAATCAGGCCAAAAGGGGGTTAAGTTTGAAATTCAGCTTAACATTGAGAATAAGCTTTTATACTCCTTTTTCTATTTACTCTTATGATAAAAGCAGGGCCTGCTGGACTTGGGCCGACAAAAGAAGCTATTGAAAGGCTTGAGGAATTCAGCAAAGAAGGAATAAGTGCGTGTGAAATTGCTTTTACCTATGGGATTTATATAAAAGAGAAGAAACAGGCAGAAGAGATAAGAGAAGAAGCCAGAAAGAAAGGCATAAGGCTAAGCATCCATGCACCTTACTGGATCAATTTAAACAGCAAGGAAAAGAAAAAAACAGAGGAGAGCAAAGAAAGAATTTTGAAGTGCTGCGAAATCGGGCATTATCTGGGAGCTTATAGGATTGTTTTTCATCCAGGGTATTACGGGATCATGGATCATGAGGAAACTTATCAGAACATTAAAAAGGCTATTTTGGAAATGCAGAAAGAAATCAAAAAAAATGAGTGGAAAACAGAGCTTGCCCCTGAAACAACCGGGAAGGTTAATGTTTTTGGAAGTACCGATGAAACCTTAAGATTAGTAAAAGAAACTGGGTGCGCTTTTTGCATTGATTTCGCGCATATCTTGGCAAGAGAGAAAAAAGTGGACTATGCTAAGATTTTAGAGAAGTTTAAATCATTTAAACAACTCCATATACATTTTTCAGGAATAGAATACGGAGAAAAAGGAGAAAGAAGGCATGTAAAAACCCGGGACAAAGAAATAAAAGAACTTCTTGAAAACCTAAAGAAGCATGCAAAGGACAAGGAAATCGTTATAATTAATGAATCTCCCTACAATATTAAAGATTCTATAAGGACTTTGGAGCTTTTGCATTAGTTTCTTTGTTTATCTCCCGTTTTCTTTTTATATTTTTGTCTATGCTTCCCAGAACCTTGCCCCCAAACTCTGGGTTTTTCCTGATAAGATTTAAGATATAAAGCATTTTCTTTATAGTTTCCTCGTAGCTTTCCTTGCTGTGCTCCTTTAAACTATCCAGCCTTTCTTTAGTTTTCCTGCTTAGCTTGATGGTGGTATCTGTTTTCATTTGTTCGGTATAGCAAGGTATACTAAACTATACCTTATAAACATTTTTATTGTGTAATTATTATATAGTTACTACAGGATAATAATGTTTATAAAGGTAAAATTGCCTGTTTTTATAACTAAATTTATTAAATCTACAAAAAATGAAAAAAGCAATTTTGGTTTCCATAATTGCTGCGATTGCTTTAATGACACTGACTTTTGTCAGCGCTTCTACAGGAAGCCTGACAGATAACTGGAGAGTAGTAGTTGACGGCATGCTAGTCGAATCTGACGGCGCCACAGTAAGCGGAATTGAGGCTGGACAGACAATCCCTATAAAGGTTGTTTTTAAAGCTCTTGAATGCGCTGAAGACGTCAAAATAAAAGCAGAGATAGACTATAAGGATGCTGACATTGAAGACAGAACAGACAGGTTTGACATTGTTGAAGGAAGCACTTACACAAAGCGCCTTTCATTGGAACTGCCTACTGACATTGACCCTACAGAAGAGCTTACTCTTACAATCACCCTAACAGATGGGGATGATAAGGATACTGAAGAATATACAATAAGGCTTCAGAGAGAATCCTATAATATAGAAGTTCTTGATGTAGATACTCCAACTGAAGCAACAGCAGGAGAGGTCATTGCACTGGACATAGTTCTGAAAAACCAGGGAATGCATGACTTAGAAGATGTTTTCGTAAAAGCAAGCATCCCTGAACTTGGAGTACAAAAAAAAGTGTACTTCGGGGACTTGAACCCAATGGACGAATGCGAAGAAGTAGAAAACGCATGTGATGACAATGATGAAAACTGCAAATACTATTTCAAGGACTGCGGTAGAGAAGATTCAGCTGTAAAAAGGCTCTACTTAACAATACCAGAGGATGCAAAATCTGGTGTTTACAACATGGAAGTAGAAGCTTACAATGGTGAAACTACTCAGACAGCCAAGAAAAGTATTGTAATCAGCGGAGTAGAGGGTGCATCAAGTGTTCTTACTGGAACATCCAGCAAAAGCCTGAGTATTGGAGGAGAGGTTAATTATGACCTAGTTATAATTAACAGCGGTGCCAAGATGAAGGTTTACACTTTGACTCCTGAACAAACCAACGGATTGATTGTAAATACCGATTCTGTTGTGACTGTTCCAGCTGACTCAAGCAGGACTGTAAGGGTGAGTGTTAAAGCTACAGAAAGTGCTGACGAAGGAACACAGCTTGTAAAAATAAACGTAGAGAGCGAAGGCCAGC
>MFWN01000016.1:6180-6785 GCA_001786395.1 Candidatus Pacearchaeota archaeon RBG_13_36_9
TTTTTTATTTTTTTATCAGTTAATTATAAATATGCCAATATTAGAATATAGAAAATGAGAAAAAGTGATGTTATACGAAGAATATTGCTGCGATTAGATGTAGAAATAGAGCCAAGCCAGTGGGGGCTTATCAGAAAAATCTATGATTTAGAGAATCAGGGCTTCATAGTAAGCATTGTTTCTCCGCGCTCTCCAGAAAGAATCCAGCAAGACAGAAGAAAGCATAATTGCAATGCTTTTTTTGAAATAAGGCATTATGATTATAACGTAAGTTCTGGATATAATCCAGAAAGCATACGCACTTACCTTAAAAAAGCAAAGATAGAAAGCCCGGAAAAAATTGATAGCTCAAATGTGGGTTGGTTTTTTGAAAAACAAAGAGTTTGCGGCTATTTTTTAGGGGATGACATTCCTTTTTAATTTTATCAGTTAATTGTAAATATGCTTGTTTCTTCTGTTAAATATGAAAAAGGATAGAAGAGGCATTGGAACTCTAGGCATTGTTTTAATTGTAATTGGAATTGTAATCATTTTAGCAATCCTCATAATAGCTGCGAATGTGATTGTATGGATGTGGACTGCGAAGTTCTTGGATGAAGGGGCTC
>MFWN01000016.1:6799-10486 GCA_001786395.1 Candidatus Pacearchaeota archaeon RBG_13_36_9
GTTAGATTAAGCATAAAAGAGACAAGCGCAGAATCCAATTCTATTACAATAACGAGACTTGTTGGCGGAGCAGAGGTTTCTGTTGTAGACTTTAGGATAATTGTTAATGGAGAGGTTGCAAATATAATATCTCCAGAAGATAAAAGCCTAGAAGAGTTGGATACTAAAACTTATGTTGTAGGCTATGACATAGAAACAGGAGATACAGTTAAAGCTGCCCCGGTTGTCCAGACAGGGGAAAATCAGCAGATGACATGCGATATTGTTGGAGAAACAAAGGCGATATAAAAATTCTTATTTCTTAATTAAACGAGGCTTATTATCAATCCTATAAAAAAAGAAGCAAAATTGCAGACAAAGGAAGCTAATAATGAGCGTTTTATGCTTAGTTTAAGGATGAAGGAAAGCACTACAGATTCTATAAGAAACACTAATAGCTCTCCGACAATAACGTAGATTGTCCAATCAGATATTAAACTAGGCAGAAAATACCATAAATAAGAGATAGTAGAGAAAGAGCAGAAAATTCCTGCAAAAATTAAGTACTTGGTAGGTATTTTTTTGCTGCTTATCTTATAAAATTTCCTGACAATCAAGATTAAAACCAGGGTTTCTATGATTACTGTTAAAACAAGGGACTTTAAGAAAGAAACATCGTAAGAGCTTAACATTTTATCCCAAACAGCCTTTTGATAAAACAGAAAAATTTGGTGGTAAATGGAACTTCAACTTGCGGAGGGGTGACTATTGGCGGGGTAATTGGGGAAGTAATATTTGGGGTAACATTTGGCGGGGTAATTGGGGGGGTGGTTTGATTGGGAGGGACTACAATAGGTTGGTTTTGGTGATTCCCTGGGAAACTTAAAGAAACATTCTTAATTATTGGAGGTTCAAAATTTTCTGTTTTAGATGAGCCGTTTCTATATAAGGTAGTGTTACTTGAAAGATAGATTAATAACTCTTTATCTGAAAAGCCTAAGATAGTATAGTAACCTGAAACTGATAGTAAATTATCATCGGATGTAGCGAAACTACCGCATTTAAATGACGCTCCGGATAAGATTATTTCATTATAAAAAAGATCATCTAACGAAGCCTGTTCTTGAACAGATAACTTAGGGTCTGGATATTTGTAATTGTAAATCATCTCTCCAATTTTTGCTTTTCCTGTTTGAGCATAGAAAGAAGCCCTAACTGCTCCTATACCTACTGGGTCAGAATTAAGATAAGAACGGCAGAGATAGGAGTCAGATTGCATAATATCAACAGCATAGGATGATGAATTTCTTGGGTAATAATAAAAAATATAGGCATCTTTAAAATCAGAAGGATTAACAACGTAGTTATTTAATGTATAGTCTCTAGGTATAAACACTGCATCTCCTTTAACATTTGGCAAAATAACAATTAGTAAAAGAAATACAATTGCCACACTCTTTTTTTCCATAGATTACTAGTAAAATATTATTTTTATACCTTTGGGTAAAGCTTAAATAAGCCAGGAGATTAATTATTTTATGGTTGAAAAAAGGGTGATTGCAAATAACTTAGTTGTTTACTCTATTTCTCATGCTCTTGTGGATTTAATATGCGCAGGAGCTTTATTTACAATTTATTTTAACAAGCTTGTAAATCCGCAAGTCTTGTTTGTTTTGGTGATTGTTTATAATGTTTTGGCTTTTGCATTTCAAGCGCCCTTTGGCTTATGGATTGATAAATTAAGAAAGCCGGTTTTTTCTGCTGTTTTTGGAAGCATCTTAGTTATATTATCCCCCATGTTTATTTTTATTTCTCCTTTAACTGCTGTTATTTTAGCAGGAGTTGGAAATGCATTTTTCCATATTGGAGGAGGAATTATTAGCCTGAATTTGCAGCCTAAAAAAGCAACAATGCCTGGGATTTTTGTTGCTCCTGGGGCTCTTGGATTAGCTATAGGAATTTATCTTGGCAAAGCAGGAATATTCTATCCTGGATATTTCATTCTTGCGCTGGGAGCAATGTGCATTTTAATGCTTAAGATAAAAATGCCTCTTTTAGAGTACAATAAAAAGAAGATAGAAGGAGACTTTAGATATTTTGAATTAATTATAATTCTTTTGCTGTTCTCCATTAGCATAAGAGCGTTTATAGGCTTTGCAACAGTTTTCCCATGGAAATCTAACTTGCTTTTGCTTGCATTATTAACTTTTGCAGTTGTTCTTGGAAAAGGGCTTGGAGGATTTTTTGGAGATAAGTTCGGCTGGGTCAAGGTTTCTGTAACTGCGTTATTGCTTTCAGCTCCTTTGATTTATTTTGGCAAAGAATCTGTTTTTCTTGGAATTTTGGGGATGTTTTTATTTAATATGACAATGCCTGTAACTCTTGTTGGAGTTTCAAACATGCTTCACGGAAGATTCGGCTTTGCTTTTGGCTTGACAACCCTTGCATTAATAATCGGAGTATATCCAACTTATTTTGATGTTCATAAATATTTTTCCAGCGGGCTTTTATTTTTTATAATAATTTTGTCAGCTTTAACTCTGTTTATAGGATTGAAATTATATTTCAAGAAGTTTCCTGAGATGCATTACAAAGAATAAAAATTTAAATAGCTAATAATACTAACAATAACATGAAACAAAAAGAGGCACTAGTCATTTTATTGGCAATTTTAGCTTTGTTTCCGATAGTTGCGGCAGACATTGTTGTGGGTCCTGAGCAATACTTAATTCCAATGGCAGTTGTTGTAATTGGAATTGCAATTGTTGTTGGAATAATTGCCTTAATAGCTTATTTGATTATCAGGGCTGTAAAGAAGAAAAACAAACCAGGAAGTAAAATGCCAAAAGAAAAAATAAAAAAGAGCGTGAAGAAAAAAGCTGGAAATGGGTTTGGGATAGCTGGGTTTGTTTTGAGTTTGGTCTCTTTAATCTTCACATTCAGCATGTTATATATGTTGGGAGACCCTTCTTTGATCATGATTTTTGCGGGGCTTACAATTGCAATTTTAGGAATAATGTTCTGCAGTGTTCAGATTGTGAGAATGTCTTCTATAACTTGGACTATCTTTTCTATAATTAGCACGATTATTGCAATTCTGAGTGCCGCTGTAGACATTACACTTATAAGCGGCAATTGGGCTTAGCCATAAAATAAAAACCACTTTTCTTTTTTAAACCTGCAAGCTTCTGATTTCTAAATCACAACCAAAAGCCTTAAAAACTCCAATGTATTAATTAATACATTAAACTATAATCAAGATAATATGATGTGGGCAAAGACAAAGGACAAAAAATTGTTTGAAGCAAGCGCACCCAGACTGGATACTGTTTTAATGGTAGAAGAGTTCATTGAAAAAAATAGTGGAGAATATACTCAAATAGAACTGTTTAGAAATCTGCCGAAAAAAATGGTGTGGAGAACCTTCAAAATAATTTTGTGGTACTTGGAAAGCATACATAAAATAGTTATCAACAAAGATGGGACAATAACCTGGATTTGGAACCCCCAGCTTGTTGAAAAATATTTGAAAAACAAAGAATCCATAAATGATTTTGCTGGCATTTTAACAAAAGATGAAGGAGATAAGATTTTGAAAGAAATTAAAAGAGGCAAGTAATCCCTTTTTTACACCTGCAAACTCAACAGTATCTCCGAACATAGTTAATCATTCTTAAGTTATTCCAAAAAGTTTAAAAAGTTAAGATA
>MFWN01000017.1:0-144 GCA_001786395.1 Candidatus Pacearchaeota archaeon RBG_13_36_9
CTCTCAAATTTTCAATTGTTGTTCCAAGAACTAATGGAGATTCTGCTTCCACTATTGCAGCTTCATCTAATCCTGCCTGTTTCTTCAATTCTTGTATATGCTCAAATAATTTCTTGGCATGCTCTTTCTCATTATCTGCTGTAA
>MFWN01000017.1:175-397 GCA_001786395.1 Candidatus Pacearchaeota archaeon RBG_13_36_9
TTCTTTTCTTGCCAGACTAGCATAGAAAGTATACCTGTTTCTAGCCTGACTTTCTCCAATAAACGCTTTAACTAGATTTTTTATTGTATCCATTTTCCCTTCCTGCAGGATTAGAAGGGGCAACTGGTTTATATAATTTGTGGCGGAGGAACAAAACAATTAAAAACACAGAAGAATAGATGTTAAAATGGGATTAAAACTATATAACACCCTAACACGTAA
>MFWN01000017.1:415-4025 GCA_001786395.1 Candidatus Pacearchaeota archaeon RBG_13_36_9
GATAAAGGAAAATGAAGTTGGCATTTATACCTGTGGGCCGACTGTTTATTGGTACCAGCATATTGGCAACTTGCGCAGTTATATCTTTAGCGACATACTCAAAAGAGTTCTTCTGTATAATGGGTATAAAGTCAAGCAGGTTATGAATGTTACAGATGTAGGGCATTTAACTTCTAATGCAGATGAAGGAGAGGACAAAATGGAAAAAGCAGCTGCAAAAGAAGGCAAGACAGCAGGAGAGATAGCTAACTTCTATTGGAAAATTTTTAGAGAAGATTTTAAAAAATTAAACATAAAAGAGCCAGATGTATGGTGCAAGGCAACAGAGCACATAAAAGAACAAATAGAACTTGTAGAAAAATTAAAGGAAAAAGGCTATACTTATGAAACAAGCGATGGCATTTATTTTGACACTTCAAAAGTTAAAGACTATGGAAAATTGGCCAGATTAAAAATAGAACAACTCGAAGCTGGAAAAAGGGTAGAAGTTGGAGAAAAAAAGAACAAAACTGACTTTGCATTATGGAAATTTTCAGAAGAGCCTGGAAAAAGACAGCAGGAGTGGAGCGCTTTTGGAAGAATTGGATTTCCAGGATGGCATATTGAGTGTAGCACAATGAGTTCCAAATATTTAGGGGAGCAGTTTGATATACATACTGGAGGGGAAGACCATATTCCAATTCATCATACTAACGAGATAGCACAGAACGAAGCTGCTTTTGGAAAGAAACCTTGGGTGAAATTCTGGCTTCATGGTGCATTCTTGCTTTTTAAGGGAGAGAAGGTGAGCAAGAGCAAAGGAGGATTATTTACAATAGCTGAGCTAAAAGAAAAAGGATTTCCTGCATTGTCTTATAGGTATTTTGCATTGACAGCACATTATCGAACCCAGCTTAATTTTTCGTTAGAAATCCTTGAGAATGTAAAAAACTCTTACGAAAGATTAAAAAATATCTGTTCAGAATTAAAAGATGATTGCAAGATTAATGAAAAATATCTGAAAGAATTCAAAAAGGCAATAAACGATGACTTGAACATGCCTCAAGCCCTTGCTGTTCTATGGAATCTTATTAGAGATGAAAAAGCAACAGGCAAATATCAGACAATAGAGAAGATGGATTCTGTTTTTGGCTTGGATTTGCTCAAAAAAGAAGAAGTTGATATTCCAGAAGAAGTAAGAAAATTAGCCGAAGAAAGAGAAAAGGCAAGAAAAAATAAAAACTGGAAAGAAGCGGACAGATTAAGAGAAGAGATAAAGAAAAAAGGGTATACAATTGAAGATTCAAGCGAAGGGATTAAGATAAAAAAAGCGTAATTTTTTATTCCTTTAAGGTAATCGCTTATTTTTAAAAGAAATGAGTTATTGTTTAATTACATTGAAAGGAGGTTAAATAAAAAATGGAAAAGAGTGGAAAAACAGCTGTAATTGTTTCTGTGCTCATTGCACTTATTTTAGTAACGGCATTTGTATTTGCAAAGCCAGAACCAAGGGCTGCAAAAATATGCAGTGATGGACTGGATAATGATGGTGACGGATATATTGATTACCCAGATGACCCTGGATGTTACAGCAAAAATGATAACAGCGAACTAAACACCGCAATAGAATGTGATGATGGCTCAGATAATGATGGAGACTCTGCAATAGACATGGCTGATGCGGGATGCGCTTCTCCTACAGATAATGATGAAAGCAACTGCGGGGATAGTGTCTGTGAAGGGGTAGAGGCATGTGATGCTTGCGTAGCAGATTGTGGATATTGTGATTCTTGCTCTGATACAGATGGAAATAATCCCCGGGCATTTGGGACAACTTCAGGATATTTTGATAAAATTTTTTACAGTGATGATGATTACTGTGTTGATTCAAGCAATGTGATGGAATATTGGTGCTCAGGAAACTACGAACAAAACACACAACAAAGCTGCGGGACTGATTACGGAAGCAATGTCTGCTATTTCGGAGATGTCTATTATAACTCTACTGATTACTATTGTTCCTCTGGCAAATGCAACGCCGACTATGATATCCTTACACTAGTGGAAGAATGTTACTACGGATGCACAAATGGAGAATGTAACCATATACCTGATTCTTGCTATGATACGGATGGATGGAGCATCCTCACAATGGGCAATGTTTCTGGATACAACAATGAGCAATGGTATGTCTACGAAGATTCCTGCAACGGAACTTACGTTAATGAATGGACTTGTTATTTTAATGAGCCTTATTTACAATCCCCTTTAGATTGTTCAGGAAACTACACTACCTGCGTTGATGGCGCATGTGTATAAATCTTCAGAATAAACTTTTTATTTTTCTTTTTTGTATTTTTTGTTTTTCATAAGATATAAAAACTATCATTCTTATAAAAGAGGATAAAAAATGAAGCCTAAAGATTTTTTAAATTTAAAATACAAGCCAAAAGAGAGCGACCTTGTTTGCTTGTTTAGAGTTGAACCTGCCAGGGGAGTTTCCATGAAAGAAGCTGTTGAAAATGTTGCGCTTGAAAGCTCTACTGGAACATGGGCAGAGGTTAAAACTGAAAAACAGTATATGAAAAAACTAGCTGCCCAAGCCTTTTCTATTAAAAAAAATTATGTAAAAATTGCATATCCCTTACCTTTGTTTGAAGGAGGAAATGCTCCTAATATCTTATCTTCAATTGCTGGAAATATTTTTGGGATGAAAATTGTAAAAAACTTAAGGCTGGAGGACATAAAAATCCCAAAAGAAATTCTTAATTCTTTCTCGGGACCCAAGTATGGAATAGAAGGAATAAGAAAAATGATGAAAGTTAAAGACAGGCCTCTTTTGGGGACAATTATAAAACCTAAGCTTGGCTTGAGAACAAAAGACCATGCTTATGCAGCATATGATGCCTGGAGAGGAGGATGTGATTTTGTTAAAGACGATGAAAATTTATCTTCCCAAAAGTTTAATGAGTTTGAAGAAAGGCTTGCAAGAAGTCTAGAAGCTGCAAATCTGGCAGAAGAAGCAACAGGAGAGAAAAAAGCTTATTTGATTAATGTAACTGCAGAAACAAAAGAGATGATGAAAAGAACACAGTTAGTTGAAGAACTTGGCGGAAAATTTGTCATGATTGATATTGTTACTGCAGGTTTTGCTGCACTGCAAAGTTTAAGAGAAGCTGATTTTAAACTTGCTATTCATGCGCATAGGGCCATGCATGCTGCATTTACAAGAAACAAAAAACATGGAATTTCAATGATGGTTTTAGCAGATTTAGCAAGATTAATAGGCGTTGATACCCTTCACATCGGAACTGTTGTTGGGAAACTAGAGGGAACGCTTAAAGAAGTTTCTGAGATAGAAGAAGAAATTGAAAAGAAAAAAGTAAAAGAGACAAAAGACAGACTAAGCCAAAACTGGGGAAAAATAAAACCTACAATGGCTGTATCTTCCGGAGGACTTCATCCAGGGCACGTTCCTTATCTAATAAAACATCTTGGGAAAGATTTAGTTATCCAGATGGGCGGAGGAGTCCATGGACATCCAAAAGGAACCTTAAGGGGAGCGATGGGCGCTAGGCAAGCTATCGAATCGGTTATGAAAAACATCCCACTCAAAGAGTATGCAAAAAAT
>MFWN01000017.1:4067-4262 GCA_001786395.1 Candidatus Pacearchaeota archaeon RBG_13_36_9
TTATTTTCCAGGCAGGCAAACATAAGAATATTCTTCTAAGATGTTTATTGTTTCTATGCTTTTGATTAGGTCGCTGAATTTATTTCTTATTTCCGAAAGCTGCTGCTGGAATTTTTCAAAAGATTCTATTTCGAATTCAGGCTCAAAATCCCAGTCTCCAACACACTCAACCAAGTGAATTATGTTTTTGTTTAA
>MFWN01000017.1:4273-7583 GCA_001786395.1 Candidatus Pacearchaeota archaeon RBG_13_36_9
CTATAAAATCATTTATCCTCTTTTTGTCTGCATTTTTCAAAGATATAAAGCATTTAAAGAATCTGTAACCTATCTTGTCTAAATTAAGGGAAATTCTATAATCTGCAATAATCCCGCTTTTTTCAAGAGATTTTATTCTTGAAATTACTGTTTTAACAGTCAATTTTACTTTTTCAGATATTTCAACTATAGGCTCTCTTGAATTGTTTGCAAGCAGCCTTAAAATCTCTATATCTTGGTAATCTAGTTTTTCATTTCTTGATTCTTTAAGCCAATACCTTATTTCCATTTTTTTACTTTTATCTTCTGTTAGATATTCACGATAATAATAAGGCGCTTCAATTAATATAGAGATAGTTTTATTTGTTATATCCTCTCCGAATTTTTCTAGTACTCTATTTTTTATATCACCAAACTCTTTTATGTCTTTAACTAACACTCCTAAAATAAAATCCCATCTACCACTTACTTTTGCTGCCCAGTATAATGGGAGTTTTTGAATAAATTGAATAATACTTTTTTGTTTTTCATCTGTAAGATTCTGCAACTGCAAATATATCTTGCAGGGGATCAAGCCTAAAACTGATGGGCTTATTATTGTAACAAACTGTCTTATAACTCCTTTTTCAATTAGCCTATTGATCCTAAAGTTAATTACATTTTTATGAACTCGTAATTTCTTGCTTATTTGAGAAGCAGACTGCCTGCTATTATGGTCTAATTCATAAAGTATTTTTCTATCTAAACTGTCTATATTGAATATTATTTCCTGCATATTATTATTCATAATTAACCTTTATTTATAAATATTACTATTTTGCACATAAATTAATATAATAAATTATATAAACCTGAAATATGTAACTACTTTATGGAAACAAAATTTATGGAGAAAAAATGAAAAAAACACAAAGATTAGAAAAACTTGCGGACATGGCTAATGAGAAGCCATTAAAGCAAAAACCATCAGAAGTCTTAGGCAAAGATGCAGGGGAATTTATACAGATATTTGCCAGGAGACATATATGCAGTGCATTTTTTTCAGGGGTGCGTCTTAAAGATAACGACCTTACAAAAGCAGCCATGTGCCTAATAGCAGAACAAACCACTCCATTTGGTCTTATGCCCACACCCAAAACTATTTTTGAAGCTTATAAATTTCAAAAAGAATACAAGATTTTGAATTCTAATCAAGAATATAACCTCAGAAGATTAGCTGTAGAAGAGTGTCCAAAAGAAGTATATCTCTTTGACTTAGAAGAAGCAGACAAAGAAACAGAGGATGATACAGAATCTTTTAGAAGAAATGAGAATTTAAGAGAATCAAGGGAATATTTTGCGCTTCAAGACCCCTTTGAAGCATGGGAAGTTTCAAGACAAAGAATAACTCTTAGAAATAGGATTAATAGGCGCGAGGACCGTGATTTAGAGGCATTAGCGAAGCCGAATATGGTTATTCACGCACTTAAAGATTTGAATAATTACCCTTATTCTCCCAGTTATTTTGAGAGACTTGCAGAGATTATTGAAGAATATTCTCAAAATGAACTGGGAATGATAACTGCAAAAGCCGCTTTAGCGCTTTTAGAACAAGAAGAGAGAAGAAAATCTCGAAATGAAACTCCTTGTCTAAGTGAAGAAAATAAAAAAACTATTGCAAGGGCAGCTTATTGGGGTGCAAGGATGAATCATGATTTGGATATGCAAAAGACATCAAGAGCCTATTATGTTAAAAACAATCTAAAGGGAGCGACATGTGCTGCTCTTGATCATCGAGTGAAAGACCCCGAGCTTGGAGAAAGGGCTATAGAGGAACTTCTAAAACAAGAAAATTTCTCTTTTGGAATCAGGGGTTGTTACAATCATAGTAATGGAGATTTAGCTTATCGACTCTGCCAAAAATATGATAACCCTAATTTACTTAAGCAGGTACGACAAAGGCTGATAGATTATTCTCCGAAAACAGCTCTAGACTACGGGTTAACTAATAATGATAAAGAACTCATTAGATTAGCAAGAAAAAAATTAGGAAGGAAAATTGACGATATAGAAATAAAAGTATTTCAAGAAGGACCAAGCAAAAAAGAAAATGAAACAAACACTTAAAAAAATAACAACCTTTAAAAAAAGAGAGTTTCATTGTCTTTTTTATGGAAACTGAATCAGATATTATAAGGGAGATAGTCGCCAGAGATATCGGAAAGATGGTAGAAGAAAGAAGGTTGTCAGGAGAAAATGCTCTATATGAACAACCAGGAAGTGATTATTCTGGAAAAGAAATGCCTTGTGATAATAAATCAAAACCTTTAAATTAAGTTTTTTCTTTATAAGTATATGGTTAAATTCAGAGAATTTAAAACAATTTCAGGAAAATTAGTTCTTGGAGGAAAGTCAACTGAAAGCAACGAAAAACTTAAAGAGGCTTTAAAAACTTGGGGATGAAAAAATACAAGGAGTCTGTTAAAAGAGAAGGGAGTTTAATTAGTTTTCAAGCTTGGAATAAAGGAGATTTAGAAGAATTGAAAAAATAGATTAATTGGAGTTTTGAGAGACATTATTTTGTTAATGATAACGGATTGGTAACCTTATACTATGATGAAAAAGAAATGGACAAATTTTATTATCTTCTTATTGAAAAACTAAAAGAAAAAGAATTTTTAGACACTTTAGTTAAAGATTTCATAGAGAATGTGGAAAAAGGCAGACAATTTTTTAACAAAGACTTGACAAAAGAAGAGATAATCGAACTCTACAAGATATCCATAAAATGTTGGCCAGGAACCAGTATATTTGATATTATCTCCAATTGCCCTGAAGTTGTTAATTGTGATGAAAGTATTATCAACCTATTGTTGAAAATAAGAAAAAGTCACGGTGAATTTTTATATGAATTTGATGATTTTCTTTTAAATGCGATTATTAAACTCTACCCTTATTTGGATGGATTTGAAGACGCTATTTTAATCCAAGAGTTTGAAAGTGGGAAGTTCCCCTCAAAAGAAGAATTAGAAAAAAGAAAAAAATATTATACTTTGTACAGCCATTATTTGGAAACTGATATTTCATTTGAACTGCTTTCAAAAGAGCATAATATTGAAATTATTAAGAGAATCTTAGATAATGTTAATGAGGTTAGGGGGGACATTGCAATGAGAGGCAAGGCAAGAGGAGTAGTAAAAATAATTTTTAAAGTCGAAGATGCTAATGATGTTAAACATGAAGATATATTAGTAGCAAGTATGACTACTCCTGATCACATAATTGCAATGGACAAAGCGAGTGCTTTTGTCACAGACGAAGGAGGAATTGC
>MFWN01000017.1:7616-17642 GCA_001786395.1 Candidatus Pacearchaeota archaeon RBG_13_36_9
AAAACCCTGTATTGTTGGAACAAAAAATGCCACTAAAGTGTTCAAAAATGGGGATTTGGTTTTTGTTGATGCTGATGAAGGGATTGTGAGAAAAATAGTATAAAGAATATTCCTTTAAAAGAGTATGCAAAAACACACGAAGAACTTAGGGTGGCTTTAAAAACTTGGAAGTAAAACTTTTCTATTACAATTAAGTTTAAAAATATGGTAAGATAGTTTATCCCATGCTTGAAGAAAAAGGGTTTGATACAGAAAAATATTTGAAAGTGCAGTCAAAAGAAATTCTTAAAAGAGTTAAAAAATTTAAGAAGTTATATCTTGAATTTGGCGGTAAAATATGCCATGATTTTCATGCTGCCAGAGTTTTGCCGGGATATGAGCCAAACACTAAAATAAAGATGCTGCAGATATTAAAAGAAAATTCTGAAATAATTTTCTGTGTCAGCTCCAAGGATATAGAAAATGGCAAAATAAGAGGAGACTTTGCAATAACCTACGAGGCAGCTACTCTAAAATCAATAAATGACTTAAGAAATCTCGGATTAGAAGTGAGCGCAGTGGTAATAACAAGATTTTCAAACGAAGAAAAAACTTTGAAGTTTAAGAGTTATCTGGATAATCTTGGAATTAACACTTATATTCAGAAAGAAATAAAAGGGTATCCTGCTGAAGTTGATAAAATTGTCAGCAAAGAGGGCTATGGTTCAAACCCTTATATTGAAACAAGCAAGCCGATTGTTGTTGTTACAGGAGCAGGGCCATGTAGCGGCAAGATGTCTTTTTGCTTATCTCAGTTATATTATGATAGCTTGAATGACATAGATTCGGGATTCGCTAAATTTGAGACCTTTCCTGTCTGGGACTTGCCCTTAGAACACCCGGTTAATCTAGCATACGAGGCTGCAACAGCAGATATAGGAGACTTAAATATGGTCGATCCCTTCCATCTGGAGGCATACAATATAACTGCAATCAATTATAACAGAGACATAGAAAATTTTCCTATCCTAAGGGACATTTTAATAAAAATTGGAAAAGATATTTATAAATCTCCTACTGAAATGGGAGTAAGCAAGACAAAAGCAGGGATAGTTAATGATAAAGTTGTCAGAGAAGCTTCGAAACAAGAAATTATAAGAAGATATTTTAGATACAGAAAAGAGGCAATTCTGGGGCTTATTAAAAAGGAGGTTGTTGAAAAAGTCAAGAGATTAATGCAGGAGCTTAATATAGAAGAGAGCTATAGAAAAACAGTTATTCCTGCAAGGCAGGCTGCAGTTTTAGCTGAAAAACAAAAAGGCAAGGGCAACAAAGGGTTTTATTGCGGCTCTGCTATAGAGATAAAAGGAAAAATAATCACTGGAAAAAATTCAGAGCTTTTGCACTCAGAATCTGCGTGCATAATCAATGCCCTAAAGTCCTTATCCAACATGCCTGATGAAATAGACTTGCTGCCAAAAAACATTATTGAGAGCATTAGAGAACTGAAAAAGAAAATATTGTATAATGAAAGCCCAAGCTTGGATGTCAGTGAGATTCTCATTGCCTTAGCAATTTCTGCATCTATGAACCCTGCTGCTGCAAAATGCTTGGAGAACATTCCATTTTTAAAAGGATGCGAGATGCACACCACCCATTTCTCAACAAAAGGAGATGAAAACGGGTTGAGGGACTTAGGTATAAATGTAACAACAGATGCTGTTTTAACTCCTAAAATATACTGCATAAGATAAAACAATTTCAATAAATTTTTAATATATATTTTTAATAATCATCTCCAAAATATATTTTCGATTATACTATCCTTTAAAAATAGCATTTGATTTTTTGAGTTATGAAAGAATATGTGATAACTTCCGAGTCTGTTACAGAAGGACACCCTGATAAAATATGCGATCAAATCAGCGATGCTATTCTGGATAATTTAATTGCCCAAGATCCTGATTCCAGAGTGGCTATTGAATGCCTTGTAACTACGGGCACAGTTCATATTGCAGGAGAGGTTACTACAAGAGGATTTTTTGATGCCCAAAGAATTGCAAGGCAGGTATTAAAAGATATAGGTTATACTGACCCCCGGTTCGGCATGGACTGTGAAGATGCGGGGGTATGGATAAGCATACATGAGCAAAGCAGAGATATAAGTCAGGGAGTTACGGAAAACAGCAGCAAAGAACAAGGCGCAGGAGACCAAGGAATGATGTACGGATATGCCTGTAACGAAACCAAAGAGCTGATGCCCCTCCCAATAATTCTGGCGCATAGGCTTACTGAAAAGCTTGCAGAAGTTAGGAAGAATAAACAGATTAAGGGATTGGGGCCAGATGGAAAATCACAGGTTTCAGTTGAATATCAGGACAATGTTCCAAAAAGAATAACTGCTGTTGTAATTGCGCAGCAGCATATTGAGGAAATATCTGAGGAGTATCTCAGAAAAGAAATACTTGAAAAAGTAATAGTCCCTGTATGCAAAGAGTATCTCGATGAATCTACCAAAGTGCACATCAATGCAACAGGCAGGTTTGTTATAGGGGGGCCTGAGGGAGACACAGGAGTTACAGGAAGAAAAATAATTGTTGATAGTTACGGCGGAGTTGGGAGGCACGGGGGAGGCGCTTTTTCCGGCAAAGACCCAAGCAAAGTGGACAGAAGCGGGGCTTACATGGCAAGGTACATTGCAAAAAATGTGGTTGCTGCAGGCCTGGCAGACAAGTGCGAAATACAACTAAGCTATGCCATAGGAATTGCACATCCTACCTCTATTGGTGTGGAGTGTTTTGGAACAAACAAGGTTCCAGAAGAAAAAATATCCCAGCTGATTTTCGAAAACTTCAACATGACTCCAAGAGGAATTGTTGAAACTCTCAAATTAAAAAGGCCTATTTATAAGAAAACTGCTTCTTATGGTCATTTTGGAAGAAATGACTCAGATTTTTCCTGGGAAAAAACAGACAAGGCAGAGACATTAAAGCAAGCAGCAGCTTTAAAATCAGAAAGTCGCTGAGAGTTGCGACATAAGAACATTTAATAATTCTTGTTCTATTTATCTTCATGGCAAATTTCAGGAAATTTACAACAAGTTCTGGAAAAATAGTTTTAGGCGGGAAAAGTGCTGAAAATAACGAAAAGCTTATAAAACAAGTAAATCCAGAAGAAACTGTTCTGCATACAAAAGCTCCTGGAAGCCCATTTGCTAACCTTAAGGGGAAAGCAACTAAAAAGGATATAAAGGAGGCGGCTGTTTTTTGCGCAAGATACTCCCAGGACTGGAGAGATAATAAAAAAGATATGATTGTGCATTACTTTAAGGGAAAAGACATTTACAAGAACAAACTAATGCCTACAGGCACTTTTGGTGTTAGAAAATTTAAAGAAATAACTGTAAAAAAAGAAGATATCGAAAAGTTTCAAGGAGAGCAAAAGTGAAAACTCTCTTGTTTCACATTCATACTGAAAGGTCTTCTGATGCTAACCTAAAAATTCCAGAACTTATTGATTATATTGTTAAAAATAAAATAGATTATTTTTGTGTTACAGACCACCATAATTTTGAGGCATGCAGAATAATAGAAGAAGTCTTAAGAAGAAAAGAGTATAAGGGCAAAACCCATCTGATAAAAGGGATAGAGATAAAAACAGAATATGGAGACGTAATTCCATGTTTTATTAAAAAAGAGATAAAAACTAGAAAATTTGCAGAAGTTGTAAAAGAAACAAAAAAGCAAAAAGGGCTTTTGATTATCCCGCATCCTTTTGTGAGGCACAAAAAAATAAAATTTTTAATTAAACATGTGGATGGGATTGAGGTGCATAATGCAAGCGCATTAAAATTCCACAATAAAAAAGCGCAGGAGCTCGGTGCAAGAAATCCTTCATTGCTAAAGATATCTGCTGTTGATGCGCATTGTTTAAATGAATTGGGAAATGCATTAAATGAGATAGAAATAGGCAAGAATGTAAAAATAAACCCAATACTATGTAAAAATGGAGGGTATTTTATCCTAAACCTTAAACATTTAGCCATACATATCTTTAAAACATTAGAGAGCTTATTTGCAAGATGAATCTATTCCAATCCACTCTGCAAATAGGAAAAAATGGTTTAACGCCTGGGTTTTTTGAAGAGTTGAAAATGCATTTTAAAAAACGAAGCAGCGTTAAAGTTGTTTTGCTTAAAAGCGCAGGGCATGATAAAGAAAAAACAAAAGAAATAGCTGAAAAAATAATGATGGAACTTGGAAAAAACTATACCTATAAAATTGTTGGGTTTACAATTTTTCTGAAAAAGTGGAGAAAAGAAAAAGGTTTATAAACTCTTATTTTAACTTATTTTCAGGCTAAATGGTAGAACTTACCATTCTAGTATCGCAAGATACGGCTTAATTATGGAAAATGCCAGTTTATGAAATACCTTCGGATTTATACAATAAAAAACTAGCTGAAGCGCTGAAGAACATTGCGGAATTTCAAGTTCCTGAATGGGCTTTTTTTGTTAAATCAGGAGGCTCCAAAGAAAGGCCCCCTGTAGATGAAGATTTCTGGTTCAAAAGAGCAGCTTCCATTTTAAGGCAGCTTTATATCCATGAGGTAGTTGGAGTAGGCAGATTAAGAACCAGATATGGCGGCAAGAAAAACAGGGGAATGAAACCTGAAGAGTTTAGGAAAGGAAGCGGCAAGATAATAAGAACTATTCTGCAACAGGCTGAAAAAGCAGGACTTGTAGAAAAAGTTAAAGATAAAATGTCAGGAAGAAAATTGACAGAAAAAGGCAAACAATTTTTAGATTCAATTAAAGGAGAATAAAACAATGAAAATAAATTTTCAAGCCAAGGAAATTAGGAATTTCCTGGATCCAGAAAACCAAAAGGTTTTCTTGGTATTTAAATTTAAGAGGTAAATTTAAACATGCCCAACACAAGAAAAAAAAGATACCAGAAGAAAGTTAAGCTAGCTGTGCATGGAAGAAGAACCAAGTGGGCTCCTTTTTGGGCAGTAATTAAAAAATACGGAGCTGGAAAAAGGGTGCATCCTAGTCGAATGACTTCTGTAAGAAGAAGCTGGAGAAGAAATAAATTAAAAATCAAGCCGAGAAAACTTAGGAAGAGGCATCTAGGTTAAAATTAAAATGGCAAAGAAAGACGCAGAACCAAAAATTGTGCTTGAAAGAGAGTATATAATTCCCCTTAGAAGGGAATGGCTGAAAGTCCCAGAGTACAAAAGAGCGAATAAAGCAGTCAAAGCCATAAGGGAGTTTATGATAAGGCACATGAAAGTTTATGACAGAGATTTAGACAAAATAAAAATAGACAAGATACTTAACAACGAAGTGAGGTTCAGAGGCATGAGAAAACCCCCTATTAAAATCAAAGTTAAGGCAAAAAAATATGATGATGGAATTGTAAGAGTAGAGCTTGCAGAAATTCCCCCTGCAATAAAATACAAAATCGAGAAAGAAAGAAAGCAGAAAGAAGCAGCAACCAAAGAAAAGCAAAAGAAGAAGCCGGAGAAAAAAGAAGAGAAAAAAGAAGAAAAAGTTACAGAAGAAAAGGAAGAGGAGAAAAAAGAGAAAAAAGAATCTGTTGTTGAAGCCGGGTTAATGCAGGCAAAGCAGGAAGCAAAGCAGATGGGGCATGTTGCAGGCAAGCAAAAACAGCCAACTGCCCACAGGATGGCCCTACAGAAGTAAATAAACAAGATTTTTAATCCCAGATTTCTAATAATCTTTATGTTACAAGAATTAGAACAAGAGCTAGAATCACAAACAGATAAAGAAAAAGCAGCCCTTTTACAACGTTTTTTTAAAACAGGAAAAGGAGAGTACGGAGAAGGAGATGTTTTTTTAGGGGTGATTGTACCTAAGCAGAGGCAGATAGCTAAAAAGTTCAAAGAGCTTGAAATGAGTGAGATTCAGGAGCTGCTTAACTCTAAAGTTCATGAAAAAAGGCTTATAGCATTATTAATTTTAGTTGAGCAATTTAAAAAATCAGGCGGAAAAGGAAAACAGAAGATATTTGATTTTTATCTTAATAATACAAAAAAAATTAATAACTGGGACTTGGTTGATTTGTCTGCTCCAAACATTATTGGAGCATTTCTTCTTGACAAAAAAAGGGATGTTTTGTATGAACTAGCAAGGTCAGAAAATTTATGGGAAAAAAGGATTTCGATTATATCTACTGCTGCATTTATAAGAAACAAGGATTTTGAAGAAACAATAAAAATCTCTGAAATTCTTTTAAAGGATGAGCAGGATTTAATTCATAAGGCAGTTGGCTGGATGCTGAGAGAAGTTGGAAAAAAGGATGAGGAATGCTTAATAAAATTTTTAAACAGGAATTATAAAATTATGCCCAGAACAATGTTAAGATATAGTATTGAGAAGTTTCCAGAAGAAAAAAGACAAAAATACTTGAAAGGAGAGATATGAAAACAGAAAACAAAATAAAAACAGTAGAAGAAATTTCAAGAATAGCTGAAAAATTGAGGAAAGAAGGGAAAACAATAGTTACAACCAATGGAAGTTTTGACATTTTACATTATGCGCATGTCAATATTCTTGAAAAAGCGAAAAATGAGGGGGATGTTTTAATTGTATTGTTAAATTCAGATAAATCTATTAAAAGATTTAAGGGGGATAGCAGGCCGATTATTCCTGAATACGAAAGGGCAAGAATGCTGTCTGCTTTGGAATGTGTTAATTATATAGTTATTTTTAATGAAGATAAGCCTCTTAAACTTCTGGAGATTATAAAATCAAACATGCATATTAAAGGGGGCAGTTTTATTGAAGAAAGAATAAGGGAAGAAAAAGAGCTTTTGTCAAGATGGGGGGGAGAATTTAAAAATTTTGAATTAGAAGATGGCTTTTCAACAACAAACATAATAAACAAGGTTCTTGAAAAAAATGGACTTAGAAAAGATAAAGAATAAAAAATGAAAATTACACTTTATTTAGTTCCTGAAGATAATGAAGGAAAGTTGATAAAAGAATTTTTACAAAAAAATAAAATCCCATTTAAAGAGATTTTAACAAACGATTTAGCATTGCTTCAGAAAATTGCTTGCGCTCCAATTCAAGAAAGAATATCCTTGCTGGAAATAAAGAAAAGCCATAGCATTCATGTTATTACTGGATTTATCAAACATGATTTGACTCAGTTAGTAGAGCACATTGAAAAGTATAAGCCCAATATAAAAAATTTAAAATAAAATGAAGGAGGCATATAATGAAAAATGTAGACTTGGATAGAATAAGAAGAGAAAAAAGCATGAAAGAACTTCTGGATTTTTCTATTGTTAATATAGATAAGCCAGCAGGGCCTTCAAGCTTTCAGACAGACGAGTTTGTAAAAAAATGGCTGGGCTTGAGCAAAACCAGCCATTTTGGGACGCTCGACCCCAAAGTAACTGGAGTCTTGCCAATTGCCCTAAACATGGCATGCAAGCTGCTTGGATATTTTATCGGGCATGATAAGATTTACGTGGGAATATTGCATACTCACAAAGAGATTAAATTAAAAATACTGCAGAAGATAATTGATGAAGAGTTTACTGGAAAGATAAAACAACTGCCTCCAAGAAGGTCTAAAGTGAAAAGGCAGGAGAGAGAAAGAGAGGTAAAGAAATTTGAGATTCTTGAGAAACAAGGCAAGGATATTTTATTTTTAACAGAAGTTCAGGCAGGCACTTACATCCGCAAACTCGCCAATGACATTGGGTTAAAAATAGGTGGGGCGCATATGACTGAGCTAAGAAGAACTAAAGCGAGCATTTTTTCTGAAGATGACGAAAATTTTGTCAGTCTTTACGAGCTTAAAACAGCGGTTGAAGAGTATGAAAAAGGAAACGAAGAGAAATTGAGAAAAATCCTTATTCCAGCTGAGATTATTTCTGAGATTTTGCCTGTTGTACATGCTAAAAAAGAGGCTGTAAAAAGCCTCTATATAGGAAAGCCTATCTTTAAAAAAGATATTGAAGAAGAGGAAGTTCCTGAAAAATTTTTGGTGTTTTATGGGGATAACTTAATAGAGGTTGCAAGAAAAAGCGAAGAGCCTGGAATTCTTGCCAGGCCGGAATTTGTCATGCAGCCAAGAAAAGAAGGGGGTTAACATCGCGCTTAACAAAAGTGCGAGGATTTTCAGAGATGGGGTAAAATTTGGACGGAACGAGGTGCAACCGAGTGAAGTCGGTTAAGCCCTGTTAGTTGCCCTCGAATACTTGGAGAGGTTGATTTTTAGTGCAACGTTTGGAACGAAGTTCCGAAAAATCCAAAGTAAAAAATCGGCGTATCAAGGGCGAAGCCCAATTTAGTCACAGAAGCAAGGGTTTGGGACTTCACAAATTAAGAAAGGCTTTTAAAAGCAGATTCAACTTCAGGGTATATGAGAAAGCTATTTAGAAATATAGTTAGACAGGTAAATATCGTAAGAGGCCTACCAGAAGAAGTTGAATTAGAGCCTACCAATTACTGTAATTTATCTTGTCCTTTGTGTATTGCAGGAAGGGATTTTCAAGAAGATCCTCTTGGATTAATTGAAGATGAAAATTATTCAAGATTAGTAAGAGAATTAGTAGGGAGAGTTTATAGACTTTCTTTTTCTGGAAGAGGGGAACCAACATTACATCCAAATTTGTTTCAATATATAGGGGAGGCCCACAATCTTGGAATTAACACCTTGTTAAATACAAACGCCAACACATTTGATGATTCTAGAGTACAAGAAGCAATTAAATCAGGTTTAGATAGAATCCACATCGGACTTGATGGTCTTACTCAAACGACATACGAGAGGTTTAGGAGAGGAGGAAATGTAAATAGGGTGTTTAATACTCTAGAAAGGTTGAGTGCACATAAAAAGAATGGTGCCCCTTATGTATTAGTTATATTTAACCTAAACAGATATAATCAGAATGAGTTGGTTCAACTTAGTGACTTAGCAGGAGAATATCCAGCAATTGATAAAATTCAAGTTGTTATGACTTCTGTTCCAGGAGTTTATACTGATCAAGATTATCAATCTTTACTACATGAATTTATACCAGATGATTCTCGATATATAGATGGAGGACTATTAACGCCAAATAAGAGGTGTGGCGATTATAAGAGAGCATTTGTTACTTGGAATGGTGGATTAAGGAGATGCTGGAATGATACTCAAGGAACAACTAATTTAGGAAATGTATTCCAAGGGGGTTTTTTTAATGTTTGGGGTACCTTCAATACTATTGCTACTAAAAAAGAAGTCAGGCAAAAAAAACTAGATATTTGTGGTACTTGCGTACAATCAGTTCCATTTATGAGTAGAGTAATTTATAAAAGATAAAGTCCCAAACCCCTTCTAAAATTTAGCCGATTTTTTATTGAAACTAACATCGGGCTTAAGGGAAGTAAATTTCCCTAGAAAATTTCGACCTCGTGAGGACTTTCCCTCGAACCGCAGTTTAGAGCTAGAAAATCCGAACAGAGCTAGAGAAATTTTCAGAGATGGAAATTTATTTGGGTGAGGCACGAGCCGAGTGCCGAACCGTTTAAGCCCTGTTATCTGTCCCGACGACTAAAAGGAGGAGAGCGCAGCGGAGCAAGGAAAATCTTTGATTTTCCGCAGAGTTCCCTAGGGCGCCGTTAATCTTCTCCATCTAAATATTTAACAACAACAAATCCATCTTCGTCAGAAAAACAATTTTGGGGTAATTCTTTTTGTTTGGTATTGCTCAGAAATTCTTCTGTTTTATATGGGCTTTTGAGAACAACATATTTCATTTTATCTTCGGTTTTGTATTCAAGCTTACTGCTATGAATAAGCCTGATTTTTCCTACTTGTGTAACAACAGCATAATGAGGGTTTATTAATCCAGAATATTTTGAAAGTTCTTGCATAACATCAATTCCTTTTTGAACGGTTGGTCTTAGATATCTTATTCCTTGTAATGGCATAGTACCTGGTAACGCTTTATATCAAATAACCTTTCATAGTTTCCAATAGTGGTTTTCCTTGTTTCTTCCACGTGGCTATCATTGTTGAAAGT
>MFWN01000018.1:0-1796 GCA_001786395.1 Candidatus Pacearchaeota archaeon RBG_13_36_9
CTGATTAAGGCTGTGAAACGAACTTATAATGAAGTTGTTGGGGATTGATTAGCTTTTAGTTCTTTATTGTTCTTGCAAAAGCCATTTCCAGAGAGGAATGAAATGGATGGTTATTTTTGATTTTGCGCCTTTAATCTCTTCTGTTTTCTCTAGTTCCTTAGTTACAACAGTTCCCTCTTTAATTTTAAAATTTTCTGTGAATTTTATCAGCCCTTTAATATCTTTTATTTTAATGTTATCAGAATATTTAGATTCAATAGGGATAATTATTTTCTCTTGCAGCTTAACAAAGTCTGCCTCATTTTTCCCTTCTCTCCAATAATAATCGCTTTTTGTCTTGAATTGAACAAGATTTTCAATAATCTTTCCTTTTTCTGGAGAAGACAATGCTAATGCTATTGAGGGATGAATTAAATAGTATTTTTTTAATTTTCTTGAAGAAACTCTTAAAGAACCCCTGAAGTTTCTTAGGCTCTTTAAAATAAAACAATACTCTAAATAATAAAGATAGTTACTTATCACTTGCCTGCTTCTCTTTAAATCCTTAGAAATATCCTCAAGATTAATTCTCATTCCGGGATTTGAAGCAATAATATTGATTAGAATTTCTATTAATTCTATGTCTTTAACTTCAAATAATGCACTTAAATCTCTGAATATAGCTTTGTCTATAATGCTTTCTTTGATATATTTCTTGGCTATATCATCGTTAACATTAACAATCTCTGGAAATGGTTTTAATAAATACTCATTTATCTCGGTTCGTAATTCAGAGCCCCATAAATTTATGTTTTTTTGAATTTTAACAACTTCTTTCCCCTTTATTCTTAAAAATTCTTCAAATGACAAAGGGTCAAGTTGGAAGTAGAATATTCTTCCCGCAAGGCTTTCTTTAGAATTTAGCAGGATATTTATCGAAGCCGAGCCAGATATGAAAAATTTGAGGTTTGGGTAGAGGTCATAATATATCTTTATTTTATTCTCCCAATCATCTAATTTTTGCACCTCATCAAGAAAAATATAGAATCTGTCTTTGTTAATATCTTTTTTTATTATGTTTTCCTTATAAAAATTTATTAGATCACTTAGTTCTGTCTTGCTTTCATCAAAAGAGAAATATAATAGATTCTCAGGATTAACTTTTTTATCGATAAGCTCACTTATCAACTGATAAAATAAGGTAGATTTCCCTGTTCTTCTTAGTCCTATTATGGCTATTATTTGTCTCAAATTTAAATACTTCTGTATCTCAAAATATAAATCTCTCTTGAAATCTGGAGCAAGCTCTTTTTTTACACCTTCTGCTTTCCACCAATGGTTCATTTCGTTTAGCTTTTCTAATGTTATCATGTCGAAAACGGAAACCTCGCACTTTAGTGCGTGTGTTAGAATGCTCGGTTCCGTTTTCGAGCATCCTAAAGTCGCAACAAACTGTGGACTTTAGTCCGCAGTAATACTCAGCGACTTTTTGATATTAGTTATCTACAGATAACCAATATTTAAACCTTTCGTTTTATAAATAGAACCAACATGTGTTATTCACAAATTCAACAGATGCTCTTGAAAGAGCTATAGAATATACGGTAAATACTGGATATACTGGAGATTCAGTTTATGATATTGCAAGTTGCGACCCAAATGTTCCTGACCCTAATGACCCAAACAGCCCTCTTTTATACATGGGAATAAGGCCTGATGGGATAGTTGATGAAAATGATGTAAGGGCAATCTATCGGCTGATGGGTAAGGATACTAAAAGAAGAGAAGCTATTGCCCCGGTAATGAGAGAAGATATT
>MFWN01000018.1:1807-2025 GCA_001786395.1 Candidatus Pacearchaeota archaeon RBG_13_36_9
GGATGGCTTACTGCTTAAGGCTGTGAAACGAACTTATAATGAAGTTGTTGGGGAATAAAAAATAAAAGAGTAATGCTTTTCTTTTTTTAAAATTCATAACCCAGAGTTTTTTTGATAAATTCTTCAATTATTAGAAAAAACAAGATAGTAATTAAAACAAGGTGGGTTGGTAAGTCGGATTTATATAAACTTAACACCAAGAATCCAGCGGTAATGCA
>MFWN01000018.1:2532-3406 GCA_001786395.1 Candidatus Pacearchaeota archaeon RBG_13_36_9
GACTTTCCATGCTCCTTTTTGTTGTGTGGAATAAGCTTGTGCCGGAGTAAGTTCCCTTCCTGCTATCCTCAAGCAAAAGTAGAGCTGTTCCCTTGCTGATGCATTAGAGGTATAGTTGCCTCTCGAAATATTGGCGGTTGTTATCTGCGTAAATAGCCCCAGCCTCATAGAGGTAGCGGCGCATTCTGGATTAGAAGAGCCAGTGGATATTCCTACTGAGAAGTTTTCAGCCCATAACGCTTTGCTAGGATTGGATTCCCCCAGCAGATTCGTGGCATTTATTGTTATATTAGTAAAAACAATGTTTCCTGAGTTGTTTATAAGAAGAGGGTCGTTGTTAGAAGTTTGATTTTCTGCTCCGGGCAGGACTCCTGGCCAGGTTAATGTGGAAGGGCCAGCTAGTATTGACAACTGTTCCCCAATTTCCTGGAAAGTGCTGTTGACTGCAGCAGCCCCGCTTATATCTTTTATGTAGACATCGGCAGTCCAGGTATCGTTTACATCCCACCACCACATTGTTACGTTGCAGGTATAATTGGCATAATCTCCTGAGGATTGTTTCTTTTGGCATACACTAGCATTTCTTAGTTCCTCTCCAGGAAATGTTAAATTAGCATAGGAGGTAGAGTCGTTTAGGTCAGCTGCAGAGTCAGGATCATAGGCTGTAAAGTTTATTTCTGCAAAGCTGGACATTGGAGCTTCGTTTATTTGGACTTTAAGGCTTTGATTATAAACTCCTGTAATTTCCGGGGCAGTGTTTAAAATTTGGAGCTTGCTTGAATTAATCCAGTCGCTGTAGCTTGTTCCGTCATAAATCCTGATTCCGCAGCTCCAGTTATCATTTTTGGTTGTGTTTTCGCTTTCAAGGGTTGCA
>MFWN01000018.1:3433-3703 GCA_001786395.1 Candidatus Pacearchaeota archaeon RBG_13_36_9
TTATTGTAATCAATCCTGAACTGATAGGTGTCTTCTTTATACCATTCTACTGAGACATTCATGTCGTCTGATTCAGGGTCAGAAATTGTGGAGAAGCAATGCAAATCCTGGAGTGTTTTGTTGCTTAAGTCAGTTGAATTAATTGAAACTGTAGGATTATTTGGGGGGGTGTTGGTATCAACTGCAAATGCTTTTGTTTCGGTGTTATTTATATTATTAGATGTATCATTGCACCAGAATCTAGCCAGATAACTTCCTTCTTTCATTGAG
>MFWN01000018.1:3761-3964 GCA_001786395.1 Candidatus Pacearchaeota archaeon RBG_13_36_9
AGTCATTTATTGTAAACTTGCAATAGCTCAGATTCTCGCTGGAAGAAACGTTAAAAGTTACTGTTAATGTTGGGTAAGTTGTGTTTGTCGGGCTTTTAATAATTATGTCCGGAGGTACTGTATCAACTGCAAAACTTCTTGTCCCAGAAGAAGCGTTCATGTTTCCGGCAGTGTCATTGCATGCAAAAACAATTGAATGCCCC
>MFWN01000018.1:4271-8034 GCA_001786395.1 Candidatus Pacearchaeota archaeon RBG_13_36_9
AGTCTACTGCCAGATGATAATTTGTTCCATCTGTTATATCAGAATAAAATTCTGAGTAGTCTGAAGGCGGAGGATTGCTCTCTATATCATAGGCATCAAATCCTGATGTAGATTCTATGTTTGTCTTAAGAAAGACGCTCGCTGTGTAAGTATTTATAGAGCCGATAATTTCTAGGTTTAATTCAGGGTCTACAATATAATCAAACTCTACTGAGCCCAGGATTTTTAAGTCAAAAGAGTTAGAGCTGCTTTCTAAATTGCTTAAATAAACCCGGTACCAGCCCTCTGCGCCTATATTCTCAAAGGCTGTTATTAACTCGCTGCTGTCTTTAGCGTAAACTTCTATCCTGGAATTTTCAGAGCCTCTTGCGTATATTTTTATATCGTTGGATTTTGTAAGATTTTCTTCAAAAGTCAATCTGACATACTCTCCATTTAAAACAGGGGGGCTCCAGACAGAATCAAGCTCTTTTACTTGTGGATAAATATCCTCTATAAAATTTCTGTTCTCATTCAGGTGCTCTGCCTGAATTATATTTATTATTAAAAGATAAGACTGGTTGGACAAATGAGGAACATTCCATTCAATATAATCAATCAAACCATTTTGATTGGTGTCATAAGCTTTGATATTAACTCTCTGATTATTTCCTGTTTCATGGTACAGGGCTATCTGGTTTATTGGCACTTCTTTTGGAAGTTTTGTGAAAGCAAGGACATTTTCATATCCCAAACTGTCTGGGGCAGAGACTATAATCTGTTTTTTGTTTTCAGAAAGGTTGATTTCTGCTGCCTGGGGGGCAGGAGTTTCGTAGGCTATTTCATATACAGAAGCGTTATCTTCAACTATTATATCAACTGATTCAGATGTTTCTTCTGTTGTAACTGCTCTGCCTGTTAAAGATGAGAAAATTCTTGTGAAAAATCCTGGTTTTTGATTTTCTTCAATCACTTGCCCTGTTATTCCTGGGGTTATTGAAAATGAAGCAGGTTCGCTTTGTTCAGAGGAAGCAGGTTCTTGTATTTCAGGAACAGAAGGCTCATTTTGGGGTTGACTCAGAACAATTTCTTGCTGATCAGTCTGAGCCTTCTGTTCTTCTGAATATGATTGGATCTTGCTTACAGAAATATTTTCAGCTTCTTTTGGCAGCTTTACCCTTATTTTTCCTGGCTTGTCTAGCTCTATTCTTTTGGTCCATTTAACAGGCTGGCCTATGGTTATTCTTGAGTAAGTTGTGTTAGCCAGAGTTACATTTGCATCTGTGAGGTTTATAATTGACTCATTTAATGCTGTTGTTTCGTTTACTTTTATTTCGCTTAAAATTTCGTAGATTATTTCTTCCAATAATACAGAAGCATTGTTAATTTCGATTCTTAGGTTATAAGATGACTTATTAAGATTTAGGGAAGAAAGGTCGCAGGTTTCTTCGCATATTTTGTTGAATCTTGTTATTTGTTTCACTTTTGGCTTTTCTGTTCCTTCTGGGGGTGGAATAGTTGGCGGGGTGACATTTGATTCGGTTATATTTGTTTCAGTTATGTTCTCTTGAGTTGCAGATTGTGTTTGGTTTTCTGTACCTGTTTCTTTTGGCAGAGTTTCGGAGACAGCTGGCTCTTGTATTTCAGGAACAGAAGGCTCATTTTGGGGTTGACTCAGAACAGTTTCCTGTTCACTAGTCTGAGCCTTCTGTTCTTCTGAATATGATAATTGAGGATCTTGGGGGATTGAGGGAGCAGAAGTAGCAGGCTCTTCACTTTGTTCAGGGGAGACAGCGGGCCCACTCGGGGATTCAGTTGGAGTTTCAGCAGACCCAGGCGAACTTGATTCTGATGGGGGAGAAGAAGTTGATTCAGGGGCAGACTCAGAGGCCGTTTCATCAACAGCCAAGCCAGTCAGCCCTGCTTTTTTCCCTTTTATTTTTGAGCTGTCAAGAACAAGAGAATCATCCAGGTAGATTTTAACTTCCCCTTCCCCTTCAATTAATCCGGAAAGCTTTGCAGAAAGCAACTGGCCCGGATTCTGAATCTGCCATTCGTGGTTTGCAGAAGAAGAAAAAGTCAGATTTAATTGTTCTGTGTATTCTTGCGCTTGTTCCTGGACAACTAATCCAATTATGCCGCCTCTGAAATAAAATACAGTTCCGAGTACCAGCGAGAGAAAAATGAGAAACAGAAAACCAGCGAATAATTTTTTGCCTGCTGACTTCATTGTTTCACTGTTTATTCTTGATTTGCAGTCTTTTATATAAAAGTCGTAGACTTCTAGCCACTGGTTTAGGGTTTTGCTATCTCTCTTTTGGTTCAGCAGTTTTTCATATTCAGAATAAGTTATTTCCCTGTTTTCGCATTTTTCTTTTAGGCTGTTAACATAACCCAGAATTTTGTTTTTGTTTTCTTTTGCCTGTTCAATTCTACTTCTAAGTTCAACTAAGACACTTTCGTCTTTTCGAGTCAACCCCATACTTACTATTTGTTAAAAATACCTTATAAACCTTGTGTTTTATACTTATTATGTATGTATTACTCTAGAATTACTAAAATCTTTGATTTTTATACTTACTATTTGTTAAATATTCTATTTAAATCTTTCTATTTATACTTATTATTTATGTATAGGGTGTACTTCGCGCGCGAACTTTACATTATTTACGTGCGCGAATTATAACTAAAAAACAAAGAGAGAAATCAAATGGAAAAAAGTTTACAGAACAATAAACTATTAAAACCTGCTTTTTCTAGTTAATTCATGCACGGATGGCGAAGTGGCTAACGCACTCGATTTTCAATCTAATTGAAAAGGTGAACCTGCAGCATTTCGCAGCCAGCGAGTATTCGGGGGTTCGAATCCCTCTCCGTGCTTTCTGTAACTCTAAAGTAATAACAAATAAATAGGTTTAAATAATCTAAAATAACCTGGTTATTATGGAAGATCAAATAGAAGTAATTGTTGGAACGGGTATTTATGGACAAGGAAACATAATAAAAGCAGTTAGAAATGAGGGATTTCAGGTTAGAAGTATTAATCGACTCTGGCCGAGAGACCACTATGTTCATTTTAATGGAAGATATGTAAAGAGTGGTTCTCCTGGTTTTATTGATGGAAATTCTTTTGGGGAAGGGGGAAATGTCTTACCAGGTAATGGTTTTCTGCTGGTGTCTGATGGGGTTTACATAAAAGAAAAATTTGCTAAAATCTTGTCAGATGAACCAACTTATGAACAAATTAAAGAAGCGATTCTATCTAAAGGAAGAGAGTATTATCCAGATGCAAGAATTCATGTTGCCCCAACAGGATATTTTCATAAAGGAAAAGGGCATGAACATATTGATATGCTAACATTATTATTGCCTAAAACAAAACTTTTAATTTTAGATACTCACTTTGGAAAAAGGGCTGGAACCGCAAAAGAGTATGATGAAATTGCCCAAGCAGAGAGATTAAAATTAATAAGATTTGATAGTTCTCAAGATGGGGTTTGGTATCCATTAAACTCTTTAGTTTTACCAAAAGGCGATTCAGAAATTGTTTTTGTCGATACTAGGGCTAGTTCATTAATGAGACTATTAAGTCAAGAAGGGATTAGATCAATTGGAATAGATATGCTTAAGCATACCTATCCTGCTGGAAAAATTCATTGTCAAACAAATACCTGTAAACTAGGAGATAATATTGAGGGTTTTCTAGCAAATTCTTAGGTATGAGATGTTACAAACGCCTTGAGCTCAAATACAGAGTTTTAAATTGTGCAAACTAAACTTTTTT
>MFWN01000018.1:8146-8295 GCA_001786395.1 Candidatus Pacearchaeota archaeon RBG_13_36_9
AGGAGTCATTAATAAGAAACTTAGAAATGAAAAACTAAGCCAGACAGATTCAAATTATTTGTATAGATTTATCAGGCCGAAACTAATGGAAATGGGCTCAATAGATGCAAAAAAATTATTGGATAAAATGGAATACAATCAAAAGATTA
>MFWN01000018.1:8316-25628 GCA_001786395.1 Candidatus Pacearchaeota archaeon RBG_13_36_9
ATAAAGATTTACGACCGGGAGACTGTGGAATATGGTTATTTGCATAGCCCTACTTTGATATATGAGCTAAAAGACCGCAAAATAATTTACGGCAATTTAAAGCTTTCTGAAAAAAAAAGAACAGTTTATAATGCAGATTTGCGCATGAAATTAAGCTGGAGTGAGGTAGAGGACACCTATCTTAATGGAAGTGACATTTACCGTGCTTTAAGGAACATTATTGCAGTAAGGCTCATACTAAACAAAATTATAGATAACCAGAAACTTATAGAGTCCTTAGACTGCGAGGTTGGAAAAGCGCTTGTTGAAAGGCTAAAGAGCAACTGTGATTCTAAAACAGACAGAAAAATAGCTCTTACCTATTTAAGAGAGCTTTTAGAGAAAACAAGAGGGGAGATAAAAGGAGCACTATGGGAAAAAATAGAGTTATAAAGAGTTTGGGGAAGAACATCGGGAATTTAGTTGTGCATAAAATACTTGCAAAATATACAAACAATCCTGAAGCAGTTGAACATCTAAGGCATGAAATAATTGCTTACCGAGAAAATACAAAAGAAATAGCAGAATCATTTAACTGGAATGATTCAGAAATAGCAGAAATAAAACTGGAGGCAATGGATGCATTAGAAAAAGAGATGCATCGCGACTATCCAGATGTCAATTTTCCAATGGAAGAAGCAGAAAGGCTCTTCGCCATATTTTGAACTAAAAAACTACCTATACCTACGATAAAATGCTAATTGGTACTTAAAAAATTGGGAAGCTTTCACTAACCCAATTTTTTCTTTTTAACCTGAATCTGATAATACTTTTTATATTCGAGAAATCCTGTAATCCATTAGCAAAAAGTATCAAAAAATAGGCAAAAATTCATTCAAAATTGGGAGAAGAAGCAGAAATTTTAAAGGAGATAATGGATTAGTTGTTTTCTTTTAGGTTAGTTTGGTGCCAGAAGGAGATTTAAGAATATTATCTGTAACGTAATATGCAACTTAATTGTTGAAAAGGGGGTAAGCAAGTGTGATGAAGGCCTTCCAGATTTTCTTGCTATTAAGCCTCTTTTTGTTTTTGAGGTTGTTGAATAAAGCAGGATAAAGAGAATTATTAATGTTACTTTAGAGTAGTTACAAATAGAAAGGTTTAAAAAGGGGTATGACTCGGTAGCATTAGGTATTAAAATGAAAAGCAAAATTAGTGTTTCAGTTGATGAAGAAACTTTAGCTAAGGTAGATGAGAGTATCTTAAAAAGAAAATTTAGGAACAGAAGCCACGCGTTTGAGTATGCTTTGAATGAAGTTTTGGGGGGACAAAATGAGAGCTAGCGATCTTAGAAGCACTGTTGGTACAGATGAAGGTTTGGCGGTAGTGGAAGCTGCAGAAATGGGTATAAAAAGAAATCTTAGCACACATGGAGAACCAAGAACTCCAGATAGGGAATGCATAAAGAAAGTTAAGAGTACAGCTGAAGAAACTGATGTATTGGAGAGGAAAGGATTGGATATTGATGGATTTCATTATACTGGAAAGTGCATAGGGAAAGGAGCTTGGGGGGGTGTTGACCTTTATGTTGATGATTCTGGAATCAAGTGGGGACTGAAAAGAATAGAGATGGGTCCTTTAGCAGAACAACAGCTAAGAAGCCGGGGGTGGACAATTGATAAGGTTATTAACAATGAGAGGCTGCCATTAGATGCAGCTTATCATCACATTGTACCAAGGAGAGTTGAAAGAGATAATAATGGAGTGCCTTATATTGCAATGCCTTATCATGAAGAAGGAGATTTATCAGACAGGATTTATAGTTTAGGAATTAATGGCGCTATTCAAGTAGTTACAGACATGTCTGATGCGTTAGCTTATATTCATTCATTAAAAGAAGAACATCCAGGGGAAAAGCCGAAGCAAAAATCGCATAGGGATGTTAAGCCTGCAAATATTCTTCTTAAGGACGGAGATTTTTATTTAACTGATTTTGGGACTTGCACAAATATTTCAGTATCTGCCCAAGAAAGTGCAAATTATCCATCTCGTGAAAGAAATTATCTTGCTCCTGAATGCCTTGATGGGAAATTCAAGGATACACCTCAAACAGATATATGGAGTTTAGGAGCTATATTCTATGAAATGGTTGCAAAGAAAGGCATTTATAATGGATTATCTGACGATGAGAAAAGAGATGATTCTGAAATAATTTCAAAAATAGGGGGGGATATCCCAGGAGCTTTTCATGGATTTTTAAGAAAAGCTTTGGCAGTAGACCCTAATGAAAGGTATACAAATGGAAGTGAAATGAAAAAAGCATTTGGAAAAGCTATTAAAAAATATGAAAAAACAACCTTGCCTTCAAGATTAAGAAGGTGGGGGCTTGCAGTTGCTGCTGCAGTTGTTCTTGCTGGTGCCTCAGCAGGATTTGTTCGTATGCAAAACACTTCCGATAATCTGGAAAGAGAAGTGGCAAGAAAATCACAAAGTGCTGAATTTGAGAGAAAAATGGAAAACATCCGCTCTTTCTTGATGAAAAATGGAGAAGAGGCCTTTGGCAAGAGCTTCTATACTTTTGCTGATACTCTTGGAGGAGAACAGGCAGTTAATGGATGGCTGTCAATTTTTAAAGATAAGAAAGTGGGGCTTGCAGCTTATATAGATTCTGAGGGAGTTTTTGCCTCAATGATAGATGCAGGCATAGAGCCAAATGATACTTCTTTTGACTATAAGAAAATAGAGCAATTTTTGAAAGAAAGAGATTCAAATGCATATTGGGAAGTTGAGGGTATTATAGAACATGATTGTATTGATCGTTGGATGTTAAGTGGATGGAGAGCATTTGAAAAAGAATGTGCTGAAACTTGGAATCATGTTAAAAAATCTTATCAGCAAGAACAATTAGAAAAACAAAAAGAAGAACAGAGAGCAGTAGAAGAGCAGAAAAAAAGAGATGAAGCGCACGAAATGGCCATAAGAATTAAATAATCCTATTTCTAGTAAGCTAAATTCATTGAAAGAATAGGGCTGCATCCTACCTGCTGAAGGCGGAAAATTTCTCGAATATATGATACAATAACTGGATTTTTTCCTTTTGAGCTCTCAATTAACTCCAGGCATTCTCCAAATTGGAATTTGTTTTTTTGCCTGAAAATTTTGTGTATATTCTCTGTATTTTTATTGAAATATGCGTCTTGGTAGAGTTTGAACTGGGATTTTAGCTCTAAAAGCATTGGAAGGATAGAAGCATCTATCTTAACTTTGTTTTCTTTAGCAAATTTATACAAATAAAAATAGGCATGCTCTATGTGCATTAAGAATGTTAAAAGCTCCCACTCCAGAATCGGGTCTTTTTCATATTTTTCTTTAATTAAAGTTCTTCTGCAGAATAAAATGAAGCTGTCTTGGCTGTTTCTCATTTCTTCTATTTCCTCCCAGTTCTCGTATTTGCTGTTGGCAAAATCCTCATAAATTATTTCCTGTGTTTCAGAGATAACCATGAACACTTTTCTCATCATTACTTCATATTTTTGGCCTGTTGGCTCTGAAATATTCTCTATTTTGCAGTATTCTTCTGATTTTTCAGTTATTTCAAATCCCAGAAGAAGAGCTTTTGTTATGTGTTTTATTTTTCTTATTAATTCTTTGTCAGTGTTTTTCAGGACTATTGAATTGAAGCCCCGCCTGTAAGCATGAGTCAGTATAATCTGTATGTCTGCTTTATTTTCTTCTGTTATTTCTATTGTAATCTCCTTCTTTTCTTTAATCTCACTTCCGATTATTAACGAAGTTTCCAATTCTTTTACATCAACTATGTCTCCTTCATGCAGCTGTTTTCTATCCACCCATTTCTTAGGAAGGTAGATTGTATACCCGCCACCTCCCTGTTTTATGAGTTTTCTTTCCATGAAATATGTAGGAAAAGGGCATTTTTAAGGTTTTCTATTTTTAATATCAGTGATATCAATAATATCAGGAAGATATTAAATTCTCCAGTTCGATGTTTTGTTACTAAAAAGTAATAAAACAAAATGGAAACAAGAAAAACAAATTGGAGATTAAGAATAAAAATGGCTGCTGTTGCGGGGTTAGCTGCAATAGTTGGTGCAGCTAATTTGTTAGTAAGTGGATGCGGCTCAAACAACAAGCTAGTTGATAAATGTATTACAAAACCGTATGTTGAAACTGCTTTGGTTTCAGATTACGTTGCAAGGCATGGAATGATGGTTGAGGGGCAAGTCAGGCAGGATTTAGTTAATCTTAATGTTAATGACAGGTTTTCAGCTTTTGTTTGGCAGAACTACTCTTATAAAGAAAATGATTTCAACGAAAGAGATTTTGGTTTTTCCTATAATCTGCCTGTAACAGATAAGGTTTCTGTTAGAGGAGGCTATGAATTCTGGGATTATCCTTCTGGAACTTTTGGGGATTATGATAATGTTTTGAAAGCAGGAGCTCATTATTCTGGAAAACTTGACTTAGATTTTGATTTAACACACTTACTTCCAACTGAAACAACTCCTGAAAGCGGAACAAGATATTATTTCAAAGCTTCTAAAAATTTTCCTGTTGGAAACCTAGGAGATTTTGATGTTTCCTTAACTCCAAGCATAAGCACTGCAATAATAGATAATTATTACAGAAGAACAGGGCATTCGCAGGTAACTCCGGGACTTAATCTTGGAGTTGCAAAGAAGAACTGGAGCTTGAACTTATTTTTAAATGCCCAAGATGCGAAAATTCCAGCATTTAAGAATAAAATGTGGAGCGGAGCAAGTTTAGCTTATAAATTTTGAGGATGAAAAATGTTTGCTAGATTGTTTAGAAACCCAGTTAAAATTGATAGGGCTATAGATTTAGGTAGTGGAAACCATGTTCAGTCTATAGAAGATTATGATGTTATTAGGGGCATTGAACTTATTGGAGGCCCAACTCCTATTTCTTATGAGGAAATGGCAAGACATCCTAGAAATAAGAAACTCCCTAAACTAAAAAAACTATTAAATCCCAGATTTTATCAGAAGCACTTTTACAGTAAAATTGTTAAATTAGCTGCAGATTCTTTAGGCGAAAAGAAAGGGTTGGTGGAGAGAGTTGTTTCAAGTCCAGTTGATATAAGTTCTACTGAGAGAAATGTTTTCATATTTCCAGCAGAATTTGTCAATTACAGACAAGCTGTTCAGTTTTTAAGGAGAAGTGAAAGTGGGGAATTGTCTGTTAATGGAGACAAACCTAACAAATATTCTTCAGGAAGGTTTTTATTTGAAAAATGTGAAGATGAACTCGAAGGATTAGTTGGTGTTGAAGTTTTCTCACAGCCGGTTGATTTTAGAAAATATTTCGCAACTCCCAAAGAACTTTATGACTGGCAGCAAAACCAGGATTCAATTGAGGTTATTCAGGATGTTTTTGATTCTTTAAGGAAAAATGTTGAAGAAAAAGCAAAAGAAATAGAAAAAGCAAAAAAAGTAAATGTAAAAGGAATTCTCTTAAGCGATATAAAACCAGAAGTTAATCTTACTGATAATCTTTTTACAATTAATACAAATTGTTATGGGGATCTTGTTTTAGGGGCAAGTTACCTGATTTAAATTTATAGGAGAAAGGAAAATGAGAGCTTTAAGAACAGCATGGAATTATCTGGCAGGAAGGAAAAAAACAGAAGAAAGAACAAATCTTTCTTTCGGTGAGGTAGTCCACGTTATAGAAAGCCTAGATCCTGCAGTTAGTATAGATATTGTGTTTGGAAAATACGTTGAATCCTATCTCTCTCCTAGAGAAGCAACTAATCTTTTAGAAGGGGAATTCAGAGGCTCATTACTTTATCATATTGGTGGTTTATACCAGGTTTTTTCTGGCAGAAAAAATAAAAAACATTATCTTGAGGTAAGACAAAGAAACGTTGTAAATGGGTTAACTAGACAAAAAGCCACATTAAGTTTTTTAGTAGAAAATAAATCTGCAGGAGAAAAATGAAAACAAAATCATTTACAATCACAAAGAAAATTGCAAAGCACGGCAAGCAATGTATAATTATCATTCCATCTGCACTTAAAGAACAAATTAATTCAGGAATGTTGGCTAAAATAACGATAGATGTTTTGGAAGGAGGAGAAAATGAAATTAGATAATGTTCAAATAAGGACAAGGGCAGATTATGCAGGAGGATTAATAGAAGCCTTGGAAAGCCTTCCTTTCAGCCCCTTTGGCTCAGATAAAAAAATTTTATTAGAAGCAATTTCATCAAGGGCTCATATTCATTTTATTCATCCATCAATAGACCCTAGTTCTGCAATATGCGTTCCAGACGGAGCATCAGAAATGACTGTGTATGCTGGAATCCCCACAAAAGTTTGTTTTAATTATAAATGCAATGAATTTGCATTGCATTCTGGTCCTCGTGATGATTTAGCACCTAATATTACCCCTGGAGAAATGCGCCCATTTCTTGAGAATACAGTTGTAAACTGCCCAGGACAACATGCCAAGTCTTTAACTGATGCTTTAAGACAAATAAAAGAATCTCCTTTTGTATCAGACTATAGTTTAGTGATTGAAGCAAGTTCTGGTGGCGAAATGAATTATATCTATCCCAGGGAAGAGAATTATCATGGAATAGTTTCTATTCCAAAAGGAGCATTAGATGTAAGTTTTAATCCAGTTCCTTATGGGGGAGTTTTTTTATTTACTTTAGGAGAGCTTAATTCAAAAGAACATAAATATACTTTGTTTTTGAAAAAACCTAGTTTTCTTCCAATAAGAAATAGTGTAGCAACATTAGCAGAGCCTGAACCGGATGAGGGTTTAGGAGAATTTATTTCAGAAGTGGTATTACAACATCCAAAACAACCTGAAAAAGGTGAGGGAGAATGAAATGGCAAATGAATATCTCAAAATAGTGTTAAAAGGACTTGATAGATATTTAAGGAAATTACCAAGACAGGAGAAAGTTATAGCTCTAAATTATTACAGATTTGGTTTAGAAGAAAGTCTTCACGAGAGTTACCCTGATGAGTTTGATACTCCTGCTGAATTTCCTGTAGATGAACTCAAATATATACATTTTTTTAGGATAGGAATTCATAACGGAAAACAATTCGGTCCTCTTGAAGCAAAATCTGCAAGAGAATTTCTGCTTGCAGAAATGGAAAAAAGAAAAACTAAATTTTCTAAGCCAGGATTTTTAGAAAAATTAGATGGTTTTTTGTCGTCTGGTGAGCCTTCTAAACCCCGCTATCTACAGCGAGTTTTTTGGGAAGAGCTAAGAGGGAAAAAGTAAAATGAGCAAACCAAAATATACGCCAGAAGGACTGCCTGTTTTGACACGAAAAACTCTTGAAATGCATTTTGTTGAAGAAGAAAAACTTGATAAGGAAAGTGATGACGGCTTAATGAAAGTCATGGAAAGGAGAGCTGAAGAGATTTTTGGAGAAAACCCTGTTCTTGAAGAAGCTTTAGACAGATTCTGTAAGAAGTATAGTCTTGACGGGTTAGAAGAAGCATATGCTCAAGCAGCAGGGATTTATGTTATCCAATTAATGAAAAGGCAGGCAGAGATCAACAAGCTTGAAGAAGATAATAGGTAAGTGAAAAGAGAAGTAAACTGTATTTTGGTTAGTGAACCGTTACGCCGCAACGTTACGCCTATGGTTCTTTCTTTGTTATTCTTAAGTGGTTACAAATGGAAAGGTTTAAAAAGGCATTTTATGTATAAAATATGTATAAACTAAATAGTAGTACTAAAATGCCGGATAAAAAAGAATTTATTATTACAAAGAAAATAGCTAAACATGGCTCTCAAGCTATAATTGTTATACCAAGAGTTCTGGAAGACAGATTAAAGCCTGGAACTATTGTTGAGGTTAAATTAAATATCCTGGAGGAAGGAGAATGATTAATGCTGTAAGGGAGAAGAAGGGCACCCAGGGATTGGAGGATATTTTAGATGACATTCAGGTAAGCACTGCCGGAAGAATAAGTGATATAGAGATTTTTGAACAGGGAAACAGGCATGCAGGAACAAAAGCAGTTTTTAGAGGATTAGACGGTGGGAGGCACGTGGTTCTGACTGTTATGAAAAAGCCGGTAAATAATGTTGCCCAAAGAGCTGTAAGCGCAGGATATGGTTTAGAAAATGAGATAAGAATTGCAAGAAGATTTGGGGTTGATGAGGCTATTGAAAACCATTTAGCTATCACTTACGAAACTTTCACAACAGAAGGGGGAGAGGTAGTGGCCTTATCTCCTGAGATTAAGGGCGATTGTTTATCAGATTATGTTGAAAAAGATAAGTTTGATTTAAAGGGCTTTAGAAGTTTTTTCAGGCAGGCAGTTTCAAGTCAAGTGTTTATGAAAAGCAAAGGAATTTATCACAGAGATTTAAGCCCTTATAACCTGTTAGTTAAGAAAAATGGAACTTTAGAAGCGTGGACAACTGATTTTGGAAGTGCGTGCGAAATAGAGCAAGCAAGGGTAGAAACTCTTGCCACAAGGGGAGCAAGAACTGTTAGGGACCCTAGAGTTACAAAAGAAGGTTCTGTTTATTCTGATGCGCAAGAAGTCTACGCAGTTGCTCAAGATATGCTTGTTGCTTTGAATGGGAAACCTGCAGTCAAATACGATTCTGATGAAATTAAAAGATGGAACCCAGAAGCCCACGATGCTCTTGTGGCACAAGCAATTAAAAAACTTCCTAGATGGGCAAGAAAAAGATATGGCAAATTAATTTACAAGGCAATGGCTTCTGGCGGAGATTATGCGACGATAGAAGAATTTCAGGAAGATTTTGAAAGAGCAAGCAAGCAGGGCTTAATAGAGAAATTAAAAAAAGAAACATCTGCAAAATTGGCTGTTGGAGGATTAGCTGGGATTTTGGTATTAGGCTCTTTAGGCAGTTTAGGGGTATACAATTTGAATGGCTCTCATAAAAAAGACCTTGAAACAGCAGTTGCAGAAGCAAGCAAGTATGTTGTTGAAACACAGTTCAATAAAGACCTGGATTTTGTTAATAATCTTCTTAATTTAGAGTTGTCAATTTTAGATAAAGATGCTCATGAAATTATTTATAATGAAAGAATAAAACCAAGATATTTGCAGCTTAAACAGGGGCAGAACCTTTCTGTTCATACTTACCCATATGAACAGCCAAGGCCAAATGATATAGGTATCGCATTCCCGCGTTTTAAAGGAAAAGTTTATTTTGAAGGATGGAAAGGTGAAAGTTTTTTTACAGAGTGTATAGACGGTAGACCAAATGCGTATTATGATATAGGTGGCCCAAATTTGGCTTGGATAGAAATGCAAGTTCCGAAAGATATGCCTGATGGGGCATATACATTAGTTACTGAAATTTACGCCCAGGATAAGCAAGACCTCCCTAATCAAATAACTGCTCTTGGAGAAATTAAATACAAAGAGCCTGGAAAGGCAATAAGCAGAAAAAGAATTCCGGTTGTTGTTGGAAATCCGGAAAATAAAATTTATTTGAATAATTTAACTTTCTCTTTTAGTAATTATGCAAGTTTTGATAACTTAGAACAAGAGCCTTTTAAAGGAGACCCCAATTTGATGATTACTAAAGACCTGCCAAGAGACCTTACTTATGAAATGGCTATTCCTGAATTGGGAGTAAGGGGTGTTTTCGGCAAGGATGGAAGTGACTGTTCAGGAAGTCTTAGATTGCCCAAGCCACCCAAAGATTTAGAAACCAGAACACTTCAGTTAGTTGTAAGAGACAAAAGAAAAGGCAAAGGTAGTGTTGTGGCTTATATGTTTCTGCCTATTAGGTGCAGAAATGTTGGAGATATATATTATGAGTGGGAAGGTGCGGCTCCGGGACCTGAATTTTCAGATAAATTGGTTGAGTACAGAAAAGCTATTTATCAGGAAAAATAATCACATTAACAGTCCTGTTAATGGAGAAACAGCCTGGTAAAATTGCCTTATGCTTGAGCATATTCTGTAGATTATTATGTTTTCTTTTCCTTTTTTTGTTTCTAGAAGAAAATATGCTTTTTTAATGCCTTGTTTTTCAAGTTCATGGATTTTGTTGAGTTTCTCTATATCTTTATTCTTGTACGCTTCTATGATCATGCTGAAAACTTCTTCAGAATCCTGAAGAAGTTCCTTGGTTTTTTCAGAAACTTTTATTTTTTTATCTGTAGCTTTGTTTAGATAATAAAGCTCTCTGTAAGCGCGGATTATTGAAGAAAGGAAACTCCAGAACATCTCTGAGTTTTTTTCTACTAATTTTCTTTTGACAATTATTCTCCTGCAAAAATTATCATATTTTTGTATTCTGTCAGCTACTTCTTCAAAGTCTTCTGCTTCTTCATCATTTAATCTTTTTTTTGTTATTTCAAATAATTCTTCTATGTTCAAGAATATTTTATTTAGGAGGTTATCAAATTGGTCTGGGGAAGGCTCGGTTATATTCTCTACTGTACATGATTTTTGTTGTTTTTTTGTTATTTCAAAGCCGATTAATCTTGTTTCAATCACTCTTTTTAGTATTTTGAACTGTTCATTATTTTCAAATTCTACATTTATTTTATCATAGCTTTCCCTGTAAGTGTTTGTTATTAATGTTCTTATGGAAGACTCTGTCAGACTGGTAAGTTTTATTGAAGTTTCTAATTTTTTCTCTGGAGATTTTATTGAAATTACCAGATTTTTTCCAAGATTCTCTAAATCTATTTCGTCTCCTTTTTCAAGAGAATTTGCTTTAATCCACTTGCTAGGTAGACTTATCATCATTGTGGCCGCGCCCTGCTTGACTAATTTGCGTTTCATCTTATCTCATAAATATAATAAAATAATTTATTCATGCCCGAAATAGGGAACGCTTTCTTTTTAGAAAGTAGCTTAGTTTTTAATTTGTTATTTTTGATTAGTTTTCTAAGATAGTTCGTGTCTCCAATATTAGAAAAAGCCAGATAGATTTTGCCTTTTTTGGTTAAATGCTTTTTTACCTGCTTTAGAAATTTTTCTAAATCCCTGTAATTTTCATCACAAATCGCCCTTTCCAGCATATTTTTTGGCTTGAAATACATAAACGGAGCATTAAAAACTATGGTGCCAAATCTTTCATTTATTTTTGAGAAAATATTGCTGTATCTTGGCTCTATATTCTTAATTTTATTCAGCTTTATTGTTTCTTTTAGAGATTTAATTGCTTTTTTATTTATATCCGATGAAACTATGCTTTTTGCTTTTTTTTGCATTCCTAAAGATAAAATTCCAGAGCCTGTTCCAATGTCTAATGCCCTACCTGGATTTTTCAGCTTTTTAAGAAATTTATAGAAAAATAAAGAGTCATCAAAAGGAGGAAAAACATCCGGATAGACAACTATTTTGTATTGGTCAATTTTATAAATTTTCTTTTTTTTCGAAATTAAGTATTTTTTTAAGAGTATTTCATGCCTTTTTTTTATCATTTCTTCAAATTCTTTTGGAAGTTGTGGCTTCATAGATTAACTAACAATGCCTCTTTTATAAACTTTTCTAAAATGTATATAGATTTAAACTAGTATATATAGTTTAATAAAAATGTTTAAATCTAGTTTTATGTGTATTACTATTGTATAGTAAATACATAATCTATGGATAAAATGAAAAAAAAACAATCATTTTGGAGGAATCTTGCAATTGGAGCTGTGGCTTTTGTTTCAGGATTAGCAGGAGTTGTTAGTGGAGCAAATTCAGGAACCTTGGTTAATCCTGTTACAGCTGAGAATTTCTTAAAAAATGATTATACAATGAGGGCAAGGGCTGAACAGACCGAAACAGAAGATACTCATTTAACTAAGGTAACAACAGGAGTTGCTCCAACAAGCGAGAAATATAACAGATTTAATGAATTCTGGAGAAGCTATCATTTTATTGGAGAGCAAAACGGCAAGGATGTTCAATGGGATAATTTTGGATTAATTGTCCCCAAGTTTAAGACAGGAGAATTAGAGCATTCTATCAACATATATGGGGAGTCTGGGGATAGGGAAAGTATTGGTGTAGAGGGGATTGCAAGCCTTGGAAAATGGGATTTGTTTTATGTTACAGAAGATAATTCTACAAGTGAAAGTAAAAGAATTGGCTCTGGAATTGAATATGGGTTTGGAGAAACATGGAATTTTGGAGCAGGAGTTGACAGAGTTGATACTCCAAACGGAGATATAAATTATTTTACTGGGAAAACTATCTGGAATATAGATAAAAATCATCAAACAGGAGCTGGAGCCAAATTAGCAGATAATGAATTAGGAACAAACAGAGTTGCAGCTTATTTTATGAGGCATGGGGATGTTTCATGGGGAAACAGAACCTATGTTTTATATGACTGGAAAGAAAACAAGGATTTAGAAACACTTACTTTCCAGACAATTTTTGCAGAAAATCCTTTATTTGGAAAATTAGGAAGCGGGCCTGCATTTGTTGGAAGAAATCAGGGATATTTATTAAGCCCCGAAGTTATATCCTCACCAGTTACTGTAGTAGAGTCTCCTAAAATAAATGAAAGAAGCAAAAAAGGGCTGGTTTTTGGTGCAAATGGATGCATTACAGACACAGGAGAAAGAAAAGGGTATGTTGAAGGAGATTTAGGATACCAATTTGGGGATTTTGGGGGATATGGCTTTTATAAAAACGGAATTGAACAGCCCGATTCTGTTGGAGCATATTTTTCTTGTAATATTGGAAAACATTGGAGAGTTGAAGCCAGCGAAGAAATTTATACTGACGGCAGCGGGGACAAGACATGGGTTAGTCTAAGCGCACTCATACCATTTGGAGGCAAGTAAAATGGCAGAATCAAGATTAAGAAGCTTTGCAAGAAAAACACTGGCTTCTGTTTTAGTTCCTGTTCTTCTTTTAGCTGGAACTGCAATAGCTAGAACAAAAGAAAAAATAAATTTAATTTCAACAGAAGTAAGTTACACTCAGAGCGATAATATCTTTAAGTTCAGGCCTTTTATTTTCACTTCTCCTGACAATCAGAGAACTGATTTAATGTTAGGAAGAAAATTTGGAGATTTTACGGCATATGGCTATTGGATGTCTGATAATAAAGACAGAAGCTGGATAGGGGCAAGAACAGATTTTAACATAAACTCTTTAAAAGGCAGGGTGAATACCAACTTGCAATTTAGATCTTTTCTGGGCCTTAATGAAAAATCAGATAATTGTGTTTATTTTATCCCATCTGTTGATTATAAACTTGATGATACATTTAAAGTAGGGATTTTAGGCTATGCTAAAAAATCTGAAGGACAAGGGCCTTTCTTTTATCTGGGCCCGTCAGTTGGAGTGAATTTGACAGATAAGTTAAGCACTTCAATTTCTTATGATAAAGACATTCTTAAAAATTATGGAGATTTAATTTTCTTGAATGTTGTTTATAAATTTTAGATAAGAAAATGGCAAAAAAATACACAATACAGAAACAAGATGTTTCTGTCTCCCAAAATTCCTTAAAACAGAGAAATTTTGTGATAACAAAGAAAATTGCAAAGCACGGAAAGCAAGCCATAATCATAATTCCAACTGCTTTAAAAGAGCAGATTAAACCGAGTATGCTCGCTAAGGTTACAATTGATGTTTTGGAGGATGGTTAAATGGGAGATGAATATCTTAAAAGAGTTTTGAAAGAGAGTGATAGAATTTTAAGAGGATTGTCAAGACAGGAAAAAGTTAGGGCCTTGGATGCTTATAAACTTGGTTTAGAGAAAAGTTTTCGTGATAGTTATCAGGATAGATTTCCTGCTCCCGCTGACATTTCTATAGAAGACAAATATGCCTCTTTTTTTAAAGCAGGGCTTTATGTTGGTGTTCAATTCGGCCCTCTAGAAGTGGAATCTGCAAGAGAATTTTTACTTTCTCAGATAGAGAAAAGAAAAAAGAAATTTTCTAGAACTTCCTGGCTTGAAGAGTATTACACGTTATTTGGAAAAAGTTGGTGGAAGAAATAGCATGAGCCAGGTAGCAGTTAAAAATATTTACAAACCTCTTATTCAGCTTTTTATCTCCAGATATCCATTTTTCATTACATATTTTTTGGCTGGAACCTTATTTTTTATTTTGTCTTTTTTGCCAGTCTTCTTCTCTTCTTCTCTTCCTTCCTCTTTTCTTGGCTTCTTTTTTCTGAATAAAAAGTAGAGGATTACTACCCCTATTATCATGCAGATGGTTATTGTGTAAGGCAGGAGAGGTTTTTTTATATAAAACCAGGAGGAAGAGCTGTAAGTCTTGTCTTTGAAAGTCACTTTCGCATAGAAAAGGTAGCGGCCTGGCTTTAGGTCTGATGGCAGCCTTATTTTTCTGATTAACTCAATTAAGTTTTCTATTTCGGCAATTTCTGTATAGTTTGTTATTAGAGCATTATATTCATTAAGCACCCCATATTCCAGGGTTGCTGTTCCTTTTACATCTTCAAAATTGTTTATTGTTATTATCCCTTCTATTTCTTTGCCTGCTTTTATTTGCAAGAACCTTTCAGGTATTTTGGTTGTTACTTCCAAATCAGGATTCTTGCTTATAACATTTATTGAAATTGGTATTTCTCTCGTTTGGTTTCCTGATTCAATTACAAGCTTTCCGATATAAATATTTGGGAGCAGGCTTTCGGGTATTAAGAACTCTACGCTGATGTTTTCTGAGCTATCTGCAGGCATCTCAAAGTCGGTCTCGTTTATTTGTAGATACTCAGTGATATTCAGGGCATATACCCTTACAATTATTTTTTTGTTTCCTCTGTTGTCTATTTCTATTCTCTCTACTTTCATACCCCCTTGCTTTATTGTGAGGGTTATAGCTCCTCTTCTGATGTAAATTTCTTCTTGAGGAAAAGGATATTCAATTTCGATTAAGGTCCGATTTCTTAAAACTCCTCCACCGCCTCCACCGCCTCCTGGGCTCGGAGTTTCAGTTGGAGTTGTTGAAGTTGTTTCTGCTGCAGAATAAACTGAAAATCCAGTAATATTAAATTTTAAAGTTCCTCCAGAGTAGTTTTCTATTTTGCAGGCAGTACAGTTTGCCCCGTCTTTTAAGACTTTGGGATTGGAGTAAGTTAAGCCGTAGAGCCATAAGGTTGATGGCTTGTTGAAATTTGGAAGATTTGTTGCGTCTAATTCTATCCTATTAAAAGAAACATTAGTGTTAGAATCAAGGTCTAGAGTCCTATCTGAAAAATTGGAATCTTCTGTTATGTTAATATTTTGATTGAATTTTATTTTTCCATAATTTGTGTTTTCTAGGATAATATTGCTTATGTTTTGCAAATCCTCATAGACATACTCTTCAAAGTAGGTTGAGTTTCCTTTATAAGCCCCTTTGTATTCTTCGTAGATTATTGTTAAGAGAGAGGTGTTAATGTAGAAGTTTATAGAAAGATTCGATTCAATACCGTCAGAGTTATTTGCATATATATTCAGGTTGTGGGCGCCTTCAGCTGCTGAAAATGTGGTCCCTTGAGTGAGAGTGAGATTTTCAGAGTTATCAAGGCTGTACCAGGTTGCTAAGGCAGTTGGACAGGAGTAGTTTATGGGTATAGAAGAATTGCGTATATAAGTCTTGTTTTCTGGGCCGTAGAGAGTTATGTTTGGCGGGTAAGCTATTATTTTTATGGAGACATTGGTTTGGTGAGAAGTTGCCTTTCCAGTAACTGTTTCTCCAGTTATTACCTTTATCGCACTTACGTTTGTTATCAGTAAAAACAGCAAGATAATTAACACACCCTTTTTCATGGATTGAAAAAGAAACAGTTTTATTTAAAGTTTACTTATTTTTTTTGCTTTTCTTTCTAGCCTGGATTACTACCAGCAAAATTATTGCCAGTATAATCAGTGCCAAGAGTACAAAAATTATTATATTGCTTACTCCTGCGACTTCTTCTGGAAGAGCTTCTTGCACTACTGGTTTTTCAATAACCAGAATATCAAAGGTAGTGTCCATTCCAACACCAAGCCCTATTCCTCCCGCTGTTCCTGGTGTTACTGTTTTTGAAGTCAGGGTAACTTTGTATTCTGTTCCTATCTCTGCTGATGCCGGAATTGAAACGACAATATTCACTTGGGTGTCTCTTGTGTTTGCTGCGACAACGTAGTCTTGTTGGCTTAAAGAGGCTATCTCGCCGCCTTTTGTTATCTCTGCCCTTACAGTCAGGTCTTCTACATTCTCCCCCATATTCTGGTAGCCAAGCTGGGCTGTTTTTGTTTCACCGGGATAGATTGTTAAAGGATTCCCTTCCCAATAAGGGGAGCTTACTCCAAAGGCAAGTGCTGTGCTAGCAGCTAAAATAGCCATTACTAAAATCATTCCCATTCCGAATATTTTTTTATTTTTCATTTTAAGTTAAAATAAACTGATTGTCCAGCTCCCTTCGGTTATTGTATCATAAACTCCAGTAGGCAGACCGGCAGGAACAGTAGCTAAGCAGTAATATACAGTCTCGTTAGCAACTCCCAGGGAAAGATTTCCCTTTTCTAGATCTAAATTATCTATGTTTGTGTTTTCTCCATCCACCATAAATGTTCCGTTGCATTCTGAGCCAGTATCAATCCCAACAGAAACGTTTCCTACATCCAGGAAGTTAGTCCCGTTGTACAAATTAGTAGCATTAATCCGTATTTTGTCAGTCAAATTATAATTGCCCGTGTTATTTATCTTGGTGCTATTCCCGGCTGTTTGATTTGTTGAGCCCGCAACTACGCTGTTCCAGAAAACTTCTTCAGGATCTATTTTTAATGCCTGAAGCTGCCCCATCGAGAAATTGTAGCGGTCAGTTGAGTTTGTGCTCGTGTTACCTAAGTCTGAGGCAGAGACATTTATTGTCCAGCCCCCTAGAGCATCAAAATACCAAATAGTTATTGTGCAGGTGAAGTTTTTGGAGTATGTTGTCCCTTGATTTGAATTTTCTACGCATCCGGTTGTGTTTGAGCGAGTTGCTTCATTTGGCCTTAAGAATTCAGCTTTTACACTGCTTGTATTTATATCACTTGCACCGTTAATATCTGTTATAGTCACATTAAAGAGGACATCAAAACTCCCTTCTTCAGTAGGGGTTACTGGGGTGCCTGTCATAGTCTCGTTGTGGACAACTATTGAAACCATATCTGCTCCCACTACTCTAACTGAAACATTAGTTGGCCTGTAAGTATCTTTTCCAGTAACAGTTTTTTGAATCCAGTCAAGCCATCCTGCAGAAACTATCGTTAATAAAAGAATTCCTATTAAACCTGAAACTATTATAAGACTTCTTGCTTTTGCCTCTCTTTTCATTATGAATTTAATTTTCAGGAGTTTATAAATCTTTTTACAATGCTAGAGTTTCCGAAAATCCT
>MFWN01000019.1 GCA_001786395.1 Candidatus Pacearchaeota archaeon RBG_13_36_9
TCTCAGAGAATCAATTCATATTACTTAAATTTAGAAAAGTTAGGGGTTAAATTAACCATCTTGACATCTAGTTAAAAGACCTTCCGAAGCTGCTCCTTCAGCCATTGTTTCTCTCAGGTTTCTAAAATCTTCAGTTTCTGTTGCTTGGGTTAGTTTTTCTGCAAAAGACCTGCTGAAATATACCCTTCCTGAACCATCGTTTTTTAATAGAATAGCATCATAGCCTCCTGCTCCCAGTTCATTGTAACTAACACGAAAAGAAACTCCTGGTTCTTTTCCTGCAATTTCAAAAACCCTCGTACCTATTTTTCCTACAACTACACGGGGGGGCTGAAAACCAAGTTCTCTATTGCAGCTATGTTGAGATAAATAAAAGTCCCCGAGACTTACAACATCTGGCGTTATTAATTCAAAGTTTCCCATATTTTGATATGTTTTCAGGGTTTTTAAGAATTTATGTGATTGCTTAATCATCAAGTCTGCAGAAAATTTCTAAAATTGAACGGGGGATGCGGATAGTTGGGCAAGATGCAGATTGATGTAATAGATAAAATATGTTATTTAAATCATCATAATCCATAGTTTCTTCAACAGGGATATTTGTTCTCTCATAAACCCCCCCAGTAACAGGCATCGCAAGATACTCTGCTTTTCTCACTACTACTTTTATTGGCCCTGATTCTGCTTCTGAATTATTATTTCCCATATCTTTTTATCAAGAACTCTATTTTTAAAGGTTTATGTGATAAAAGAACTAAGCACTTCTTAAAAGCAGTTTCTTTTCTAAATTATTTCTCAGCATTCTGGCATTCACAGGAAAGCCAAACTCTGAAGGAGTTTCATAAGGTTGGACTATATAATCAATCATAGCCTTTAAAGCATCTTGCTCTGTTGTTGCATTAACTTTCTTGCTTTTAGTTCTTGGAGGGTTTTTTCCAAATTGACCATCTAACGGAGTATCCATGTCCTCTATTTCTACAATCCGGTAGTTTTTTCCATCTAGTACTATCTTATAGGTTACTTTATGGCTGCTTATATCTCCATCACAAAAATAAGCCCGTACATTCTTTCCTTCAACAAAAAAATTAGCTACAACTGCCCCTTTATATGATTCTCCGTGATAAACTCTTGTTCTTCCCATCTTATCCTGACCCCTCTGTTTTTCTTGCTTCAGCAAAAGCTTCTCTTGCTATATAAAATCCTCCTTCTTTTGTAATTGTATAATCCATATCCTCTAATCTTTTCCTATGAGTTTTTGCTATTAGTTTAGTAATGTCAAGAGCATGCATTATCTTGCATCCAGATTCTCTGCATATGTCCTTAGCCACATGCGTATAGGCCTGATAAGGCTCTCCATTCAGCCAGTTCTCTTCCATTTGTTCAATATACATGTCTGCATATGTTTCTTTTTCTTCTTGGGTTAATTCTTTATTCCAGTCTTCAATCTTTGACATTTTATTCTAACTCCAGCTGCCTGAGTTCTTCCAGGATTGCTCCTAACATTAGTGGTTTTCTCAAAACTCTTGCTCCAAGAGCCCTGGCTTTCTCCTCCACTTCTTGAGGTTCCATGCCTCTCAATAATAAGACAGGAAGCTCTCTTCCCCTAATATCTGCTAGGATACCCATGGCAGTTTCATATTTCCTTCCATTAGTTTGTTGCCCCCCAGGTATGTTTAAATCTACTAAAAATGCAATATCATACTCTTCAGAAATAGTTTGTTCATACTGTTCCTGAGTTGTAACAAGGGTTATTTCATAATCCCCATCTTTTTTAAGTGTGTTCAAAAATACCGGGCTGTGAGAAACCGCATTATCTATTAATAATAATTTTTTCATTATTTTAACTCCAGATTTATGCTTTCAATTCCAACAGCCCCTTCTTCAAGAGCCCTGAATGAAAATTTATCCCCTCCGTTGATGTTTACATCTTCTTCGTAATAGAAAATTCTGTTGTAATGGTCATAAGTATAAGCATCTATAACTAAGAAGTCTTGATTGTTAAATTTTTCGTTTATTCTAGGGGGAAGGTTAAACCATGAATCCTTACTTGGAGAAACAATATCTGAATATACCCATAAATCCCCTTTTTCAAGGCTTATATCATATTCTCCTGCTGTGAGATTATGCCCATATGTTTTAGAAATCCAGCCTTCATTCAAGTCTATAATTATGTTTTCTGTCCCAGAGATTGTTATCAATTGGTTTTTCCCTGTGTGCCAATAATTAAATCCTATAACCTTAGAAGAATCTGCTTCCGTATAAAAATCAAAATGCTCAATTGGAAGGTTAGTTCCAAGAATCATTATCTTGTTAGTATTAAACTTAATATTTTTAACACTTACATCTGGATATTGGTTATTCTTATCAATTATAAAATCAATATAATAAACTCCTTCTTCAACTTCTTTGTTTACTTCAAAATTCTGTTCTTCTCCTCTTTTTTGCTCGCCTTCTTTTATTCCATCATCCTGTAAAAGCCCTGTATAAATTGCCTCTCCTCTGTAATTGGTGATATTAACTGTATATTCATCTGCCCCCAAGTATGAGTTTAAATCCTGCTTAGTCATCTTTATATTCAAATTATCTTTGGCATAAGCTGCAAAATGTAAATCTCCCCTAAATGTTGTGTTTATTAGAGTCTCTGTTGGTTTGTAATTTGTTATTATTGGATTGATTGCTTCAAGTTCGCTCATGCTCCAAACACTGCTGCTCGGAAAATTATTATACAAGAATTCACTTGCGATATTACCTTCCCCTGAGTTATCTAGATTAGTATAGTTCAATATATCTTTTATGATATATATGTTATAACCATCATTTGTTTCTTGTATTAATTCATAGTTGTTTAAGTTAGGGAATATTAATTCATCGTTCAAATAAATATTGCTGTTATTCAGTATGACTAAATTTAATTGTAGTGTGCCATTAGTTGCTTCAATTGTCCTTGCTGGCTTGAATATAAAGTTGAATTTCTTAGAACTAGTTATTGGGCGAATTGTCATGGCTTGATAAGTTTGTTTATCACCCAAAACACTTGTATCATCAATATAAAACTCACTTATCTGCAGGATTTTGCTGTCTCCAGCCATGATAGAATAACCTGTTGTTCCAAAAGGAAGCCAACCGGGATACAGGCTTGCTAGGCTGATGTAGGCAATTGCTCCCAATGCTAAAATAAAAATAAGAGCTATTATTGCTCTTTCAATTGTCTTCTGTTTTCTTGGCTTGCTGCTGCTGTTTTCTGTTTTATCTTCTGTATTCCCTGCTTGTTGTTTGAGAACTTCCTCTGGCAGTGGAAGCCCTTTTTTCTTTGCTAATTGTTCCAGCTCTTCCAGATGCTTCTTGAGCTGCTGCCTGCTGAGCTCGATGCCTGTTTTTATCCTGTAATATTCAGTGTAAGAAATATCTTTCTTAGCCCCATTGCTCTTCCCATTGCCTTTTTTATTCTCTTCTTTTTTCTCTTCTGGCATTTTATTTCCCCCTATGTTCTATTTGTTTCATTTGTTGAATCTTCAAAATCTTTTTCATTAAGCTTAACCCATTTTGAAGCAATTTTTAATAAATGATTGGATGTTGAGAATCTTGACCCTCTTTTTCTATCAAAATATGTATAAAGAATAACTTTGAATCCCTTCTGTTTCATCCGCTCTATAACCGGAACAAAATCCGAATCAGAAGCTATCAGGATTATTGTATTTATATCCGGATAATTCTCTTTAGTGTCATACATATCCATAATTATTAGGGCATCAACCCCTTTTTGGCAGAAATCCTCTTCATTCTTTTCATTAAAATATTTTTGGCATCTTCCTTCCCTGAGTGCAATCCACTTTTTCTTTCTTAACATTTTTGTCATGCTTTGATATCTGCTCATTAAGAAATCTTCTTTTTTAGTTGGTTTTGGACCCTGAAAGGGCGGGCAGGTATAAATAAAAAGATGCTTTAAGTTTAGGCTTTCTTTTTTGCAGATATTCCTGAAAGTCTGAAGATATTTTTTAGAACGCATCCCCTCTTTTTGAAAGTTTTTCTTAACTAAGCCAAAAAACCCATCATCAACAAAAACTAATGTATCCTCCATTTGAAACCTCCAAAACAGCTAGAAAAAACAAAGCATCCGGCAACCTTGCGATCACCGGGGATCATACTCACAATCCTAAGACTGCTGGTATAGGGAACTCTTCCATGTTTAAAAATCTTTCGCTTTGCCTGTTTTTTATTCTCTTCTTTTTTCTCTTCTGGCATTTTCTGTGTTTGCAGGGTCTTCATTTAATTTCTCTTCCAAAATCCTATACTTTATTATAGGAGGCCATTCAACTTTTCTTGCAACAACCCTAACAGAGCCATCAGGATATTTTCTCCTGGTATTGGTCCTTGTATATGTGCCATCAGAGGGCTTTCCTAAAGTAACCTCTACTCTATACCCCGCTCTCAGGCTGTTATCATGCCCCGTATAGTCTCCTCTAATTGACCCCCTTACTATCGGACTTCTTCCTTCATTGGTTTTGATTGTATAAAGTGTAAACGGAACTCTGGTAGTACAGGTTGTTATATGTGCTACTCCAAAAACTGTTCCAGAATATTTTCTTCTCCCAAAAAACCTTTTTGCTAATCTTCTTATTTTTTTTGGCATTTTCCTATTAATTAGTATAAAACACTCAAGAATATGGGCCTTTTTATTAATTTCTATACTGGAAATATTACATAATTTCTGTTATGGAATCTCCAATGGCCACAGCCGCTATTGGCTTAGGAGTGTGATAATTCTTATGGGCAGCTATCATTCTTTCTACACCATCTCTTGCTGTTCCGGACCTTAATTCATAATATTTTTTTCTTGCAGCATAGTACCTATTTTGAATTTCTGCCATGCAGCCTGCAATAAGAATAGCTGCAGATTCTCTTCCAAACCTCGCTTCTGGGTCTTCTGCCTGGCTTGCTTCATGGCCTGCCATTTGGCTTTCTATTTCTGCTAATGCATGGTATAATCTGGACTGTTTTTTATTGCAGTCTCTGACTATAACCCCTGCCAAAAACATCCCAATTCTTTCCCTTAGTCCCATTTTATTTTTCAGGATTTAAGCCTTTATAATTTTTGTTGTAATTGATAATTAGTTTCTTTCAAGATACTTTCCATTTTCTTCATAAAGCATCAGGCCGCAAAAGGGCTCTTTTCTTTCAGGCTTATAAAGAGGAGATTGGTACAACGCAATTAATGCAGTTTTTACATCTTTTGCGACTTCTAAATTAGACACTCCTTCACGAGAGCCTTCTAAAACATAATTAATTCCATGGTCTTCTGCGTCCCGGACTTCCCAGGCAAGCTCCTGGTCCAGCTGCCTTCTTGCCATTTCTTGGATTGTAAAAACCTCAAGCCGGGATTTTATTACTCCTCTTCTGGTAGGCCGTTTTGGGATTAAATCTCGGATTTCTGCTTCAGGCGCATTACACTTAAAAAATCCATATGCTTTTCCTTCCATTTTATTTTAAAATCTGGGTTTAATTCTTTGATTCGACATGATTTTAAAGGACTAAAATTTCCGTTAGGAAATTTTTTTAACTCCTTTTTTGATAAAATATTCAAGCATCCAAACTATTTAAACCTTTCTATTTGTTACTATTTTAAAGTGGTATTAAGTTAAGTAGAATATGAATAATTTAGGCACTACATATTATAGACTCCTCCCATATTAAAAAGTTCAAGTTATATTCCAAAAATTAGTGTTGTTTTAAAGAATGCAAGGGTTTAAATTAATTATTGTAATAAAATATTTGTTCATAATAAAGTTTGTCTTCTTATTTATCCTGAGCTTTGGTCCAGCAGAACTTCCTTGGCTATTTCCAGGGTTCTTTTACTTCTTTCTCTGCATATTTCATCGCTTATTTTAAGTCCTGAAAGGCCATCAACCAACATTTTTGAGACGCTTATCCACCCGCAAAAATCAGCAAAGCTTTCCCTTCCTTTCATTCTTCTCTGGTATTTTTTTCTGACTTCATACTTGTTATAAACAGCATCTCTCCCCCCTGCATAATCCAGAAAATGCCCGTCTTCATGCCCTAGATTGTAAAAGAAAGATACTGGATTTGAGTCAATATTATCCTCTACAAACACTAAATGCAGTTTTGCAAAGATATCTTTAAATGATAAATTCAATATATTATACCAACCCCCAATATTTCTATCTATTTTAGTGGATTCTTTGAAAAGCGCATCTATGAGTCTTGCAGATTCGTGAATATTTTTTTCTGCCTTTCTTAGAGAGTATTCCCCTTCCCCTAAACTGACTGTCAATTCAAGTTCTTGCAGTTGAACTTCACCATAATGAAAGCCGTTTTTAGCTAAATGGCTCTTCATTCTTGTGTTGTTGTACTTTCTGTCTCTTTCGCTTTTCCCATTTCTTATTCCCTTTATTTCCTGAAAAAGCCCTTTCCAATATTCTACTTCCATCTTAAAAACCCCAGAATTTAGTCATTTGTATTGTTTTATCTTTCTTCAATGTCTTTTTGATGCTTTATCCTGAAATAATCTGCAAAAACCAGGGAAACTGTTTTTACTAGGCTGTCTGCCTCAAACAGCCTTTCAGAATCCAGCCCCCTTTCCTCAGCATAGTTTTTAGCATCTGCCATGACAATTAATGGATCCACCCTGTCTCTCCTTAATCCTTCACCAACAGATTCCATAAAAGTCTCCATATATCCTGTATTAAAAAATCCAGAAGAGATTTCAGGGGTATCATTTCTCAGAACAGTCTCTAAAATATACCTTGGAAACTTTCCTTTCCTTAAGCTGACAAGAGCCCTTGTAAGCTCAAAATCACTCATGCCAAGCTCTCTGAAAATTCTCCTGTAATCTCTTATCTTGGCTGCTTGCATTTTACTTCTCTCTTATACATCTAAGAAACAGATTTTTAAATGTTTATGTGATTTTCTTTTTCAGTATAGTCGTCCAGTATGTCTCTCATTAAACGAAAAAGCTCAAAAACATCCGTTTCTTTATTCTCCTTGATCTCCAGCTCTTTTGCAATCTGGATTGCATCATCCAGATTATCTCCGTAAGTATGCCAGGAAAATGCTCCGGATATAATGTAACAGGCTCTTCTTATGTGTTTTTTATCTTCGTGTGTTTTTGCAGCTATTTTTGAGCACAGTCTTGCAACCCTCTCTTTTAGTTTAGGATCTTTTATCGGGATGTTAGGGTCTCCGTTTTTTAATTCAGCTGCCTCCAGCTCCTGCCTTAGCTCCTCGAGCTCAGCCAGGTCTTTGCCCTTCAGCTTAAGGTATTCTTTATCTGCATTTATTTCTATTTCTTTCAAATCCTTCTCCCGTATCTTCATAGATTTTATACCGGGGTCTATTTCTATCTCATTCATTTTCCTTAGTTATTAGTTTAAAGAACTCCTAGTATAATAACTTTTCTTAAATTATTTTTGTTAATTATCTTCTAGCATTTTTTCAGCTTTTCCAGAAAAAGAAATATTTTTGCTTTTGAAAAATTTTAGCAATTCAATTAAATTACTTTTTCTATGGAGATTAAGAGTTATCTCATTTTTATCTTTTAACTTTAGGGTAATATTCATTGCATGCCCCCACTTTAAGCTCATTCCTGATGCATCTTCATTAGCCCAGCCAGTTAAAACATCAAGCATTTCTATGTCAGAATATTTTTTCTCTTTTTCAGCTGAAATAACCTTATATTTCAATCTGTCTGGGTAAATAACAAGTTTTGGACTTATTGAAGAAGAAACCCATGCCTTTCGGTTTTGTCCTGTTAAAGAATTCATTTTATCAGCTATTTTAGTTGCAAATTTTGGAGAGTAGACTTCTGTTGTCAATATCAATCCAACAGGAAACTCAAAACCATTTTCTATATTATCTGGAATTTTTGCCTTATCTACCCTTCCAAAAATCATCCAGAAAAAAAATCCCAAAGCCAAGCCAGCTAGTAATCCTGCTATAATGCCGGGAGGGGCATTAGAAGTGTTTTCTGCCAAGCCCTGAAACTCCAAATACTGCAATCCAATCCCTGTAATAAAACAGATTATTAATGGAATCCAAAACCACTTTGATTTATAAAATCTCATATAAACATATAGTTCGGGGATTTTAAAAAGGTTTATGTGTTTAATTTCGGTATAGATTTGCTTCCAAAAGCTATAAAAACCCTTTCTCCCTGAATATATTATGAAGGCAAAAAAGAAGGTGATTAAAAGAGAGAATTCTGGGCAAAATAAAGCTGCAGTAAAGAGAAAAAGCTATCTCCAGTTTTCCTGGCCTTTCATGGCTCTTATTTTTGCTCTTGGCGTAGCTATGTTTGCAACTATAGAATTAAACCTTACAGATGTCGTATCTTTTCATCCGCTTGGGCTCATATCACTTGTAACAACTTTTGTTGCAGGATGCAGCGCTGTGAAGAACGGCTTTAAAGTCAGGCAGGTCTGGGTTATCGGAGCATTATGCTTTTTTGCAATCTTCTGGATAGTGCCTTACAATGCTTATGTCTCTCTTTCAGCAATGCCAATAACTGCAAATTATCTCCTGATAAATCTTATAGGTTACACTTTCGCCAATCTGATTGCAAATCTTTCAATCTATGCTCTGGCAGCATTAATCGGAGGAGCTATCTCTTCAAGGGTGGGATAAAATGGCTGACATAGTAAGCGAGTTGGTGCTTCCTGCTGCATTAGGCGGAATTGGGGGATTGGCAAGGGCGTTTGTCGGGCTTCTGAAGGCACTTTCCCTGAGAAGAAGGATTTTATGGGGATATTATGCAATAACAGTTGTCATTGCAGCAGTTATCGGAATTTTTATAGGGATTATTTTTAATTACGACTGGCGCCTCTCTCTATTGGCAGGCTACGCAGGGACAGATATCTTAGAAGGGATCTACAAGTCATTTAAAGTAGAGAAAGTCTATGTGAAGAAAAAATGAAAACTAATTTAAAATGCCAAATAAGTCACTAGTTTCTTATATAATGGAAGCAAGGAAAAGGGGCTTTTCTGATTTGGATGTAAGAAATGCTCTTCTGAAGCACAGCTGGCCTCTTAATGAAATAGAAGCTGCTTTCTATGAGCTTTCTCCCAAGCGCAAGTTCAAGAATCAAATAACAATTTTTCTGGACAGTGAAGTGATAAAGCTTCTTGAAAAAAGGGCAAAGAAAAACATGTTTTCTGTTTCTGAACAGATAGAAGATATTCTAAGGAGAAGCTGCCTCAGCATGAAACAACCTGCTTATAACAGCAAAGTTGATGATGCTCTTGTGGGAATTTTCTCACGGGAAAAACGGGGAAGAAGAAGGAAATAAACTCTTTAGGCATTACAGCAAAGCTTCTTTTGCAATAGCCAGAATGCAGCTGTCTCTTTCTGCTCTCCTTATTTCTTCCTCAAGCAGCCTTCTTTTTCTTTCTGAGCCTGCATTTTCTAGTTTTATTTTTGGGTCTGAAATTTCAAAGGTTCGCAGGAGGCTTCTTTGGGTTATTTGAAGGGGCAGCACGTGCATTGCGATATACCCGCAGAAAACACAAAAATCCTCTTCAGTTGTTAACTGGGAAGAATGCTGTGGGGAAACACTAAATCTCTGGTAAACCAGATGCTGCCTGTTTGTCTGGAATAGAAAGTGCCCGTCCTCATGCCCCCAGCCAGCGAAAAAATTAGGGCCTTTAACAGGTTTTTTTACAAAAACAACATTCGCTTTGTAGGCATCTTCATAAAGCCTAAATTTAACAGGAATATAAGCGCCTATTACCTTCTGGGCCCTTATTTCCTCAACAATTTTAACTTTTTCTCCATGCGCCTGCCCAATAGCCCTTGCAGAATTAAGAGGGTTTTGGGTTTGCATTCTAATATAGAATTCATTGGGGCTGAGCCTGACAGTTAAGTCCAGCTCCTGCAGCAAAGCACAATCTTTTGAAAAACCATAGGCCGCCAGCCTTTTCCCTACAATCTCCCTGTTTTGTGCTGCTGTCTTTTCATCAGTTGGCTTTCTCAATCCCTTAAAATTAAAAACATCTTTCCAGTAATTTGTTTCCAGGCTCATGAAACCTAATTTAAATCCTACTATTTAATTTTTTCTTCGTTTTTTAACAACCGAGAAGTAGTTTTATCTTTTTCTATAATTGTCTTCTCCAAAGTCCCATCACAGGTCCAGGTCAATCCTATCAGGAGCTTCAGTTATTTGATTCCCCTCGCCGCATTTATATCTCCATGCAGCAATTGGCTGCCTGTGAAATATTTTCCTCTCCATTATATGTATTCCGCCCCTTCTCTTCATAGGATTAAGTACCACATACAGGTGATTGAAAAATAATCTCCTGTGGAATGCGATCACATAAGAATCTCCAAGATCCCCAGTAATCTCTCTGAATATAATCCCTCTAGAACTCCGGTTTTCCAGAAGATCTAGCAAACTAACTCCAACTTCATAAAGGCTTCTGTATGGCCCCGGATTTTTTGGAAAGGCTTCTATTTGTTCAACAAGTGCATCAGTAGCTTTTATTGCCTCTTGCCTATCTGCAGTATTTGCTCTTCCCATTTGATCCTTCAGTTCAAACATCCTTTAATTTCTTATCAAGAACTCTTCTTCCTTAATTACCCTAAAAAAAGCAGCTTTTTAACTCTTTTGCTTTATCCCTTAAATTCTCTTCTTAGTTTTATGAAATAAAAAAGAACAGCTGTAAAAAGGGCCAGATACAGGAAAAAAGCATAGTTTATTATCCCGGCTATTACCAGCACAGTAATAAGCACTGCTGTAAAATAAGCTCTCTTTTTAACAGAATAATGCAGGATTGCAAGTGTAAAAAAAAGAACAGCTATTATAAATGCAGCGAAGAAGAAAGCTGCCACAGGACTGCTAATGCCCAGGTATATTGCTGCAGCCAGGCTTGCCAGAAACAGCATAACTATAATCTTAAGAATTAAGTCATAAAACCCTGCTTTATTAAATCTTTTTCCAGCATTCCTCTCAGAGTTTCTTCCTCTTTTCTTTCCTCCCCCTTCTGCCCTCTTTTTCACTCTCTTTTTCATAGTTAATTGAACATTAAGGGGTTTTTATAAGTTTTGGTAGTTCTATAAGTCTTTCAATGCTTCTCCAAAACTGTTCAATTCATCTTTGATGTCTCCTAAAACTTCATTAACGTTTTGGATAGCGTACTCTAAAGCCACCTGCGGAAATAAAGTTTCTGCAGTTTCATTATCACTATAACTTCCGATTATATTGGGATTGTCCAGCCAAATACACGAATTCTCTAATGTGTTTGCTCTTTCGCGGCTTGCCTTTGCTCCTTTAGCAATTGTTTCAGCAGTGCTGCGCAAATCTTTTAATGCTCCAGTAAGGCATTTCTTCTCGCCTTCTCTGGGATTCTCTCTTATGCTAATCAGCGTTGGGTTAGGATAAGCAGCTTCTCCAACACAATGGTAATTTGTCACTTCATATCCTAATTCCAGGAAAGCAGGTTTTACAACTTTTTCAACTAATTCAGAATCTACAAACTCATTATAAGCAATATTTGCTGATACCATGTTAGCTAGCTATAACTCAGGCCTTCTTATGTCTTTCGCTTGTCAATAATTAATTCCTCATCAGGGTATTTTTACAATCTGGCTGTTCCCTGCCTTATCGATGACAGCTATTGTCATGTTAACTTTGCTTCCAATAAACCTGATTTTTTTCTCGCAAATTCCTTCAGTTAATCTTGAGCATGCAGTTCTCCATCTGGCCCTTGTATCATTATTGTCATAATATTCCACCTTATCTAAATTAATTTCAGTTATGTTTATCTTAAAATAAGCATAGCTTCCATCTGTTCTTTCCAGCATATTTTTAAGGTTGTTTATTTTAGGGGCAGTGGTATCAACTTTAATTTTTACTGGCCTGGATTCTGTTGTATGTTTGGCAATGTCACTAATATTTACAGAGTACTCGATTTCTTTTCCGTCATGAGCTTTTAAATTAACGCTGAACCAGCACTCCTGGTCCTTGCCTGATTTGTTGCAGCTCCGGATAATGACTGTAGGATTATAAGTAACTAAAACCTCTTTTAAGTTTTCTTCTGTATATCTAAGATAAAAATTAGAGCCGTTTGTAAAAGAGTTCTTCTTTGGAAGCATCCTGGATATTTTTGGAGGAGTTGAGTCAACAATAAAAGACACCTGCTTGCTTTCAGCAGTTGTTCCATTATCCATGGAACTTATATTAAGGTTGTACTTTCCATCTTTAAATGTGTAATTCTTGTTGTAAGAGCTGCACTCCCTGCAGAGCCTTGTCTCTTTTTCTCTCCCTCTCTCTTCAAAATAGGAAAATCCCAGCTCATCCATCTCATATCCTAAGATTATGTCAAAAAGGATTTTGTTTTGAGAATAAACAGACTTATTCACTGGAGAAATAAGCTTGAAAAGGATGCATTCAGGGTCTTTAAAATCCTTAAGTCCGTCACAATCATTATCAAGAGTATCAGTGCAGTTTTCTTTTGAAGGAGTTCCTGCAGTTGCGCTGCATTTGGCAGACAATTTATCAGTAGAGCATACATAACTCCCCTCTTTGAAGCATGCTCCTGTTCCAGCAGAGCAGTTCTTTCCTAAGTTTGAAAAATCCTCGTCTGTCCTATTGTCGCAATCGTTATCCTTGCCGTCACATATTTCTTTTTTAGGAACAACAGCAGTGCAGTTTCCCCATCTCCCCCAGGTGCAGTTGCTGTTGCAGATTCTTGTTTCTTTTCCTTTTTTGCACTCCCCGATATTGTTGCCGCAATCCCTCTGAAGCGAGTTTTTATCGCATTCCTCTGTAAGCCCTTCTTCATTTAATATATCTGTTTTTTCGTCTCCGCAAATCCCGTTTCTTAATTCTCCTGGATATTTTCCAAGATACGCATTGATAACTTCAGTGGGCGCATCCACGCTTGAATTTACTAAAGAATAAACAACCATAGAAACTAAGAAGTTCTTGCTGTTCCAGATATAATACTTGTCCTTGCCTTCCTGAACAAAATACATGTTGGACTTGTTGATAACGATAATCGAGTAATTATCCTCTATGTTAAGCACTACCTCATTACTGATAAAATCTGAAACAGAACTGGCATCATCAAAAACAAGAAATTGAACAAAGGTGCTTGCGCTGTTTTTTTTATAGACTGCACCATAAACCTGAAGAAGCCCATTATCATTGCCCTCCCAGGATAATTCTGCTCCCCTATATTCATAGCTTCCAATGCCTTCTCTTAAAAGATACCTATCTAAATATTCTGTGTTGTTAATCCAAAACCAGGTGTCATTGTATTCAGTGCTTAGAGAATCTGTGCACTCGAAATCTATTTCATAAGGTTCGCCTTCCATGTTGTCTGCTAGATTATATATGTAATCCCAATGGTATGTTCCATTTTCGTACATTCCGCTAATAGAAGAGCTAAAATCATAGGTGCAGTTTGCAATTTTGTTTGTATAAACTGCAATCTGCAGGAAATCTGTAACATAATAATATCCCGGAAGCGGCCAGATTACATCCACTTTTAATCCTCCGTCTGCCAGCTGAGAATACAGGCTCTGAGACTCAGAAGTTTCAAAATCCGCCTTTTCCACCATGAATTTTGGAGAATTTTCATACAAAAAAGCAGATGCTAAAGGAAATAAAAAAACAAGCAACAAAATACCGATTATCTTTTCCCTTTTCATCCTCAATTAAGGCTTATTTTTTATTTAAATCTATCTTACCACTTTAAATTGATTAATCGTTATACCCCGTGCTCTTGGCACGGGGTGAAAGCAAAAAACTATTAAAACGAAAATGCTTAGTTTTCTTATGGAAAATGAACTCTCCAAATCTTATCACAAGGTTTTTAGGATAAAATATCATTTCGTATTCTGCATTAAATACAGAAAAGACTTATTTCTTGATGAGCGGTATAGCCGATTTATAATTGAAACTTGCAAGGGTTTTGAGCAGAGATACTCAATGAAGTTTGAAACAATCGGTTTTGATGAAGATCATGTCCACTTTATGCTTCAATCTGTACCTAAATATGCCCCCTCACAGATTTTTAGATTAGTAAAAAGTATTACTGCTATGAAACTATTTGAAAATTATCCCGATCTAAAGAAGGAATTGTGGGGTGGAGAATTCTGGAGCGATGGCGGTTATGTGGCAACAGTTGGGGAAGGAATAAATGCAGATATAATAAGAGAATATATCAGAAAGCAGGGAAGAAAGGCAGAACAGCTTAAACTATTTGATTTCACCTAGGGATGCCCTGTGCTCTTGGCACAGGGAGGTTCATAGAAATATCAAAATATATAATCTAGGTTGATAATGCTTAAAAATTAACATCAACTGATAAAATAAATTAAAAATGACAGATAGATTAAAAAAGCTTAGGGAGATAAGTAGTGTAAGCAGTATAAGGAGATTAGGATTGGAGCAGTATACTACTCCTGTAATACTGAAGATTTATCTTGGAGGGAGGATTTCAATAGACGAGGATAGAGACCATGCCCTTAATTTGGCAAGAAGGAATCTTATGTCTGAGGGCATTTACCCAACGCATTTTATGGCTTCATCAGAGCATTTCAAAGAAGGACGTCATAGGATTTACTCTTTTGTTTTCTATGGTCCTCCAAAAAGAAAAAGAACTTAGCCTTCAATTTCATCGCATTTTTTAGTGTCATTTCCATACCTCCAAACTTCTGCATAGCCCCTGCTTACCATCTCTTTGTTTACAAATAAGTCTCCAGTATAAACATATCTTAACAATCTTCCATAGGCATCTGTTTCAGAAACATCTTTCTCCAGCCTTACAATCCTGTTTAGAATTAGCTCTTCAACATAGGCTTTTGCCTCTTCTGCCCCCTCTTCCCCCTGCTCAGGCGCATCAATGCATATCAATCTTACAATCTCGCCCCCCTCCAGCTCAAAAGTGTCTCCATCAATTACCCTTGCAACTCTTGCCTCGTCTTCGTTCAGGCACTCAAATACTTTCAAGTCCCTGTTCTCATAAACAATTTCACAGCCTTCTGTGGCTTTTTCAAGAAATTCTTTCTGCTCTTCTTTTAGCTTGCTTGTTGAAAAATCGTCTGCCACAAGATAGTAGGGTTTTTCCGGAGCAGCTGATAAAATAGGAGCTCCAGAATAAACATCTACAGTTCTCCCATCAGAGGTGTTGTAAGATATCTGGTCCTTTCCCCTTCCATCCATTGAAAACCCTATTGCAAAGTCTGGCTTTTTAATGTACCACTCAAAACCCGAGGAAAAATAAGTTATTGCTGTATTTTCTTTTAATGCCTGCTGTATATTTTCTGGAATTTCTTTCAGGCTTATCTCAGGCGCAGAATAATCGTTGTAATTGTAGTCTATAGGAAGAATTAAATTGACATAAGTTTGAGGATAAATGAGATTGCTTGGAACAATTAAAACAAGGAAAATGGCAATCAGCATAAATTTTCCCAGTTTCTCGTATAAAAATGAAAAAAGAAGAGATGTATACAGAATAAGGGGAAACGCAAAGAAATAAGCATATCTTAATGCAAAAGTTTTCAGGGAAAAAATTCCGGCTAGCATCACAACTGAAGGCAGAACCATAAGAAGGGTCAGCCTTTTTTTCTTTAAAAATGCCCAGACAACTCCCGGAATAAAAAGAATAAGAAGGTATCTCATGTTTCCTGTGAAGGAAAAGTACTGGGAAGCGTAATTGATTGTGGTTTCCTCTGAAGAGAGGCTTTTTGCAGGGATAAATTTTTTGATTAAATACATGCCCGGAATTATGGAAAAAAGCCTGTAGTATTTTTTATTGTAAACAATAATGTGGATTATAAAAAAAGGCGCTAAAACTAAGCCAGCTATCTGAGTGTCAAGGCAGAGTATAAAACTCACTGTTGCCAAATAAAGCCATTTGGGGTTTTCCTTGCTTTTATACAAAAAATAGAGGGAAGAAAAAAACAATAGCTGGAATAACTGATAGAAACGCGCCTGCCTGGAATAAAAAACCTCCAGGTAAAAAACAGCTGTAAACAAGGCTGCAATTAATCCTCCGCTTTTGGAATATTCCTTCCCTATAAAATAAGCCAGCATAACTGTTAATAATCCGAATATAACAGAAGGAAATCTTGCAAAAAAATCATTTTCCCCAAACAATAAAAAGAATGCCTGGACATAGTGGAAAAAATAAGCCCTGCCGTATAACAGGCCAGAATCAAAGACAGGCACCCCTTTCTCAAGAATCATCTTTGCAGCCATCGAGGAAGTTGCCTCATCCACCCACAAGGGCGGCTTTCCCAGGCTGTAAACCCTCAGAAAAAATGCAAATAAAAGAATTAATATTAAGCCATAAAGCCCGTAATTTTTCTTGATGCTTTTAATAACTTTATTCATGCAACAAAGAAGTTTTGTTTCTTTTAAAACTTATCTTGCTCTTTCTCCGGTCATTCCCATGATACTTTCCTGAGATTTATGGCTTATCTGGGTTAAAGAATCTTCAAGGCAGTAGTTTTCATGAGCCTCTGACAGCGCGTCTGCCTGCTCTATAATTTCACCCAGTATTTTGCATCTCTCTGAGATTAATTCCTTAAAATAATCTGCATGTTCTGGAGCTTTTTTTCTTATTTCCACGTAAGTTTCTCCAATCTCTTTAAGTCCAATTAATCCAACTAGAGAAGGATGTTTTCTCAGCACTTTACATGCTTCATAAACCCTCCTTTTTTCTAAGCATGCTCTGAATTCCACATATGCATTTATGCTTTCTAATTCAGGTTCCATGTGAAGATTATTTTTAATGTGTATTTAAATGCAGCGTTTTAATTTATTCCTGTTTTTCAGCAGGCTCAACTGGCTCTCTTGAGCACATGAAATTATAAGCAGGAGGGAGCTTCTTCACTCTTCTAAGCACAAAAGCTTTTACTCTTTCTTTTGATTTGCACAATAAGGCAGATTTTGTAAAAAATTCAGCTCCTTTATCTTCTCTGACATTAATTTGAGCATCTTTTTTCAAGTCAAGCTCCCCAAAACAGCCCTCCTTTGCCAATTCTACAATAATTTCTCTCACAAGAATAGAATAAATAAACTCATTTCCAACCAAACGATTGGAAATATCAGAAAGATATCTTTGGACTATACGCTCTTTTTGATAGTTGTGATAAACATTTCCTAAAGAACAGACAGCATCAACAACCTCAGAACGCGTAATTACTTTTTCTTCTGATTCATCTATGGACTCACTGACAGCTTTTGCAATTCCAGCCCTGGTTTCTTCTGAAACTTCTCCGGACAAATTAATGCTGTAGCCTTTTAGTTTTTCTGAAAGTGACATTTTAATCCTATCAGAACTCTTTTCCCAGGGCTGTTTTACTAGTTTTTCTTTGTTTTTAAAGATTTATGTTCTAAAGTATAAAG
>MFWN01000020.1:0-5387 GCA_001786395.1 Candidatus Pacearchaeota archaeon RBG_13_36_9
ATCATGAATGGAGTGTTCATGTTCCCCTTGAACCAAAACAAAAAGATATTTTAAAGAAATTAGGTGTAATGACCAAAAACTAGGGTAAATTCAGGTATTTAGTTTTCTGTTTTTATTGATTATATATTTTGAATATACTTAATTAGGGGAATTTCATAATCTAATTCAGAATTGTTTTCAATAGCCCATTGCAAATTATCTTTTGTCCAATGGTTTTTATCCCCTGTCAAAAGAACTAATTCTTTATTTTTATGCTCTTGAACTCCTGAAGCTAAAATATTTGCATCAGAAATATTTCCTTCCAAATAAGTAAAGATAGCGCTTCTTAATTTTTGGTCTATCTCTCCTATTGGGATAACTTTTTCTATTTTTGTTTTAAGCAAATATTCTATTAATAACTCTTGACCTTTTTGAGATTCTTTAACTTTGTTTATGAAAGTAATTTTATCTTTAACTGATTTTGATTGAAGATAAAGCTTTTCTGCTTTTTGTTTATCTCTATCATATAAAAAAGAGCCATCATCAGAACTTCCAAAAATATAATTTTCATCTCTAACCTTTTTTAAGACTTCATCGATTATGATCCTTTGTCTTTTAAGATATTTTGGAATATCTTTATCAATTATGTAAAAACAAACTAAAAATATATTCCCTTTATTTTGGTTTAATAATTCAAAACTCTTCTTATAAAAATAGCTGTTATCTTGTGCAACATAGTACAGAATTATACACATGTCTAAGAACCATCTCATTTTATTCTTCTTCAGCACCTTCGGATAATATCTTTCTAATCATTACTGATTCATCATCCATTGGAAGCTGTATTTCTTTAGTTAAATCTACTAAGGAATCAAGGTAATTTATTCTCTCTTCTACATTGGATTTTTTTGAAAGTAATTGAAGGGATTTTATGTATTCAAAAATCTCTTGTTTTCCTTTTCTCACATATGGTGCTATTTCTTTAAAGAAAAGATAAGTCGTAACATAATCCCATAAAATATTAAATCCTTCTTTGATATCTTCTAATTTGTTTTGAAAATTCTCGGTTAGAACCAACCCATAAACTTTATCTATAAAATCTGAACATAAGCTAAATAATCTTGTTTCTTTGCTATCTGTCGGGCATAATAATAAAAATTTTGAGAAAGAATCTTTTATTTCTTCTTTTTCAAATTTACCATTGCATTGTTTTAAAAGAGATAGAATATTTTGTTTTGCTATAAATAATTCTAATCTATAATCAGAATATTGTTTTTCTATTTCTTTATGATATTTATTAGGATGAGAAGGCAGTATCTCAATAACTACTTTTGTTATCTGTTTATGATTTGTTGGTTTAGAAAAATTAGCATACGGACTTGCAACCACTGGGACAACAAGACCATAATGAAATGAAACTACTGGAATATCGCAATCACATTTTTTAGCAACATCTACTGCAATTTTCTGAAGAGTTGTTGCTAATAAAGGACCTTTATCTTTCTCCTGACTTTTCCATTCTTTTTTAATTACATCAAAAAGAAACAATGCATCATTTTTTTGTTTTTTAGTTAATGGAACTCCGTAAAAAGCAGGGTCGTTTGCTAACTTGAATATTCTTATTTTTGATGTAACAATTTCTTTCAACTCTTCTTTTTCTTTAAGCTCTTCAATAACTGATTTTGCAGTTGCCCAAGAAATTTTTAATTCTTTACAAATATCGTTTATAGAAGCAGGACCTTCTTCCAAGAAATTTTTAATTTTGTCAAAATAAATGCTATAACTGCCACCTCCATCTTTTTTTTTCATATATATTTAAGAATAGATAAGTTTATAAATGTTACTATCTCAGTAAAAATAAAGATAATCTCAATAATAATTGAGAGAGTATAAACAAAATGAGAAGAAAAGTTAAAAGAGTGCTAGACAAGGACACGTTTGAAACATACACAAAAGTAAATGGAAGCAATTTTGTAAGAATTGATGGCATGCATGGAGCAGAACTAAACACTGCTTTAGGCAGGAAACAAAGAGACCAGATGAAAAGGAAAATTCAAGGCAAGATCGTAACTGTTCAGCCAATCGGCAGATCTTATGGCAGAGTTGTTGCAAAAGTCAGGCATAAAAGGAGACTATTGAGATGAACGAAGAAAGAAAAACAGAAGAATTTGAAGATGATAGAAAGAAATGGAGAATCTATTTCGATATTGAAAAGAGCCCAGTTGGAAAGGGAGATACAAATGTTTTAGTAAGTTTTGTTATCCAAGAAAAAAAGCGATTCTTAGCCCCTGAAGATATATCAAAACTAAAACAAGATTTAAAGGACCTAGGCAAGTTTAGAATAATTAAACAAGGAAGGAAATTTTTGGAAGAATGAAAAAGAAAAAGGAAGTTTTTGATATGGTTAAAAATGAGCGTGATTTTAAGTTAATAATAATTAGAGCAGAAAATAATTTTATTGAAAGTGTTATGGAAAAACCAAATGTAAAAACCTGGACACAAAATGATTTTAACATTGCGACTTCTGGTGCGCATGTGTTTGCATTAAATCCTAAACAAAACCATGTTGATTTTTTTAAAGAAGGTGTCTTAACTCATAAAGAATATCCTGAGATTAGAGGATCAACTAATTATGGCTATACACTAAGTGGATCAGCTGTGATAATTTAAAATGAAAAACAAAATAGATTGCAGAAGAAAAGAAAATAAGAATTCTTTTAAATGTAAGCTTAATAAATTTTGTAGAAAAAGAGAAAGCAATTTTTCTTCAGCAGGAAAGGGAATCATATCCTTGGCCCTTCCAACTGCAGGAATAGCAATTACTGCATATGAAACTGGAAAATCTTTAGTTAAATTAGGTGTGTGTTAAAATGACTATAACTTTATTTCCAAATTTTTTAATTTTAAATGTCCCTAAAGGTATTTTTTGTTAGGTTTAATAGGAGTTTTTGTTGCAGGTATTGCAGAATTTAGAAAGGGTCATATTGGAAGACCTGCCATATTTGTAAATGCTCTTTTCTTATGGCAAATATTTTTTTCTGTTTGGTCCAACCTTCCAACATGGATGCAGTGGTATCTTAACGGAGGGTCTATTATGGGATTGATTGCTATAATTGCTTATATTCCTAAATGGAAGTTGCCAAAAGAATTTTATCAGATTTGTTTTTTCTTGTACGGATCGATATCGATAATTATAGTTGTTGCAATTTCTATCTATCTAAAAATTTCTTTAATCTAATTCTAACCGAAAGGTTTATATACCACCATATATTACCATATTATATAATGATACAAAATGAAAAATGACAAAAATACAAATAGATTTAGACGAGGAAGAAGACAAAATTGTCGAGATATACAAGTTAGTGAACAACTTAAAAACAAAACAAGAAGCAATTAAGAAAATGGTAAAATATTTTAAAGCAGAAATTAAACCAAAGAACTTAAACAAGGATGAAGAATATTACAAAAAAGCAGTTAAATTTAGTGAGGACAAAAAATGAATTGGGGTTTAATTCTTGGTATTGGTATTCCTGTTATTGTAGTTTTGGTAATAGTCAGGTTTATTTATAGAACATACAATGAACTTACTTGGCATCTAGTTAAAGTAGATAAGATTTCAGGAAATTTAGAAGCAGTTCTAAAAAAGAAGTTTGATATGATTCCTGCCTTAGTTGAGGTTGTAAAGGGTTATGCAAAACATGAGAGTTCAACTTTTACAGAAGTTGCAAAATTGCGTTCTCAATGGGGAAAGGCACAGAATACAAATGAGAAAATCAAAACTGCAAATATGTTAGAATCTGCTCTTTCTAAACTTTTAGTTGTTCAAGAAAGATATCCTCAATTAAAAGCTAATAGAAATTTTCAAAATATACAAAAGAGTATTAGTATTGTAGAAGCTCAGGTATTAAATGAAAGAAAATATTATAATGAGGTTGTGAGGAGATATAATGTTAGAGTAAAACTCTTCCCAAGAAATGTTATTGCTAAGATGTTTGGGTTTGTTGAGAAACCTTTTTATTCAAAGGAGGAGTAAATGAAAAATAAAGTTTTAGAAAAAGCCTCCCATGAAACTTTTTACGACTCAATAAAATGGGTTATATTTGGTATTTTTGCTATTGTTTATTTCGGTATAAAAGATAAGTATCCTCTTTCAGCAATTTTGTTTCTCTTCTTATTTGTTGTTATTTTATTTTTGATAAATATTTTAAGAGAAAGGGGATTCATAAAAATAGAAAAAATGTTTAAAGTCTAAGATGACAAGAATAAGAAAAAAAGGTGTTGCCCTTGTTGATACTCCAAAGGGAATTTTAGTTGTTTCAGGAAGAAAAAAAGTATTTACTCTTCCCGGAGGTGGAGCTAACAATAGAGAAAGTAGAAAGCATGCAGCTGTGAGAGAGTTAAGAGAAGAAACAGGATTAATAGCTAAGAAAAGGATTTATTTATTTAGTTATCATGGAGGAATATGGCATACAAGAAAGGGAGGCGTGAAAAATCATGCTAAAGTATTCTTAATAAATGCTTATGGCCATGCCAAACCAAGACATGAGATAAAACATATCGATTATTGGAAACCCGATAGCAAACTAAAAATCTCTAGAAGAACTAAATGGATTATTAATAAGTATTTAGATATGAAAAAATCTAAATACAATTGATTTGTGGATATATTATGAAGAAGCAAAAAATTTTAGAGAGTAAAAAATATAAATCTGCAAAAGTATATGAATCTTTTAAGAATAATATTCTAAATGCATTTCATCTTTATGGAAGAGTATTTACTCAAAAGTTTTCTAAGAATGATAATAAATTAATACGTAAGATGTATATCACTTATCTGGTTTCTTGTCTAGAAGCTTATTTTACAGAACTCTTTAAGGAAATGTTTAATAGAAAAATGTTAAATCAAGGAAGGATATTTAAAATAAAAAAGATTAAACAACTAAAATTTAATTTTAATAAATTACAAGAAATAAAAGATAAAGATATCTCTGTTGGAGATATTTTAGCAGAATATATGAATTTTCAAAATATGAATCATATTCATGAATTTGCTAAATCAATTGAATTTAATAAGTATTCTCAGAAAGTTAGACAAAATTTGAATAAAGATTGTAGCGATAAAGAAAAGATGGAATCAAATTTAAAGTTAATATCTAAACAAAAAAACAGAAGTTTAGATAATCTCAATGTAAGCAAAGCAATAAATAAATTGATAGTTGAATATATGGTAGATGATAAAATACTCCTAGACTTGTATTCTGCAAATAAATGTTTTTATACGATTGCTAGAATGGTTCATGTAAGACATGAAGTTGTTCATGGGGTAAAAGATGTTAAAATTGAACATGAAGAGATTTGGGCTTACACTATGGCTACTTTTCAATTTGCAAATATGTTCAATAGAA
>MFWN01000020.1:5460-7833 GCA_001786395.1 Candidatus Pacearchaeota archaeon RBG_13_36_9
TATAGGATTAACTTCTTTAGTCCTACTCTAAAGACTTTTTGAAAAGGATTTTCGGTTTTTAAACCTTTTTAACACAGAGTTTTCACAATAAAAATAAAAAATAAAACAAAAGAAAAAATTATAAATTTATTTTTTCAGCCAACTGAGTTAAAACCCACATATCTTTCTTTTCTCCAGTTAGTGCAAATACCCAGCTTATTATCCAGACTACAAGTACCAGCACCATCAGTATATTGCCCAAAACGGGTATGCCCCTTAAAAAAGCGGTTATAACCCACCCTATAAATATTATAAGGCTGTGTTTTGCGTAATACATAACTAAGTCGTCGTCTTTCCATAGTATCATGGCTATTATAAACCCTATTATTGAAAGAAACGCTGTAAGAAATGCGTAAATCTTACTGTCTTCTTTTTTATTGGCATATTTTTTTGCTACCTTCTTTTTTGCCATGTATATTAGATATTTCGGGTATTTTTAAAACTTTCTGTATTACTACTTTTTTTCAAGAAAAAATTTCATAGCTCCAAGAATATATTTTCCTCTGCAATAATGTTTATAAATGGGTATTTATTTAAGGAAGGATGAAAAAAACGAGGAAGCTCATTGTATTATCGATAATAAGCACAATTCTGCTTTTGTCTTTTGTAATTGCACAGTCAACAAATCCCTGGAGCGCATCTGCTGCAGGGGTTGAGAAAAACAAATTCAAAAGTTCAGAATCTGTTTATGTAAAGAGCCTCAAGTTTATATGCGATACTGTAAGCGAAATAGACCTATATATTGTTGAAAACAATGATAATTGGACCGATGGAGACCCTTTAGATGATGTTAGAGGAGCGCCCGAGCCAGTTGTGCTTATTTCTTCTGCTGTTCCCTTAACTAATATTTGGGAAAATCCTGATAACGGGAAGTATGATATTGTTGTAGACTGTAATAAAAATGGAAATTATGATGAACTTATTGATAAAATAGATAGTTTTTCCGGACCCGGATTTGAAGTTGAGGCTGTTGCGGGAAGCGGGAAAGCAGAAAAGGGAAGCAGTAACATAGGAGACCATAAATGGCAATATGATCCAGAGGAGCCGGATTTCATAAACGAAATGCTGCAGTTGTCATTAACTGCCAGCGGGGAGGATGTAGAATTGATTAATATGACCTTGAGTTCTTTTGGGAATGGGGATGATACTGAAATTTCTGCCTTGGAAGTTTATGTTGATGAAGACGGCAATGGAAAGTTAGGCGATAATGAAACTTTAATTGGGGACTCTCAGCCAGCTTATAAAGATGATAACGGGCGGGCTGTAATAGATTTGGATTATTTCTTAACAAAAAATGTTAAAGAAAACCTTATCATAGTCTATAGGATGAAAGAAAACGCTTCAAAGGGGGACTTTTCACTGCAGATAGAGTCTATAACCGGGGCGGGAGGAGACTCTGATAATATAATCAAATTTTCAGGGCTTCCCTTAGAATCTGGGAAGAGTTCTGTTGTTGCAGAGAAAACCTGCCTTGGTGAAGTTAGTGTAGTGCTCTCTCCAAATCCTGCACAGTCGGGAGGCAGTGTAAAAGCTGTTATCTCGGGGTTAGATAACTGTGAAGGCAAAGAAGCTTCTTTAAGAAACAACCCATGCGGGTCTTCAACTCCGCGAGTTGTTGGAAGCTGTGCTTTGAAAGATGACTCTTGCAATGTCAGCTTTAAGGCTACTTCATCCTTGACTTATCATGTTTGCATTGATAAAAACAGCGATAATGATTCAGTTGATTTTGGAGAGTATACTTATGAAGACTTAGTGGTGGAGTTGCCTCAAGAAAATATAACATCTCCAGAAGAAAATGAAACTGAGATAGAAGAAAACGAGACTGGAGAGGAAGAAGAAACTACCGAAGAAATAAAAAATACTACTGGCGGAATAACTGGAGGGATTGCCGGGATTGGCGCAGAAATTACTGAAACCAACAGTTTTTTCATCTTGCTGGAAGTTACATTGCTGTTAATTTTATTTGTATTGGTGATGATACTATTCAGGTTGAGGCCTGTAAGTGTTGAGCCGCAGAAAGAAGAGAAAGAGGAAGAGAAAGAGGAAAAGAAGGAAAAGAAGGAAAAGAAATAAAAAGTTACAGTTCTAGTTTTCAATTATATCGATTGTTATTTCTACAAGCAAACCTGGTTTAAGCTTATCCCTTAAAACCTCAGGAATACAAATTATTGCCTGACTGCCATGTTTGGCAATTTTCTTTGTTATTGTGAAAGATTTAGGGGACATTTTAGGAAATAAAAATTAAATATCAATAAGATATTTAACTGTCCCCCTGCCTTCAACTTTGGTGATACTAAAATTTTCACATTCTTTTAAATGTCTCTTAGTTAAATC
>MFWN01000020.1:7869-8066 GCA_001786395.1 Candidatus Pacearchaeota archaeon RBG_13_36_9
TTGGTGTTTAACTATTGTCCAAATTCTAAAAGTCTCTCCCAAATAATCTTCAAAATGATCCTCTATATACTTTCTAGTTTCATTAGGGTTTATAATTTCTGTATTATCATAAGTTTCCCCAATATATTCTATATCGACCTTTACAGAATCATCTAACCCAGAAAGAGAGTCTATAAAATCCTCTAATCTTACAAATT
>MFWN01000020.1:8080-14902 GCA_001786395.1 Candidatus Pacearchaeota archaeon RBG_13_36_9
TTTCTTCCTGCGAAAGCGTTCAAGATTGTTCTTATCATTTTCTTTTCCTCCTTGTTTGTTTTATTTGGTAAGTTGTATTTAATTACAACTTGTTAATAGTAACAAATAATAGGGGTATTTATATCTTATTTGTCTAAACTAGACAAAAATAATAAGGTTTAAATAACTCAAAATACTGAAATTTGTATGGAATATGAAGAATTAAAAGAGCTGGGATTGGATGAAAATGAGATAAAAGTATATTTAGGATGCTTAAGAGAAGGGGGGACTAATGTAAAAGAAATATCGGCAAAATCAGGATTAATAAGGACTACTGTTTATGGAGTGTTACAGGCTTTGATGAAAAAAGGGCTTGTTTCTGAGGTTAACAAAGAAGGAATTAAATTTTATAGAGCTGCTTCTCCAGATGAACTTCTGAGCATATTAGACCAAAAAAGAGAGAAAATAAGTTCTATTGTTCCAGAATTAGAAAAGATAAGAAGTGCTGTTCCTAAGATGTATGATATTGAATTTTTTGAGGGAAAAAATGGGGTTAAGGTTATAACAAATGATATACTCTCGACCAAAAATTCTATTGTAAAGGTTATGGGGGCTGGGAAAAAATGGTTTGCATTTTCTGAAAGCTTTGCTATTATTTATTACAGAAAGAAAAAAGAGGCAAATGTCAGGACAAAAACAATTCTTTCTGATATTCCTGAAGAAAAAGAATTCTTAAAAAATCGGGACGTCAAGAATTCTGAATTCAGATTTGTGAAAGGAATTGACGTAAGCAAAACTGCTATATTTATTTATCAAGATAAGGTTGCATTTGCCAGTTATGAGGAAAATCCAAGAGGATTTATCATAAAGGACAAAGAGTTTAATGAGATTCAGAATATTTTCTTTGATAACCTCTGGAAACTCGCCAAACCATAACCCCTAAACAAACTTATATAAACTAATTTCTTATTCTAAGTTTATGCCATCATTTAAAGAGCAATTAGCTGAGAAGCTTAAAGATAAGTTAAGCGAAGAGGAACTAAAGCTTCTTCCTACTGGATTCCAGACAATTGGAGAGATTGTTATATTGAATCTAAAACCTGAACTGAGCAAGCATGAGAAAGTAATTGGAGAGGCTGTGATAGAATTATTGCCACGTTCTAGGACTGTTTGTGTTAGAACAGGGGCAATAACTGGCAAGTACAGAGAGCCACAGCTAAAGGTAATTGCAGGAAAGGATGAAACAGAAACAATACACCTGGAAAATAACTGCAAGTACAAGCTCGATATTAAGAAATTAATGTTTGCTAAGGGCAATGTAAGTGAAAGAGCACGCTTAAGCAGGCTAGTGGCCTCTGGAGAGGTTATTGTGGACATGTTTGCAGGAATAGGCTATTTTAGCGTTCCTCTTGGAAAATTAAGCAAAGCAGGCAAGATTTATTCAATTGAGTGGAACCCCGATGCTTTTTATTATTTAAACGAAAATATTAAACTTAACAAAATAGAAAATGTTGAGACTTTTTTTGGAGATAACAGAGAAATTGTTCCAAAGCTCATAGAAAAGGGAATTAAGGCAGACAGAATTGTAATGGGCTTATTGCCCCCACCTAAAGATTTTATTGAAACTGCGCTTTCTATTTCAAAAAAAGGAACAATTATTCATTATGAAGATATACTTTCCTCAGATGAGAGCAAAAGAGAAGAGGAAATAGAAAAAACTCTTGCTTATTTTAAAGAAGAGGCTGGAAAGAAAGGGATGAAAGTTGAATTGCTGCATGTGCAGAGAGTTAAAGGATACGCACCTAAACTAGAACACTATGTACTGGACATAAAAGTTATCTAAAAGCATGCAATATATAAAATCCATCTGCAAAATTATGGGTTCTTGCATCTAGGAATTTATCAATCTGCTCTTTTTTGTCCCCTAACTCTTCTCCATGAAATGCCATGCAATAAAATACATCCCTTATTTCTTCTTTATTTTTAAAGTCGAGCTTTAGCAGGCCATATTTTGTTTTTACTTCATATCCCTTTCCTTTAAAGTAAGAGGTTATGTGCTTTTTATAGTCCCGTCTTCTTTCCTTCTCTCCTGGCTTTACTATGGATACAAGTTCTGGTTCATCCCCATCCATTCCTGGGAGCAGAAGCAGAATATCTTTTCCTGCAACTCTTGTTACTTCATCAAGGAATTTTGGGTCTGTGAATGTCTTGTGAGGAAGCCAGGCAGCATAAGCAACATCAAACTCTCTATCTTGAAATGAAAAAGGCCCTTGTTCATATCCTTTGTAGGCTGCAATAGATATCTTTCTTGCTAAACCTGTCATCCTTACACTGTTTTTAACCTCTAGAATAACTTCAGCTCTTTTTTCTAATAGGGTTATGTGCCTTGCAAACCCAGAAAGCTTAATAGAAAGGCGCGCAAGAGGGCCCGGGCCTATTTCCAGGCAGTTTAAGCCCTCAAAATCCAGGCAGGAAAGCAGGGCAGGCACTTCTATTGTGTTTCTTTCAACACTTGCCCTAACCATTGTTTTGTAAGCGTTGTCAAAATTCATTTTTTATTAATGCTCTTTACTTAAAATAATTTTTGGTTTTTTATAAGACATCTCAAACGAGAGAGAATAACAATAGGCACCAGTATTTTCTATTTTTATTAGATCCCCTTCTTCTAATTCTCCATTGTATATCCCTATTTCATCACTTGCGAATAAAAGCGGGCCTGCTAAAACATATCTTTTGCTGCTTTTAGAATTGTTACTGTTAATTTTTGAAAATCTTATCTGAGAAAGCGAGGATTTTGGCAGGAGGTTTATGCCTGCATCAAGAATTGCATAACTTATACTCTTTTTTTCTTTGATTGCATGAACTTTGGTTATTAATTCAAGTGTATCTGAAACAAGGAACCTTCCTGGCTCTAAAATTATTGTTTTTTCTGGAAAATACCTTGCAATAATTTTTAGGTAATCTTCTAAATTTGCATTTAAGTTTTTTAATTGCAATTTATCTGGAAATCCTCCCCCTAAATCGATAAATTTGGGGTTTAAACTTAGATTGCTGATTGTTTCTGATAGTTCTTTAATTGCTTGTTCATATTTTTCAAGAGTCGCTTGAGTTCCTGGATGAAAATGCAAAGAAACTATTTTTATATTTTTTGATTCTGCGCACTCAATTGCTTCTTTTATTTTTGTTTTTTCAATTCCAAACTTATCTTCTCCAATTCTTAGTCCTTCCTCTATACTTTTGCCTTTTGCAATCTTTGCTAGCTTGTTAATTTCACTTATTGAGTCAATATTTATGAGGAAATTATTTTCTACTGCTATTTTCAGTTCTTGTTCTGTTTTACAGGGGCCATTGAAAACAATAAAATTTGATTTTCCCTTTGCCAACTGGATTTCATTTATTGAAGCTACTTCAAACCCGCAGCCTTCACTGCTTAAAACATCTATTACTTCTTTCATTGAATTTGTCTTTACAGAATAAGCTATTTTGAAATCTTTCAGATGCTTTTTGCACAGGGCATTTAATTCCTGATAGTTTTTTCTTAGCACTTCTGGATAAAAAAGGAAATAAGGGGTTTTCATTTTAAAATAATCCATATTGTTCAAATAATTCAAGGTCCTTTTTAACCCCTTCTATATTTGATGCGTGTGCTGCAGTCCTATAAACATTCAAAGAACTGGAAAACCTTTCTCTTAATGTTCCTTTTCCGATATTTAATTCATATTTTGTTGGCCCTACAATTTTTCTTACTCTTTCAATAATATTCTCTCCTTCTAAAACATAAACAATTATCTCTTTATCTGCAAAATCAGTGCACATTGCTTCATAACTTTTTGGAAATTTTGTTTTAACATGTATATAAAATTGTTCCCAGAACTCTTTTGAAGCCTTAACTCTCTTGCAAGTTAGTGTTCTAAAAGTATCTTTTCCTAATTTTTCTTCAAGAAAACTGATTGTTTCTTCTCTGTCTTCGGGAGTAAATCTTCTTGCCTTTGCAGGCAGGGCTATGCATTCATCATATTCATCAAAGCAAGGCTTGACGAAAAATAAAGTGCGTTCCATAATTTTAAGTTACAACTAGGATTTATGAGCCTGCGCGGATTTGAACCGCGGACCCCCGCCTTTCTTAGCAATTTTAGTGATGCTTGAAAAATCATTCCTAGCGGAATAATCTCATATAAGAGCGGTGCTCTAACCGGGCTGAGCTACAGGCTCATAAAATTCTAAGTAGGAGGATGTTTTTAAAGGTTTTGAGAAGGAAGTATATGCTTAAAAATTATGTCTTGTCCTATAGAAAATTATTTAATAGATGGTTTACTAAGTATTTTAATGGAAGACTTGGAAAGATTAAGGGAAGGGTGGCTGGAGCTGGTGAAGAGCTGCAGGTTAGAAGAGGCTGGCTCTTATTACTGGGGTGAGCTTTTCCCTTATGTAGAAAAAAGATTTCTGGAAAACAATAAAATGCGAGAAGAGTATGATTGGCTGATATTGCCTGCAGGCTTGGAATCCTCTTATTATATACTCCTTATCAATTCCATTAAGCCTAAAAATGTTTATTTTTTGGGGACAAAAGAGTTCAAGGATAATTTTTTAAATAAGATTATTGAAAAGACTGATTTGAAAGCATCACAATATGTTGTTGATATTCTTGATTATGATGAGATGGATGTTGCTGATGTTTATGAGAAAATAAGAAAACGTCTGGATTTATTTTATAATAAGAAAGTTATACTTGATTTGACAAGGGGCAAGAGAATAATGTCTGTTGGTGCCGGAATTGTAGGTGCTTTTTTTGGCTTTGATTTGGTCTACGTTGATGAAGAGTGGATAGATGAGATTAAAAGAGGAAAGCCGGGAACTGAAAAGCTTGTTACAGTTAAAAATCCTTTTGAGGTTTTTGGGGATTTAGAAGGGCAGGAAGCAAGAGAATTGTTTAATCATTATGATTATGGCGCAGCAATTTACTTTTATAAGAAACTAAGAGAAAGAATAGCAGACCCGAGAAAAATAGAAATTGAGGAACTATTAGCAGAAGCGTATCTTCACTGGAACTCCTTTAATTTTAAGGCAGCTATGAGTAAACTGGAAGGAACAGTTAGAAAATCAAAGCAGTATAATTTGAAAATATCTTCGGAACTTTACAGGAATCTGGAGGTTCTTAACATACTGAATAAAAAGGAAAAAGATGATGAGTTTAATTTGCATATTATAGTTGATTTGTATGTTAATGCCTTAAGAAAAGCAGAGGTTGGAATGTTTGAAGATTCTGTAAGCAGGCTTTACAGGGTTTTAGAGCTAATCTCCCAGTACAGATTAAGAGAATACGGGATTGAAACTTCAAATGCTGATTTAGCCAAATATGCAGGAGACTACAAAAGATTAACAAAAGAGCTATATGGTTTTGAAAAAGAGCCTTCTTTTGAAGTAGGCCTGAAAGACGGCTATCTTCTTTTGTTTATTTTAAAAGATTATATTGTGGAGGGAGAAAGTCTGGAAGATTTGAGAAGAATGTTTGGAGTTATAAGAGCCAGAGATAATTCAATAATCGCTCATGGCTTGGAATTAGCCGGAGAAAAAGCGTTTAAGAACATGAATCAGCTGGCAAGAAAATTCATTGGAAAAGTATGTAACAAACAGGAGAAAAATATTGAGGAATTAATAAAAAAACATTCTTTTGTTAAACTAATCTGATGCTATAAACCCATGAGTTCTCCAGAATCCAGGAGATTCTTCTATACCAGGATAATATTTTCCCGGGTATATTGAAATGAATCCGTGTCCCCTTGTTGTTGGACCTGCAATAATAACCAAATGATTTGTAGGTTTTTTTTCTATTCCATAAATAACATTTACTTTGTGTATTCCATCTCTTGTTTCTCTTTTTACTTCAGTTCCGGAAGGAATGTCAGACAAATTGACAACCCCTTCTAGGCCTATTGGTAATGGAAAATCCAGCCCTATTACTTTTCTCTCTCCATTATAACCTGCTTCCTGCAGTTTTTCCCAGGCAAAATCAATTAATTTTCTTGGACTTTTAAATTCAGTAAAAATAGAACCTACTGTTTTTCCTTTTGGAAAATGCCTTTTAAGATGCTTGAAAAATTCAGCTTCATATCTTGTAAAAATATAATCCCCTATTCTGCATTCGCCCCATGAATCCACATTTTCCCAGTATTTTTTAGCTCTTTCAAAATCAAAATTAGGATGATTTTCTGCAAATTCAAATATTTTCTTGACTAAAGAGTATATTTCTTCTGTAGATTCTATTATGCTAGAAGAGACTATTATTTTTGGCGAGTTGTCTTTGGATTTTATTCTCTTGAAATATAAGGCTGCATTATCTGAAATTTCTGTTAGTTTACTGCATCCTGCTTCTATTTCCAAGGCTGTATCTGAGACAAAAGTGCTTTCTTTTCCGGTTCCTAAATAATCAATCAGTTCTTTCATTTTGTGTATTTTAATTTCTAGTCCAGCTGGAGAGATGTCTAGTTGGTTTAATCGATGAGGCACAGAATACCAGCCTAATGCATCATATCTCTGCCTTAATTTTTCTCTATATTCTTTATCTCTCCATTTTTCCATTTCTTTTAGTCTTTCTGAAGCATATCTTACATCTATTCTGTTTAAATCAATTCTTGGTCCCTCACCTCGCGAACCATATATTTCTGCATGCGGATTTCGCATAAGCAAATTTCCAATATGCAGTTTATTTATGCCTGTTCTTGATATATCAACAAGAATTAAACTTCCCTCGCAATTTCTGATTACAAAACTATCTTCACTGTTTCTTACATATGTCCCGCTTTGGAATTTTCCGGATTCATGTTTCATACTTAACATGTCTTC
>MFWN01000020.1:14913-20982 GCA_001786395.1 Candidatus Pacearchaeota archaeon RBG_13_36_9
CCGTAATTATACTTTCTTGTTCTTTTACAAAATGATGTCTATGCATTTTCTATTTTTTTCAGAACTGAATCTGAGGCTTACACCTCTTTTATTTAATATATGCCTTGTTTTTTAAAGGTTTTGATGATAAAAAGATTGTGATTTACTTTAATTAAGTTTTTATATCCCTTTTTTCTTACCTTGCTAACATGTTAATAGGAATTACCGGAAGAATTGCTGCTGGAAAAGAAACTTTAACTGATTTTTTAAGAAAAAAGGGATTTGTCTACTTTGAAACTTCAAAGATGCTTGCAGAAGAGCTGGAAAAAAGAGGGCTTGAAATTAACAGGTGGAACATGCAGAACCTTGGAGATGAATTAAGGGAAAAAGAAGGGCCAGGAGCTTTGATGAAAATGCTTCTTAAAAAAACAGAGCCTGGAAAAAATTATATATTTGATAGCCTAAGAAATGCAGGAGAGGCTGAGTTTTTAGGGAATACTGCAAAAGATTTTGTTTTAATTGCCGTAGATGCTGACCAGAAATTGCGCTTCCAGAGAATTATTGAGCGTGGAAAGCCAAGTGACCCAAAGACATGGGAAGAATTTTTAAAGGTGGATAACAGAGATTTTTTTGATAAAGATAATCCAATGGGGCAGCAGGTTGGAAGATGCATGGAAAGAGCAGATTATGTAATTGTTAATGATAAGGAAGTTGAAGAATCGATGAAAGAGATTGAAAAAATTTGGGAGGAAATAAAGGCAAAATGCTAATCGGACTTGTAGGTAAACCCTCTGTTGGAAAAAGCACCTTTTTCAAGGCGTGCACTCTTGCAGACGTGGCTATAGCACCTTATCCTTTTACAACAATAAAGCCCAACCAAGGGATAGGGTATGTAAAGATAGACTGCATAGACAAGGAGTTTGGGGTGCAGTGCCAGCCTAGAACAGGCTATTGCAAAAACGGGGTAAGGTTTGTGCCTGTGCAGCTGGTGGATGTGGCAGGATTAGTTAAAGATGCGCACAAAGGCAAGGGAAGGGGAAATGAGTTCATGAATGATTTAAGAGAAGCGGATTTGCTTATTCAGATACTGGATGCAAGCGGCAAGACAGACGAAGGAGGGAATCCAACAGAAGGATATGATGTCACAGAAGAAGTGGAGTTTTTAAGAGACGAGATTGACATGTGGATTTATGGTATTTTGGAGAGAAGCTGGGCTTCTTTAGTCAGAAAAAGCAGGGCAACTAAACTATCTTTAGAGCTGTTTAATCAGCTGTCTGGATTAAAAATCAAGGAAGATGATGTTAAGGATATTATGAAGAAATTAGAATTGAGCGAGAAAGGGGAAGACTGGAAAGATTCTCATATCTTAGAATTTGTCAGGGAGATAAGGAAAAAAAGCAAGCCAATTATAATAGCTGCAAATAAGATGGACCTGCCTGGTGCAGAGGAGAACTTAAAGATTTTAAAAGATACTTATCCGGAAACTTTTATAGTTCCATGCTCTGCTGATTCTGAGTTGGCTTTAAGAGAGGCATCTAACCATGGTCTGATAGATTACACACCAGGTGACAAGGATTTTAAGATTAAGGGAGAGCTTAGTGATAAGCAGAAAAAAGCCTTAGAAGCAATTAAGACTAATGTTTTGAACAAGTTTGGCAGTACAGGAGTGCAGGAAGTTCTGAACAGCGCCACCTTTAATTTTTTAAAGTATATTGCAGTATTTCCAGCAGGAGTCAACAAGCTTGCAGATTCCAAAGGAAGAGTGCTTCCAGACTGTTTCTTAGTTCCGCCTGGAACAACTGCCTTGGATTTTGCATTTAAGCTTCATACTGATTTAGGCAAGAATTTTATAAAGGCAATTGATGTCAGGACAAAACAGGCAGTAGGCAAGGAGTATGTACTTAAGAATAGAGATGGGATTGAGATAATTACAAGATAGATTATTCAATAAAGTTCTTGATTATCCTTCTTTCTTTCCGAATTTTCTCAGGATGTCTTTTTTTTGGATTTTCGCCAATTCTGGATTTCTTGTCACAACTGCAGTTATCTTAGTCTTTTTTAAAAAAAGATTCTTGTATAATTCATTTAAATTGCTCTGATGGAAATTTTCAAGATTGGCATAGACTTTATCAAGGGATTTTTTAAAGTTCTTCTCATAAAACATTTGAGCTACAATATTTTTTAAAATTAAGGTATCATGATCCTGCGCAATATTTTTATCAAATTTGAGATAAACATTTTTATTAACAGATTTATAATATTTGTAGATTAATTTATTGGCAGAATTTTTATTTCCGCATAAAATATAAATTTTATTAAGGCCAGTCAGCATTTTTCTAAATAATTCACTCTCTTTTTCCCCTATTGCAAAAGGCCATGGGAGCTGGCTAAATTTTGCATAGCCAACGTAACCCTCTTTTTTTGATAAGAATCTAAGTTTTATGGAACTTTCTGCAATTGCTGTCATCTCTTTGTAAAGGGTTGTGAATGTAAAAGTTATTGACTGATTTTTTAAAATTAAAGAGGCAAAATTCTTCTTTTCTTCCAAATAACTTTCTTTAACATCTTCATAAAAATTTGCTGTTTCAGACAGCCACTTTTTATTTAGTAAATAGTTATATTTATCTTTTTCAACAATTCCTTGGCTGACTAAATGTTGCAGAGCCTTGAAAACAGCCTGATAAGTTACCCTTTTGCCTGTTCTTTTTATTTTATAATAAAGTTTTTTAGCTGTAATTGGCCAATCTTCACTTAAAATCTGGATTATTAGATTCTTCACTTTATCGTCCGCTATATTAGTAGGTTTGTTCATATATATAGCTCTCTTTAATCCTAAATAAACCTTTTGGTTGATTGGAGATAAACGTTATCTATTTATCTGTTTAGACACTGACCTGTTTAATATGGAATTAAAAGTTTCCGCGCCATTAATTCAGGGCAGGTTTCTGTGCTTTTTTTATTTTGGCTATGTTATAGGACCTAAATCTTTTTCGTATCAAAATTTACTAATAGGTGGAGCATAAATGAATCACGACCTTAATAGCGCTTTGGCAGGAGTAGTATCTGAATCTACAGAAGGGACTAGAAGAAGGAATAATGCAAAAAATCTTGCAGGGATAATGGCATGCACAGGGCTTTCTTTAGGGGTGGATTGGTTCAGCAATAATAGATTTGATAACCTTTTGTTGGATGTTGCAGCTGGCGGGGGGCTTTATGATGGGTTAAGTTCGGGTTTTGGCAGAGGAGTACTCGGACTAATGGTGGCTGTTTCACCCGAGACTCTAGAGTTTGTTAAGCAGGCTTTATACTATAAAGCAGATGTTTTTAGGGAATTTCTAAGAACAGATTCTTGCGAGGATTTAGCATACAAAATTATGGCTTATGGGGGAGCATATGCAGCAGGGGTCGGAATAAGATTTCTCGGGAAATATGCTTATGCAAATACTGTTAAAAATTTGCTTAGGGGGCTGTTCAGAAGATGAAGGGGACATTAGCAACCTTGTTGTCTATAGCTCTCTTATTTTGGAGTTGTCATGGAAAAGAAACCAACCAGAAATACCATTTTAAAGGAAAAATTGGAGATGAAAATGTAAAGTTTAGTGAATATTATTTTTTAGGAAAGAAAACAAACCACTTAATTAAAAATATCTGGCTTAAAGATAGTTATTCTAGGCATGTTAATTATATGGATGATGATGATTTGAAAGTAGATTTTGTAATGGGGTTTGAGTGCGGTAGAGGAAAAGATACGACTTTCGCTTACAGATCTGGGGAAGTAGATGACAGGGTAATGCAAGAAGCCCAGAGACAATTTGACTCTTATCTAGAGAAAATTCATGAAACAAAAACTGCAGAGGCCTTAGAAAATTTAGGAGACGAGATAAGATGAAAAAATTAAATAAAAAATTAGAAATTGTAAGGAGGTTAAGATGGGAAAAGACGAACTTGTGAAAGTAAATGTGAGCAGAGTAATTGGAGAAAACACTCTACCTATAACAATGACCAAGGGGGAGCTAATGGGAGCTAGTCCAAAAAGGATCTTGGAAACAGCCTTAGCTAACCCAAATGTTACAGGAAAGACTAAACGCGAACTTGAACTTATAAAGAAAATAGTTGATTCTGGAGTGGAACCACAGGCAATTGTTCTAGACCAAACTGGAGATAGAAAACTTATACCTTATACAGAAAAAGGTGTTGAAGAGTATCTAAACCCAAATAACGAAGTTGTAATAGAGTATGGCACACAGGATGTCATAGGATAAGTAAACTTTCTTGGGTCTTAAATTAGAGTATGTTGCCTAAGTCAGAGTTATTCAGAATAGGAGAAACTTTTATGTTTGTGGTGGTTAATGATCAATGTTATAGTGTTGGGAATCTTGGCACAGAGAATGGGAGTTTTTTTTGGTTTTGTGGCGGAAAATTCCCTCTGCAAAAATCTGTAACCCTAACAAGCTTAGAAAAAAATTATTTTGAAAAATCAGAAGCAGACATAGAGAGGTTTAAGTCTGCTTTTGCAAGAAAACAAAAAAAAATAGATAGAAAGTCAATGGTCGCAGAAATAGAAAAAAATGATTTTCTTAGATTTTATCTCTTAAATGTCCAGCGCTTTTATTTAAAATATACTAAAAAATGTTTAGGACAGAAGTATGAAGATATTTCAGAAGAGATAGGCGCAAAGGAAAATGAAGCAATAACTAAGAGTGTTTTGTCAGGATTAGAAGAAGGAATTGCAATAATAAATCAAAGAATTTATCCTTTAAAGAGAGTTCCTAAGCTTACTGATTCTTGTGTAGTGATAGGAGATACTCTTTATGGGCTAATGGAGTCTCCATTCACTATAGGAGAATTTGAAGGGGTTTTTCAAAAAAGGTTGGAACAAAGATTAAGGCAAGAGGTACTACAAGAAATTTTTAGTTTTAGAGAGCAGAAAAAACTTTTTTTAGATAGTAAACTAGCGGGCTTATTAAATGAATGTAAACGACATAGATATTCTTATGAGTATAATCAATTGGGTTTGGATACAAAGAATAATTATATTTATTTTCTTCCAGCTGACGGTACAAAATTAGGCAAACTTAAGATAGTTAATAAGGCAGTAGGTACTCCTCTTACCAAGCGGAATGGGAAGGTTGCTTTTTCTTCTCCTATTTGCAGGCATCTACTTGAAAGAGGGGGTGTAGATGGCCCGTTTATTCTTAAGTCCCCCTATAATAACGGACAAATTACTGATTTTTGTATGCATGAAGGTAAAAGCAGCGATCAAAAACAACCTCCAAATTCTGGCAATATAAACGATATAATAGATTATTTGGGATGGGCTGCCATAAGTTATCATTTAAGATGAAAAATATAGAACTTGTGATAAATGAAAAAACACTCGAGAAAATTCACAGCTATGCTAAGATTGTCTGCCTTGGAGCTGGTTGCTCTAGGGAAAGTTACGGTTATTTACTTGCTCCAAGGGATAAAAACGATGGAGTTGTTTATGATGCAATACTCGCATATAATCAGAGAATGAGTTCGTGCAAGGGAGAAGTAGATATTGTTGATAAATTATATACCAAAGAAAAATATAATAGTAGGGGATACAAGGCAATTGGCTGCTGGCAGAGTCACGGGCATGGAGGAGTCTTTCATTCTAGAGATGACAATAAAAATTTAGACAATCTTATATTAGAAGGTGCCACTAACTGTACCTTTGCTGAAGAGCGATTAGAAGCTGTTAATCTTCTTCCTAACAACAGAATCTATATAGCAAGAAAACAGGGAAATGACTTGATTTTGCACTTAAAAGACGGCTATGCCCAAGCAGCTCAAACGAGTGAAAGAAAAATTCAAGAGGAGGATTCTATTAATCTTGCTTTCAGTAATGGAGAAGTTAGCATAAATTTGAGAAATTCTATTGGAGGCATTAAAATAACAACCAGTCATAATTTTACTCTTGAGTCAGTTAAGCCCAAGCAAGAAAATCTAAGAAGTATTTTTTATTCTCTTGTTGTTAACACAAAAGGGGAGGATTATGCTGAAGTGGGGATAGTGGAATGGAATGAAGACGACACAATTAAGAGGGTAAACAAGGAGAGAAACCTG